>JBAZSR010000158.1:0-9117 GCA_041662295.1 Elusimicrobiota bacterium | reverse complement strand
GCACCAGGCTGGGCCTTCGGCCTAGTCATGCAGAACGCAGGTCCCGAGGCCTCGGCCCTGGCGGTCCGCGAGAAACTCCCCATCCTGCTCCGGACAGGCTTGAGCGTCACCCGCGAGCACTTCACCCTCTCGGCTGACCTGATCAAGAAGACCCAGGACGAGCCCAAGCCCGCGGCAGGCCTCGAGGTCCGGCTGGTCAAGGGCTTTGCCCTGCGCATGGGCTACAACGGCAGGAACGAAGCGGACATCGGGATCACGGCAGGCCTGGGCTGGACCTGGAAGGGGCTGGCCGTGGACTACGCCATCGTGCCCTACGGCGGCCTCGGCGTGAGCCACCGGGCAGGCATGACCCTGATGTGGGGCCAGGAGGAGAGTACGCCCCTGAACTTCAAGAAGCCCATGAGGTTTGCAGGCACAGAGGTTACCAGGTCCCTTGACGTGGAAAAGCCGGCCTTCCCCCCGCCCATCAGCGTGTTCAAGGAGCCGGGCCAGTATCTCGAGGAGGCCAGCCGCCTCATCCTTGCCCGCGACTTCACATCAGCGAAAGCCGCCCTAGACAGGGCCGCGGCCCTGCTCGGCCCGGACGACCGGCTCCGAGTGCGCTACCTAGAGCGCATGGGCCTTGTCGCGCTCTTCGAGAACAAGACCGCCCGGGCCGCTGACTTCTACCGCGACGCTCTGCTGTTGGCCTCCAACTTCGGGCTCACGGACCGGACCGTGGGCGACGCCCACGAAGGCTTGGGCATCTGTCTTACAGCGCAAGGCGACCACGAGAACGCGCTCAAGTTCCTCAAGCAAGCCTCCAGCATCAGGAATTCCGCCAGGACCAGCAAGCTCATCGAGGAAGCCCGCAAGAAGCTCGAGTCCTCCCCGAACCCAGACAAATAGGCCGAAAGGCCCAGCCCAGCCTGGGCCCAGAGACCCGGGAAGAAACCCCGCGATACCGGAACACTATGGGATCATGAGCCTTGCCCGACGGCCGGCCTGGGCACTCCTATTCCTCTTTGTCGCCGCGGCCAGCCAAGCCGCCCCGCGTGAGTGCCCGGTGTTCGAGTCTCTTCTCGCCATCGCGCCAGGCCCCCCAGCAGTCATCACTCCTCCGGGGTTCGCGCCAGCCCCCCTCCCTCCTCTCGCAGCCGAGTCAGGAGCCGGCCTGCTGGCCTCCCTCCACGAGCTCAGCGGCCGGGGGTTCCGCCAGCACGAGTACGGGGAAGCCTCCAACCAGCTTTTCTCGGTCGTGGACAGCGTGGAAAGAAACGGGCGCCGGGGCGTAGTCGACGCCTACTCCGGCGTCTTCGTCCCAGGCACGAGCACGGAAGGGGCCGACTACCGGGAGTCCGGAGACCAGAACGCCGACGGCTTCGTGGACAGCAAGGGCATGAACGTGGAGCACACCTGGCCGCAGGCCTTCTTCTCCAAGCGTCTGCCCATGAAGTCGGACCTGCACCACCTCTTGGCCACCTTCATCCACCCCAACGGGGTGCGGGGCAGCATGCCTTTCGGCGAGGTCCGCGGATCTGGAGAATACCGGAACAACGGCGGCGCCAAGGCCGGCGGGGGCGTCTTCGAGCCTCCGGACGCGGCCAAGGGCAGGGTCGCCAGGGCCGTGCTCTACTTCTACACCCGCTACTACGACCGGAACATCACCAACGGCGTCGACAGCCAGGCCTTCTGGAACTCCAAGCTCGAGATGCTCCTGCGCTGGAACAGGTCGTTTCCCCCGGACGAGCTCGAGAAGAAGCGCAACAGCGCGGTCGAGCGCTTCCAGGGCAACCGCAACCCCTTCATCGACGACCCTTCCCTTGCCGACCGGGTTGGTGTCAGCGGTTTCCAGCGGGCCTCCCGTTGGGACGCCGTTCCCGCCCACCCCTGAGCGCGAGGGCATTGACCGGTGCCGCTGACGTTCCCGGACCATTTGATACAATGGGTCCGACGGGAATCTCGCATGCGCACGGGGTGACCATGAAGCTGGACCGCGGCTGGATCATCGCCAACCACAAGCTGGTCAGTTTTCACGCTGCTTTCCTGACCTCCCTCATCAGCATCACCAGGGAGATCGGCACCCGGAGCGAGGTCCTGCGCCAGATGTTCCTGAGTTGGGAGGTCGTGATCTCGACCTTCATCTGGTACGCGGCCTGGCACATCAACATCGCGGTCCATGAGATGGGCCACTACCTCGCCGCGGTGAGGACGAACAACCTCCGCCCCGAGCTGGCCGAGCCGGCCCAGAAGAAGCTCGCCTCTCCGGTTGGGGAGCGCTGGCTGTGGCATCTCGAGATGTTCCTGAAGATCCCCTGGGGCGCCTTCAAGGGCGTCACACTGGAGGCCGGCTCCTTCCACCCCAGCGTGAAATCCCAGAACCTCGCGGTCTCGGCCGCAGGGCCTGCCGCGAGCCTCAAGCTCTGCTGGGCCACGCTTCCCCTGGGCCTCGTCCTCATCGGATCAGGCCTCTTCGTCGGCCCGTGGCTCGGAATGTCCTTCGGCCCGGCCAGCCAGCCTTCCGACCGGCTCCTGGAGCTCTGCGTCTACATCGGCCGCTTCTTCTCCGCCGTGGGCGTGGTGGCCATGCTCGACTTCATGATCGCGGACGCCGGGAAATACAAGGCCTTCAGGGAGCGCCAGGACGAGGCCGGCCGCAAGAAGGACGCGGTCCGCGCCGAGGGCCGGGGCGGCAAGGGAGACTTCCGCTGGAGCCCGGTCCAGCCCTCCGAGCTCAAGCGCAAGCTCGAGGTGCACCGCCTTCAGGAGGTCGAGCTCCCGGACGGGACCATCGTGTTCGCGCCCTGGGAGTTCCGCAACTCCATCATGGGCGGCCGGCACACCGAGGAGATGGGCGGCAACCTGAGCTTCCAGGAGCTGATGTTCATCCCGCTCGCCGCCAAGGACTACATCGAGGCCCAGCGCATCACCAACGCCCTCCAGAGCCGCGTCATCCAGATCATCCAGGACTCCGAGGGCCTCAACTTCGTGGGCATCGGCCTGGAAGGCGGGGTCGTGGCCTCCTTCACGCGCGAGGACTGCGACATCCTCCCTGAGGAGCGGGCTCTGCGCGTGGCGGTCCAGGCCATCGAGGAGTGCGGCTTCGTCCCGGACCGCGACGTCGTGCTCGCCATGGACCCCGCGGCCAGCGAGCTCTCCAAGGCCTACCGGGAACAGACCGGCGAGGCCGACGCGGTCGGCCAGTACCTCTTCTGGCGCGCCGAGGACCCCAAGGTCATGAGCACCGAGGAGCTCGTCGAGCTCTACAAGCGCTGGGTCAAGCAATACCCCATCGTCTCCATCGAGGACGCCTTCGCCGAGGACGACCACGAGGGCTGGAAGATGCTGATGGCCGAGATGGGCAAGGACATCCTCATCATCGGCGACGACCTCGTCACCACCAAGGACACCAACATCATCCGCGCCGCGGAAGACGGGCTCATCAACACCGCGCTCATCAAGGCCAACCAGATCGGGACCATGAGCGAGACCCTGCTGGCGACCCGCGCGGCCAAGGACAAGGGGCTGGCCCTGGTCGTGTCCCACCGCTCCAAGTCCCCCAACGAGGTCATGGAGGCCGACATAGGCTTTGCGGTCGGGGCCCTGGGCTTGAAGTGCGGCGGCGGCTCCAACACCGAGCGCCTCATCAAGTACGGCCGCATCGTGGAGCTCATCGAGCTGGCCAGGAAGGGCAACCGCATCACCAAAAGGATCGACCCGGAGCTCGTCATCACGGACATCACAGCGCACGAGGAGCCCACGAACGCCGGCATCCCCACGGTCGGCGTCATCATCCGTCTCGACAACGGCATGAAGTTCTCCGCGGCCACGCCGCTGGGAACCTCGGCCGGCGAGGACGAGGCCATCCACCTCACCGACAGCATCGTCGAGGCCGGGCCGCTCACGCGCAAGTACCCGGCCCTCTTCAAGCCCCGCGGCAGGGAGCAGAACTTCGCGTTCGACCGGGACGTCAAGGCCGACACCATCTCCTCCCTCAAGGACGACGAGCTAGCGGGCCTCTGGATGCGCGCCAAGCGCTACGAGGGCAAGGGCTGCTTGAACGCCGTGGCCAACGTCGAGGAGATCCTCGCGCCGCGCTTCATGGGCAAGCGCTTGAGCCAGCTCGGGGGCCTCGTGGACATCGACCGGGCCCTGCTCGAGGCCGAATTCGAGCTCGCGGCCAAGCGCGGCAAGGTCCCGCGCGACGCGTCCGACGAGGCCCGGATCAAGGTCATGCAGCGCAAGGCCAACCTCGGCATGAACGCCATCCTCTCCATGTCCCTGGCCTTCGGCCGGCTCATCGCGGCGCGCGAAGGCAAGGAACTGCCGGACCTCCTCAAGGAGCTCGAGAGTAGGATCGACCGCCCCTACCTCTACGGGGCCAAGAAGCCCGCGGCCGCGGCCTAGAGCCGGTAGCCGCAGACCCGGGACAGGGCCCGGATGTCGCGCATGAGGCCGGCGAACTCGGCAGGCCGCAGGGCCTGGGGCGCGTCGCAGAGCGCCTCCTGGGGCCGGTCGTGGACCTCGACCATGATGCCGTGGCTCGGCAGGGCCGCGGCCGCCCGGGCGAGGGGGACCACGGCGTCGTGGAGGCCCGTGCCGTGGCTTGGGTCCACAAGCACCGGCAGGGGGCTCAATCCCCGGGCCACGCAGACGGCGTTCAAGTCCAGGGTGTTGCGGGCGTGGCCCGAGAAGGTCCGGATGCCCCGCTCGCAGAGGATGACGGCCTTGTTGCCCTCGGCAAGGACGTACTCCGCGGACATCAGCCACTCGTCGACGGTCGCGGAGACTCCCCTCTTGAGCATGACGGGCTTCTTCAGCCGGCCGGCCTCCTTAAGAAGGGCGTAATTCTGCATGTTGCGGGCCCCGATCTGGATGAGGTCCGCGTACTCGTAGACGAGCTCGAGGGAGCGCTGGTCGAGCGCCTCGGTCACGATCGGAAGGCCTGTCTCGGCGCGCGCCGCCGCCAGGATCTTGAGCCCCTCTTCTCCCAGCCCTTGGAAGCAGTAGGGCGAGGTGCGCGGCTTGAAAGCGCCCCCGCGCAGGAGGTGCGCCCCGGCCGCCTTCACGGCCTTGGCGATGCGCAGCACGGCCTTCTCGCTCTCCACCACGCAGGGTCCGGCGATGACAATGAAGCGGTCCCCGCCAACACGGACCCTGCCGCCCGCGATTTCGACCACGATGGGGCCGGCGCGCCGGTCGCCCCGGGGCCGGACTGCGCCGCCCCCAAGCACGAGCACCTGCTTGACCCTGGGGAGGACCTCGACGCAGGACGGGTCGACGGCCGAGGAGTCCCCGGCCACCATCACCGAGGGATGCGCGGCGTCCGGCAGGATCCGTCCCCTGCACCCGAAGGATTCGACCCGCCGCAGGACCCTCCGGAGGTCGGCCTTACCCGCGCCCGGCTCGAGGACGATGAACATGGCGCTATTCTAACATTATCGAGGAGGGACTCGGCCCAGCCGCCCCGGCGAGCCGCCACTCCGGCGTTGCCGGAGGAAGGGCGAAGCGGCCAGCGCAGCCCGCGTCGACCCACCCCCTCAGGGATGTGAAGAACCTCTTGAACCTGTACCCGGCCGCGATGTTGTTGAGGATCAGCCTCCGCGTCCGCGGGGCCCCTTCGTACATCCTCAGGATCCCGTACGCCGAGTGGAACCGGCCGAGGTAGACGTCGTTGATGTCGGACTTGTCATGGACGTTCCCGAACCCGAGCGGGGACGCGCGGCCGGCCGGGACAGCCTCGAACATCCACTCGTTGAAGTGCCGGATCGTGCCGTCCGTGTCCACGGTGAGCTGGCCGTTGATGACCGCGGGCTCGGCCACGGGCCAGAGGTTGCCGATGCGGATCTTCCCCCCCGCGATGTCCTCCCGGCGCCGGCGCGCCGCAGCCAGCATCCCCTTGAAATAGGCGTCCTGCGCCGGGAAGGTCCACTCCGCGGCGAAGGCGTAGTTCAGGTCGAAGGAGCGCACGCCCAGGTCCAGCAGGAGCTCGAAGTCCGCTTCCAGCCGGCAGGCGTTGGAGGGGTGGCAGGTCATGAGCACGCCCCAGTCCACGCCCGAGGCCCGGACCTTGCCGATCAAGGCGCGGACCGCCTCGAAGGAGTCCCGCCCGCGGCCGGGCCCGACCCGCTGGGAGTTGTGCGTTTCCCGGCCGCCGTCCATGGAGAGCTCCATGAAGAAGCGGTTCTCAGCCATCCAGGCGAGTTTGCGGTCGTCGAGCGCGAGGCCGTTGGTGGCCGTATAGAAGGAGATCTCCTTGCCCAGGCGGACCGCCCGGCGGCAGGCATGGGCCGTGGTCTCAGCCATCACGTCGAAGGCCAGCAGGGGCTCCCCTCCGTAATACTCCAGGACCAGATTCTCCTTGCGGGAACGGAGCAGGTAGTCCGCGCCGAGAAGAGCGGTCTTGAGCCCCATGTCGGCCCTGCCCTTGCGCAGCCCGCAGTACCGGCACCGGAGCTGACAGCGCCGCGTCAGGAAGAGCTGGAGGTTCTCCTTCGGGTCCCTGAGTCTCATGTCTCTGACCGGAGCTCCTGAAATTCCTTGAACCGCTCGACCGCGGCGGCCAGCCGGTGTCCCCGGACGAGATCTCTGCCGCTGAGAAGGGACTCCTCGGATCGGAGCAGGGCCGCGAGCAGGACGGCGTCGAGGACCTTGGGCCAGTCCGCGCCCCCCCCTGAGGGGACCAGGCCGCGAAGCTCTCGGAGGTCGCGGTCGCGGGGCGACGTCCCGGACAAGAGCGCCTCCACGGCCAGAGTCCCGCCGGAGAGGGCTCCGAGCCTCGCGATCCCGACCAGGCTTTCCAGGAGGTCCTCCACGGTCCGGCACGCGCTTCCCAGCCTCACGAGGACCCGGACAGGAACGCGCCCGAGGGCGAGCCCTGACACGACCCGCTCGACCCTTACGAGGTCCCGCGGGAAGCTCCCGGCGTCGAGGATGAGGCCCTTTCCGCCGGACGCCCTCCCCCCAGCCTTGGGCGCGAAGACCTCGGGGCTCAAGGCGTCGAGGAGTTCCTGGTCCGGCCCGCCCGCGCCCGGCCTGAAGAGCGAGCCTGCGGCCGCCTTCATCTCCGTGACGTGGAAAGGCGGCCGCCGCAGGAGCGCGAGCAGCTTTAGCGCCCTTCTTCGGTCCGCGAGGAAGTCCGGGTCGTCGATCGCGATGCCCAGGGCCGGGCCAGGGACCAAGGACCAGCGGCCCCAGCGCTTCTGGAGCCTGCGGCCGTGCGCGGCCAGCATGCGGCCGCATTCCTCGGCGCTCGACCGCCCGAACAGGAAGACCATGTCCTTCGGATGATACATTAACTAGACGATGAAGACCTGCCCGCGGCCCGCCCGCGGCAAGGGGCCGGCCAAGGCGGAGAGCTCGTCGACCCCGTAGCGCTCGGCATAGACGCGGCTCAAGCCTCCGCAGACCCGGTCGAGGGCGCACCGTCGGCACTGCAGGGCCTTCACCCGGCGGCAGGCCTCAGGCGAAGGCAGGACAGCAGGCGCCCAGCCCTCGGGCGCCCGCCAGGTCCGGGAGTCCATCCTCCCCAAAGGGATGAGGCCGGGGGCCCGGGACGCGAGACCTCCCACGCACGCGGGCATGGCCCAGTCCCCCATGAACCTCATGAGCGGGACGCGGCCCTCGCGGACCGCCTGGAGGACGCCGGGGACGGCCCGGGAGTGAGGGACGCTGAGCCTGTCCCACCACGGGTTCTCCTCCATGGTCGAGACGAACAGGGCCGGTGAGGGGCCCGGCCCTGCTCGCCGCTTGAGGCCTGCGAGGAAGCGGGCCGTGGCCGGGATGTCCCGCCAGTTGAGCTTCGTGAGCACCATGTTGCAGGTCACATGCTCGAAGCCCATGCGGAGGCACCGGGAGAGGCCCTCGACCGCGGCCGCGAAGCCCCCCTTCTCGCCCGTCAGCAGGTCGTGGACCTCGGGGCGGCAGGAATGAAGGGAGAGGAAGAGCCTCCCCACCCCGGCCCGATGGACCGAACGGGCGAAATCCGCGTCCGCGAAGGGCGCGGGGCTCGAGAGCAGGGTGATGGACCGGAAGCCCAGGTCCCGGCCGAGCCGGGCCGCGGGCAGGAGGTCCGGCGAGAACGCGGGCTCGCCCCCGGTCAGGATGAGCTCGGTGCGCCGCAGGACCCGGCCGCGCCGCCGGGCGTAGGCGCGTAGGCCGGACTCCACTGCCCCGGCCGGGAGTCCGGCCCGGCCCGAGGACTGGGGGCAGAAGAGGCAGCGCCGGCTGCAGCACGTGGTCAGGTTGACCTGGCAGTTGCGCGCCGCGACCCGCCCCCTGTCCAGGAAGGTCAGGTCCTCGATGACGACGGCCACGCGGCTAGAAGACGTCCTTGCCGGTCTGCTTCTCGTAGTCGTCGGCGACCTTGGCCACCACGACAGCCGATGCGTTGAACTCGTCGGGCTGCATGGTCTGGGCGATCTGGGTGTCCTGGACCCCGAGGTACTCCTCGCCCTGCACGCTCGCGATGGCCCAGGACCCGTGCGGCATGCGCGCGTTCTTGCGGAGGAACTCGACCGCGGTCTTCTGGTCGACCTCCGCCCCGGTCACGACCTTCATGCAGGGTGAGAAGAAGCCGATGATGAGATGCCCGGCCCCGGTCTGCCCCATGGGCCGGATGAAGGTGTTCTGAAGCCGCCCGCCTCCGAAATCCCAGGGCACCACGACCAAGTCCGGGCCCTTGACCTGGACGTTGAGATTGCACTTCGCGGCGATCCCCTGGATGAACTGGACGAAATCCAGGCCCATCGGCGTCACCTTGGATATCTGCTCGCGCTCGAGTCCCATAGCTCCTCCCGTGATCGGATGCGTCAGTATACCCGACGGCCGCATTGCCGTCAATGCCCCTTGCTCAGGGATGGAGGAACACACCCCGGAACACGGTCACGGCGCGGCCCCCCAGCAGGACCCGGTCCCCGCGGACCGAGACCTTGACGACCCCGCCGCGGGCCGAGGCCTGGAACGCCGTGAAGTCATCCTTGCCGAACCGTTCCCGCCAGAAGGGCCCCAGACAGCAGTGCGCCGAGCCGGTGACAGGGTCCTCGTCGATGCCCTCCCCAGGGGCGAAGACGCGAGACACGAAGTCATACCCGCGGGTCTCTGCGCGGGCAGTGACGATGAACGCCCCCCTGCCGACCG
>JBAZSR010000157.1:0-9218 GCA_041662295.1 Elusimicrobiota bacterium | reverse complement strand
GGAATCCGTCTCCACGAAGAGGCCCATGGAGATCACCTTGACGCCGAAGCCCGTGGGGGGCTCCAGCTTCTCGTCTGCGCCCGCCTTGGGCGCGTACTTGCCGATGCCCATCATCTGGGGGAGGTTCGGGCCGTAGATGTCCGCGTCCAGGAGCCCGACCTTGGCTCCGTCGAGCGCGAGGCTCACCGCGAGGTTGACCGCCACCGTGGACTTGCCGACCCCGCCCTTGCCGCTGCCCACGGCCAGGATGTTCCTGACCCCGGGCAGGCGGACCAGGTGAGGCTTGCGGCCGGCCGCGCCCGCCCCGTGACAGCCTCCGGCCGCCCCGCGTTCTTCTTTGTCGCCGTTCATGTCAGATGAGGAAGAGCATCTCGTGGTATTTCGGCAGGGGCCAGAGCCCGTCCGGGACCAGGGCCTCGAGGTTGTCCGCCGAGCGCCGGAGCATGGCGAACCTGGTCTTGACCTCGTGGCAGTAGGCCAGCGCCTTCTTCAGGGGTTCGGCCTCCTTCTCGGCCGCGGCCATGGACTTCCTCAGGCGGCTGACGGCCTCCCGGGCCGCGCCGATCTGGCCGGCCACCTCGTCGAGGAGGGCCTCCTGGCTCCGGAGGGAGCCGTGCTTGGGCAGGACCTCCCGGAGCGCGGAGATGGACTTCGCCAGCTCACCCTGGTGCGTGAACGCGGCCGGAAGCACGCGGGTCTCGGTCATCTCGATGAGCAGGCGCGCCTCGATGTCGAGGTCCTTGGCGTAGCGTTCGAGCTCGATGTGATAGCGCGAGTGGGCCTCCTCGCGGCTGAGGATCTTGAGGCCGTCCAGGAGGGCGACGGACTCCTTGAGCACGAGCCCCTCGAGGGCCTCGGGCGTGGTCTTGACGTTGGGCAAACCGCGCTTGGCGGCCTCACGCTCCCACTCCCCGGAGTAGTTGTTTCCCTCGTAGCAGACCTTCCTGCTCTCCTTGATATAGCGCCGCAGGACCTCCAGGATCGCGGCCTTGAAGGGCTTCTTGGCCTTGAGCCGCTCGTCGATGTCCCGCTTCATCTGCCGCAGGGTCCCGGCCACGATGGCGTTGACGACGGTCAGCGGGAAGGCGCAGTTGAACGAGGAGCCGACCGCGCGGAACTCGAACTTGTTGCCCGTGAAGGCGAAGGGCGAGGTGCGGTTCCTGTCCGTGTTGTCCCTGAGGACCGGCGGGATCTTGTCGATGCCGAGGTTCAGCCACTCCTTGTCCGTCTCCTTGGTCGGCGCCCCGCGCTCGATGTCGGAGAGGACTTTGGCGAGGTACTCGCCGAGGAAGACCGACATGATGGCGGGAGGCGCCTCGTTGGCGCCGAGGCGATGGTCGTTGCCCGAGGAGGCCACCGAGGCGCGCAGGAGCCGGCCGTGGTCGTGCACGGCCTTGACCGCGGCCACGAGGAAGACGATGAAGCGGAGATTCTCGTCCGGGGTCTCGCCCGGGGCCAGGAGGTTGACGCCCGTGTCGGTTCCCAGCGACCAGTTGATGTGCTTGCCGCTGCCGTTGGTGCCGGCGAAGGGCTTCTCGTGGAAGAGCGCGACGAGGCCGTGGCGCAGGGCCACGCGCTCGAAGACGTCCATGACGAGCTGGTTGTGGTCCACGGCCACGTTGGCTTCCTCGTGGATCGGGGCGACCTCGAACTGGTTGGGGGCCACCTCGTTGTGCCGGGTCTTGACGGGCACGCCGAGCTTGTAGAGCTCCCGCTCCGCGTCGGTCATAAAGCAGAACACGCGCTCCTTGATGCTGCCGAAGTAGTGGTCCTCGAGCTGCTGGCCTTTGGGCGGGGCGGCGCCGAGGAGCGTGCGGCCGGCCATGAGGAGGTCGGGCCTGCGGTCGAAGTAGCCCTTGTCGATGAGGAAGTACTCCTGCTCCGCGCCCATGTGGGAGGAGATGCGGCGGGCCGGGACCTTGAAATAGGCCAGGATGTCGAGGGCCGCGCGGTTGATGGCCTCGATGGAGCGCAGCAGCGGCGTCTTCTTGTCGAGCGAGAGCCCGTTGTAGGACACGAAGACCGTGGGGATGCAGAGGGTCGCGCCTCCCGGGGTCTCCATGATGAAGGCCGGGGAGGTCGGGTCCCAGGCGGTGTAGCCGCGCGCCTCGAAGGTGGTGCGCAGGCCTCCGCTCGGGAAGCTCGAAGCGTCGGGCTCGGCTTGCGCCAGCGCCTTGCCCGTGAAGGCCTCGAGCACCCCACCGTCGGAAGTCAGCTCGATGAAGCTGTCGTGCTTCTCCGCGGTCAGGCCTGTCATGGGCTGGAACCAGTGGGTGTAGTGGGTCGCGCCCTTGGACATGGCCCAGGTCTTCATCGCGGACGCGACGGAGTTGGCGGCCTCGTCGCTGAGCGGCGTGCCCTCGAGGATGGCCTCCTCCACGTGCCGGAAGGTCTCCTTCGGGAGCAGGGTGCGCATGGTCTTCGAGTTGAAGACGTTGCAGGCGTAGTAGTCCGACACCTTCTCGTTGGCCTGGCTCGCGAAGCCGCCCGGCTGGTGGCCGTTGGTGTGGGGGAGCTTCGCTTCCGTCGGGAAGGGCCTGCCTGTCAGGTGGTTCGCCATGGAGCCTCCAGGGATTGACAAATGACCGAATCCGAGCTATAATACTGCACAAATAGTGTACAAGATGATTGAAATATTGTCAAGGGTCTAATAATGAATGAAGAATTAGAACACATGTTGGTCAAGGAGCTGGTCGCGGACGCCCGCGCTTCCTACCGGGAGCTCGCCAAGAAGCTCGGCGTCTCCGCCGGCACGGTCATCGCCAAAGTCCGGGAGCTCGAGGAGAGGGGCGTCATCCGCGGCTACGCCGCGGTGCTCGACCACGAGAAGCTGGGCTACGGCCTGGCCGTGGTCATGGATATCACGGTGTCCAAGGGCAAGCTCGTGGAGATGGAGAAGCACATCGCCAGCCGGCCCAACGTGCTGGCCGTCTACGACGTCACGGGCCAGACCGACGCCGTGGTCATCGCCAAGTTCAAGTCCCGCGAGGAGCTCTCCCGCTTCACCAAGTCCATCCTGGCCCTGCCCTTCGTGGAGAGGACCAACACCCACTTCGTGCTCTCCATTATGAAGGAAGACTTCCGCTTGGCCTGACACCTAGACCTCCTCCACTTCCACTTCAGCGAATCTCCCGGTGGAGGGGAGCGGCCCCGCGTTGAAACGCGGCAGGTGTCTGGCGATGAGGGCCCCTGCGATGTCCTTGTGCTCTTCCTTGGAATCGATGTCCGAGGAGGAGACGAACTCGAAGAAGAGCTCGCTCCCGGCCTCCCTGAGTTCCAGCGGGGAAGGCCTCAGGGCGCCCGCAAGATGCGCCTCGAGCGAAGTCCGGATGGAGTCCATGGCGAAGCCCACGAAGAGCACCGCGGGCTTGCCGCCCTCCATCGCGATGAGCTCGTAGCAACCCGGGTATTCCACGGCCTCGTCCGCGACGGCCTTGGCCTCGAAGCGGTGGAGCCTGCCCGACAGCACGACGCGGAACTTCCTCTTCATGAGGGCAAGGCCTCGTGCGTCCTTTTCCAGCGGTTGTGTCCCCAGAGCCACTCCCCGGGCCGCTGGCGGATGAAGCTCTCGATGGTCGCGGTCATCTCCCGGGTCAGGCGCTCCGCCTCCTGCTCCGGGTCCGCCTCCGGGTCCGCCCGCAAGGGGCCGTGGAAGCTCACCACCAGGCCCGAGCCCTCCCTCCTCACCCGCGACGAGAGGATCGGGCAGCCGAGCTTGACCGCGAGCAGGCCGGTCAACGTCGAGGTCGCGGCCGGCCGGCCGAAGAAGGGGACGAAGATGCCGCCTTGGTAGAGGTTATGATCGATGAGGATGGCCGTGCCCTTGCCGGCCTTGAGCCAGCGCACGACCTGGAAGAACGGGTTGCGGTGGCTGAAGACCTGCTCTCCGAAGCGCGAGCGCGTCTCCGTCATCCAGCGGTCCAGGATCGGGTTTCTCATGACCCTGCCCACCACGCCGAGGTGGTAGCCCTTGGCCGTGAACGCCACGCCGCCGGTCTCCCAGTTTCCCAGGTGCCCGATGTTGTAGAGCACGCCCTTGCCCTCAGCCACGGTCTTGTCCACGAGGTCGAGGTTCTCGAAGCGCACGATCTTCAAGAGCTCTTCCTTGGAAAGATGCCTGCTTCGGCAGAACTCGGCCGCGATGCGGCCCGCGTTCTCCCAGGCTTGGAGGGCGATGGCTTCGCGCTCCTGCGGGGACTTATCCGGGAAGGCGGCTGCGACATTGGCTGCGGTCATGGCCCAGCGCGTGCGGCCGAAGAGCGCCGCTGTCCTGCCGATGAAGGCGCCGAAGGCCTGGCAGGACTCCCAGCTCAGGAGGGAGAGGATGACGTCGAGGAGCCGGACGCCTGCGTATTCGAGGAGGAAGCGGGGCTTCACTCGGGCAGTGGGTCTGCCTCTAGTCCAATCCGCCGAGACCGCAGGAGCCGCCCCCGCACCCGCCCTGGCCGCACGGCAGGCTCTCGGAGCGTGAGTCCGCCCCGCAGGCGAAGGTCTTCTTGCTCGCGGACGCGACCTTGGGGATGCGGTCCGAGACCTTCACGACCCTGCCGAGCTTGGGGTCGTAGACGTACTTGCCCGTGATGCCCTTGGTCCCGGTCGGTTCCTGGGGGGCCGCTTCTTTCTTGGTCTTGCTGCTCTTGGGCATGGCTTTCTCCTGGACGGGTCTTCCTACATTCTACACATCTGAGACGGAGGAATACAAATTCTTATTCAAGGGCTCGGGCCGGACACGCCTGCGGGAAAAATTGGTAGAATACGAACGCCCTGCCGCTTTTCGGTGCGATACCCAAGTGGTCCAAGGGGACGGTCTGCAAAACCGTTATTCACGGGTTCGAATCCCGTTCGCACCTCCCGCCCGCCCTCTGAAGTTGTATCATCGGCCAAGATGATCCCCCGGCATCCCTTCCGTCCATCCGCCGGGCTGGCCGTGCTCCTCCTGGCCATGACATCCGGCCTGGTGTGCCGGGCGCAGGAGAGCGAGCTGTGCCGCGCGGCGCGGGAGGGGGACGTCCGGCTGCTCGAGGAGCTGGTGAGCGCCCGGCCCAAGGCCGTCAACGAGATGGACCCGGAGGGCCGGACGCCGCTGATTGCGGCCGTCGTGGCCGCAAGGAAGGATGCCGCGGCCTTTCTGCTCCTTCACGGGGCCATGGCCGACGTGCCCACGAAGATGGGCGAGACGTTCGACCCGAGAGGGGTAAGGCTCACGGGCGTGAGGGCGTGCGATTCACCGCTCGGGCTTGCTGCCTGGAGGGGAGACGCGGTGATGGTCAAGCTCCTGCTCGAGCATGGCGCCAAGGTCGATTTCCACTATGTGGGCTACGGGACGACTCCCTTGCACCGGGCTGCGGCCTCGGGAAGCCCCGAGGTCCTCAGGCTGCTTATGAAGCATGGGGCGAAGGTCGAGACGCGCACCTATCCGGACGGCAGGCCCCTGCACGCCGCAGCCCGGGCCGGGTGGAAGGAGGGCGTCGAGATCCTGCTGGCCCACGGCGCCGACATCTTGGCCAAGGACGACTCCGAGCATCAGGATGGGACGCCTCTGCACGCCGCGGCCGCGGCGGGACAGCTCGAGATGGTCAAGTTCCTGATCGCCAAGGGAGTGGACATCAACGTCCCAAGGGAAGGTCCTCAAGCCAAGCCTTGGGAACAGCGGTTCACGCCCTTGTGGTCAGCGGTGAACGCGGGGCGATACGATATGGCGGCCTTCCTGCTCTCGAGGGGGGCGCGCTTGGACATCGTCTCCGCCGCCGGGCTGGGCCGGCTGGAGACCGTCAAGGAGCTGTTCCCGAAGAAGCAGTACCGGGAGGGAGAGGACGCCCTCGAGATGGCGGTCAAGGCCGGCAGGGTGGACGTGGCTGAATGGCTCCTGGGCCAGAAGATGGACAACATGAGGTACCTCGGCCCTCAGCTCCTCTGCAAGGCGGCCAAGGCGGGCAGCCTAGCCATGGCCAAGCTTCTGACGGACCACGGCGTGCCGGTGAACGGCTTCGGGACCCCGTGCCCGTCGCCTCTGGCCGTGGCGGCGGAGGGCGGCGTCCTCGAGCTGGTGAAGTTCCTTCTGGACAAGGGAGCTGCCGTGGATCCGGGCTCGCTGGCCGGGGAGGCCAGCCCTCTCCACAGCGCGGCCCGGGCCGGGCAGCGGACGGTCGCGGAACTGCTCTTGGCCAGGGGCGCGAAGGTCGATGGCAAGAACAGCAGGGGAAGCACGCCTCTTCACCTGGCCGACCGGTCATCAGCGGAACTGCTCCTTGCTGCCAAGGCCCCCATTGATGCGGTCAACCAGGACGGCATGACGCCCCTCTGGCAGGCCATGACGGACCGGCGCTACGAAGTCGTCGAAACCCTGCTGGACCGCGGGGCCTCGGTCAAGCCCGCATTGAGCGACGGGACGACCCTGCTCCACCAGGCGGCGCGGAACGGCCTGCCCCGCATCGTGGAGCGTCTCCTGGCCAGGGGCGCGGATCCCAACGCAAGGACGAGCTACGGCTGGACGCCTTTCCATGCCATGACCCGTTCCCATCGCAAGGAGATCGTGGAACTCCTGCTGGCCAAGGGAGCCGACATCGAGGCCCGCGACAGCGACGGCCGGACGATCCTCTACCTCGCTGCCAACTACCGCGACTTCGACCTGGCCGAGCTCGCGCTCGCTCACGGCGCCAAGGTGGATGCCAGGGATAACCGCGGCCAGCCCCCGCTCTCCGTGGCCAGCGACGAGGCCATCATCGCTCTCCTCATCCGTCATGGCGCGGACATCGCGGCCCGGGACAATGTCGGGGATTCGCCGATGCACAGCGCGGCCCGGGGCGGCTGGCTGGCGGTCGTGAAGCTGCTCGTGGCGAGGGGAGTCCCCCTGGATGAGCCCAACAAGCTGGGCTGGACGCCCCTGCGCATCGCGGCCGAGGAGGGACGAGAGGACGTGGCCGAGTTCCTCCTGGCCCGGGGGGGCAGGGTGGATGTCTTCGCCGCGGCCGGCCTGAAGGACGCGAGCTTGCTGCAGGAATTGCTGGGCAATGACCGGTCCCTCGCCCGGAGGAAGGACGCCGCTGGCTTGACCCCGCTGCACGTCGCGGCCAAGAGCGGGCAGGTTCTGGCGGCGGAACTGCTCCTCAAGCAGGGCGCCGATGTGAACGCCGCCGCAGGCGGAGGGTGGACGCCCCTGCATGTGGCTGCGTTCAACGGTCGGACCGAGGTCGCGAAGGCGCTTGTGGCCCATGGCGCCGACCTGAAGGCCAGGATGGACGTCATGCTTCCGGGCTTCATCAGTGAGGTTGACCGCTTTTCCCGCGACCGCAAACCGCAGAAGCCGACGCCCGCGGACGTGGCGGATTTCAAGGGCCGCAAAGAGCTGGCGGAACTGCTGCGGCCGAAGCGCTGACCTGGGTCCTGTCTGGGCCTTGCGCGGATCCGGTTATCCCGTTACACTGACAAGGTCGGTCGTGATTCGTCGAAGTTTTCGGTCGCACGCCGATGATTCGTCAGGTTGTTCGTCGAGTCGCTCGTAGTCCGTTCGTCGACGCGGTCGCAAGTCGGTCGAGACGTTCGGTCAGACGACGTCATCGTGGGAGCCCCGGGAGTCCGGGGCTCTTCGTTTTTTTGGGCGTTTTCATGGTATAATATACGTAGGGAAAGGAAACTTTCCCTAAACACAGACGCATGTCTGCAGACGACGCAAACACAAGAGGAATACTAAGACAATGCCTACGGGTAAAGTGAAGTGGTTCAATGACCAGAAGGGATTCGGCTTCATCACGCCGGATGACGGTTCCAAGGATCTTTTCGTCCATCACTCCTCCATCCAGGGTGACGGGTTCAAGACTTTGGCCGAGAATCAGGCGGTCGAGTTCACGACCGAGCAGTCCGACAAGGGGCCGCGCGCCGGCAACGTCCGGAAGATCTAGTCCCTAGTCACCCAAGCCGCCCGCGTCTTCAAGGCGCGGGCGGCTCTCTTTTTTATGCCTTTCTCAGCAGGGCGAGGGCTTCGACGTGGTGGGTGAGGGGGAAGAAGTCGAAGGACAGGATGCGCTCGACCCTGAGGCCGCCGGCCTCGAACTCCTTGAGGTCGCGGGCCAGGGTGCCGGCGCTGCAGGACAGATAGGCTGCCCGTTCCGGCTTCATCCGGCTGACCCAGGCCAGGACCTGGGGTTCGAGACCGCTGCGCGGAGGGTTCATGGCCAGCAGGCGCAGGCTGCCGGGCCGTTCCGCGAGGAAGGAGTCGAGCTGCGGCAGGCGAAGGCCGCAGGCTCCGCGCAGGAGAATGGCTCCTGGCGCGTTAGCCGTGGCGCACTCGACGGCTTCGCCTGAGAGTTCCACGCCCACGCTGGAGGCTCCTGCCAAGACCGCTGGAGCCAGGCCTTTGCCTGTGCCGCAGTAGAGGTCCACGAACAGGGAGCCCGGCCCTGGAGCGAGGTGGCTGTTCATCGCGGAGAGGGCCGCGCTGTGGAGCGCGGGCTGGACCTGGGAGAAGGCGGTCGGTCCGTAGAGGCTGCCGGTCTCGTCAAGCGACCGCGGGAGGCCCCAGAGCAGGGTCCAGCCGGAGCGGTTGAAGAGCCTCCGGCCCGCGGCCGGGTGGCAGTGCAGCCAGAGGCCCTCGAAGCCGAGCGCGGCCAGGCGCGGGGCGAGCCCTGCCGCCCAATCAGTGCCGGCAGCGCGGGCCTTCACGATCAGGGTGAGCTGGCGGCCGGAGACCACGACGAAGGCGAGTGGGAGTTCGCGATGCGGGGGGAGGACCTCGGCCAGGACTGCGAGGCAAGCGTTGACTACGCGGGCGTGCACAGGGCAATCCGGGATGGCGATGAACTCGTCTTTGCGGTCGCGGTGGCGGACCAGGCCGAAGCGCCAGCCAAGGGTCTTATCCCAGTCCGCGTTGAGGCTCACGCGCTCGCGGTAGCCGAGGTTCCTCGGGGCGGGCATGATTGGCGCGATCCGATCGGCCCAGGCCGCGAGGGTTTTCTCCAGATAGGCCTGCTTCTGGGACAGGCTCTCTTCGGCCGTGAGCGTCCGGTGCCTGCAGCCTGGGCAGGCGGGCTCGCAGCCAAGGGGCAAGGCATTCGAGATAGGAACCCTCATTCGTGGATGGGACGCCTCGGCTACGATAGCATTTCGATTCCTTCCGGTTGAATGCCGGATGGCTGAGAAAGAGCTAGAATGAGCCATGAGCGCCAAAAAGCCGATCTCCAGACCTTGGTTCCGCTGGTTGGCGTACGCCGCCGGCGCCTACC
>JBAZSR010000156.1:0-9340 GCA_041662295.1 Elusimicrobiota bacterium | reverse complement strand
GGCCCCATCATCGGGTGGTGGAACGAGGGCCCGCATGGGAATTGACCCAGAGCTCCTGACCATCAACCAGGCCGCGGCCTTCCTCGCCATCTCGCGGTCCGGGCTCTACGCGCTCATGCAGACCTTCCAGATCCCGCACGTCAGGCTTGGCAAGCGCATCCGATTCCGGCGCGAAACCTTGAAGGCTTGGTGTAAGCAGCTCGAGGTCGGAGGTCCCGGCGAAGCGCTCAAGGCCAGGAACAGCAAGAAGAAGACCGGGTAGCGTGGTAGAATAGCAGAGGCCCCAACGGGCCGGGCGTCCGCGAGCGCCTACGATTTCGGCCGTCCCTCTCGCGGGGGACGGCCATGTTTTCGGGAGGTCAGACATGAAGAGCATCACGTTTGTCGCCCTGGCAGTTCTCGTGTGCGCGGCGTCCGGTTGCGCGACCATCATGCACGGGACCAGCCAGGAGGTTCGTGTCGATTCCTCTCCTCGTGGCGCAGAGTGCCGCTCGGGGAATTCCTCCGTGGTCACGCCAGGATTCCTCAAGCTGGACCGGGGGGCCGAGCACCATGTCGTATGCAAGCTCGAGGGCTACCGCTCCTCGGGCCTCTCGGTCACTCCAACGCATTCCGGCTGGATCTTCTTGAACCTGTTGCCTATCATTGGGACAATCGTCGATTTCGTCGACGGAGCCGCTTACAATCTCCATCCCGAGCAGGCCATGGTCTATCTCTCCCCAGGCTCTGACCCCGCGGAGGCAGCGGTTCTGGCGGCGGTTATAATCACGTCCGAAGACCCAATGCTCAGACAGAAGCTGACCGAAGGCATCGGCCTTCACTGGAAGGTCGTGTCGAAGGAGCGCAAGTTCGCCATCGGGCCCATAATCAAGGTCGACGCCTATCAGGTATGGGTCAGGACGGACAAGGGAAGCATCCCGTTTCTGCTGACTGACGTTGCCAGGGCCGAGCAGTTGGAAAACAGGCCCGTTGACGTGAGGTAGAATGCAGAAGAAGAAGGCCAAAGAGAAGGCCGTGGTGAACGTCTCGATCTCTGGGACGCCGCGGCCTTCATGGGCGAAGAAGGATCCTCTTTGCGGCGTGTTCATTGAGCGGCCCCATGAGTCCGGGCGCCACATTCCCATCGTCAGCGCCAAGGATAGAAAGGCCATCACCGGATGGTTCCCCAACGTCAACGCGCCGAGTGGATATAAGTTGGTGCCGGCAAGGTTCGAGGCATTTCTTTCTGAGCTCAAGAGGGTAGGGCTCGCCGAATTGGCGTTCCGAAGGTCCATGAAGCACGTTCGGGTTCCAACCAAGAAGGGAGAGTTGGGATTCCCGAAGCGCAAGACCATCCTTCGTGCTCCGCGAGAGAGCGCGACCAAGAGGGAGAGAATATCCTCTCGATTCCTGGATAGATGGGGAACGCTAGTCGAAAAGCTCTGGCAGCCCGTTCATGGAAAACCATACTTCGACCCTCTCTACTTCCCGCGCGACATGGCTGGGCGCAAGGCGTTCAACAGCCTTGTGGATGTCGTGAACGCGATGTTCGGGCGCTTGAAGGGGGGCTCCACCGGAGCGACGACGCCCGACGGGAGTTGGACCCCGAGGCTGGAGAAAGTGGCGCTCAACCAAATCGGGAGAGGAAAGTCCGACAGAGAGGTAGCAGAGTTCATTTGGCCCAGGAATTTCGCGGCCCAGGCCGACGCCGCGGGCCTGGCAGAGCCGGAGTCGCTTGTGAAGAGGGTCCAGCGCCTACGTCGTAAACACCGCATCCCGCCTTACAGCACCAGGCACCTCCCCCGTTAGAGTCGGACGCATTTAGGCCTCAAATAGCGTCCTTCACGAACGCCTGTCTTCCTGCCATACTAGTCCCCATCAGGAGGTGAGCTATGGGGACGATGATAACCGGGATCGCGGCGGCTCAGCTAGGCGTGAGCACTCGAACCCTCATACGTTGGGCTGACAGCGGACGCATTCCTTGCGACCGCACAAACGGGAATTGGCGCTTGTTCAGGCCCGAGGACGTTGCGCGGCTAGGGCACGAGCTCGAGCGCCGCAGGCAGGCGGGACGATGAGCCGCCGGACGACGTTCGAGTGGCACGGCGACGACATCGAGCGCAAGGTCCGCAAGGCCGCCGCGGTGGGCGTCCAGAAGACAATGACCGAGTGCGTCCGTTACGCCAAGGACAACCACGAGTTCAAGAACAGGACAGCGCACCTCGAGGGAAGCGTGTCGATCGTCAATCCTGCGAGCTCGTCCGGCTCCGGTCCTGTCTGGGGCAGGTGGGGAAGCGCGTCCATCGTCTACGCGGCCTTCATCGAGTTCGGGACATCACTACGTCGAGCCTTCCCGTTTCTGCGCCCCGCGGCGGCCGTGGTCTATCCCAAGCTGGCCGAGAACATCGCGGACGCATACCGGAGGCAGAAGTAGTATGGGCCGCCGATTTCAGGGATACGGTCCTCAGCGCGGCGGCAATCGCTACAAGGCTCCACAGCGGGACTTTGTGCGCATCTTCGGGAAAGACTATGAGCTCCGGAGCCTCCAGGAGCTCGCCTTCCCCAAACGCGGAGAACCGAGCCTCTCCTCGCTCGATGTTGCTGGTTTGGACGAGGACCCGGCGAAGGCCCATGAGGTCCTCTGCAAGATGGTCAAGGCCGTGTTAATCGGCATCGAGGACGAGGTCCTCGCTCGTCTGACCGACCAGCAGCGGCTCTCCATCTTCATGGCCGCAAACAAGGCGGCATCGTTGCCGGATGCCATGGCCAAGTTCTTTCCGTCAGGAAAAGTCTCGTGAGCGAGGAGCAGAAACATGGCAGACGAATTACTTGGTAAGGCAGTCCTCGAGCTCGTAGCCGACAACGCGCGGCTGAAGAAGGACATTGCCGAGGCGAAGTCTCAGGCTTCCAGCGCAGGGCAGCATTTCGCGGGGATTGCGGAATCCATCAAGACCGCCTTCGCCGGGATCTCCGTGGCCTACGTCTTTCGGCAAGTCCTGGACGCGACGATTGAAGCGGAGCGTGCCCAGGCGATGCTGTCCAACGCTGTCAGGGCTACAGGGCAGGCCGCGGGCTGGACAGCGGACCAGCTCTCCAGCCAGGCCACCGCGCTTCAGGACCTCACGGGCATCGACGATGAGGCCATCAAGAAGATGCAGACGTCTCTCTTGGCCTTCCGCAACGTCCACGGCGTCGTGTTCCGGGAGGCGGAGAAGGCGATTATCGACTACTCGGCGGCAACGGGGACCGACCTGGTATCTGCGGCCAGGACCATCGGGATGGCCTTGAATGACCCTGCTGATGGCCTGGGACGCCTCAGGCGCGCCGGCATCTCGCTCAATGACGAGATGGAGAAGACGATCAAGAACCTGGCCGAGACCGGCCGGACCGCCGAGGCTCAGACAATCCTCATCAATGAGCTCAAGACTTCCTACGGCGGGGCCGCCATCGCGGCGCGGGACACCTTGGGCGGCGCCCTGGTGTCGCTCAAGAATAACTTCTCAGACCTCGTGTTCGAGCAGGGGAATTTCGGAATCGCTCTGAAGCAGATGGTGAAATGGCTGGACAAGAACCTCCCCGAGACTGTCGCAGTCGCTTCCGGGGCGCTCGCCGCGCTGAAACTTCAGATGCAAGAGCTGGCCCTTGGTCCGGTCCTGATGGCGAAGAATTGGCTGACCGGTAAGAGCGCTATCGGTGAGTTCGTCAGGGCGCATGATGCCGCTTTCGCCGCCTTTGCTGCGGCCAGGGCCAAGGCCAAAGGCGCGATGGCCGAAGCTCCCAGCCCAGGGAAGCCAACGGGTGCAGGCGCTCCCTCAGCGGGCCTCGGTTCCGGTCTGTCCGCTGAGATGGAGCAGATGCGCCTCATGGCGGACGAGCTTGAGACCAGGCAGGCCGCACTCGTAGCCGGAGCACAGCAGACGGCACTGGTCATCCAGCAGGTCTGGGGCATGTCGTTTCAGACGATGCAGGGCTATTCCGGGGCCTTCATCAACGCTCTCTCGTCGGGCTTCCAGCAGCTATTCGATGGCATTGCCAACGGGACGGCCAATCTAAAGCAGGTCGTGACGACGATGTGGCAGACCCTACAGCAGGGCATCTTCCAGGTCCTGTCGGACATCATGGCGAGGCACGCGGTGATGTTCGGCTTGGAAGCCGTAGGGGTCCAGGCGGCAACCGCGGCCCGGCTGACAGGCATCCAGCTCGTCCAGACCGCAACGATTGCATCCAACGCCAAGCAGGCCGCGGGGAGCCTAGCCGTGGCAAAGACCGAGATCGCGGCGGCGGCGGCTACCGGTTCAGCAAAGGCCACGGCGGCCCATGCGGGTATCCCGTTCGCCGGAATCGGCATCGGCATAGCGGCTGGAGCGACCATCTTCGCGTCCATCATGGCGATGATGGGCAAGCTGGCCAAGGGCGGCCCGGCATACTCAGGCCAACCCTACATTGTGGGCGAGCGCGGACCCGAGCTGTTCGTCCCGAGCGTGTCCGGGAGCGTCGTCCCGAACAACGAGCTCGGACGCGGCGGCGGCCCGACCATCAACCAGACCTTCAACGTGACCGGGGCCGACTTCGGGGATTCCTACTCCCTGCGCCGGATGATGTCTGGGATGGCGGCCGAGATGAAGGCGGCCTCGATTGAGGCGCTCAACCTCGCCAGGTCCTCGGGCGACCTCAACCTGTCCAATGCCAGGAGGGCGGTCTGAGGATCTAGAAAACAAAGCGCCCCTAAACCTGGGCAGGCCGGGGCGCTTCAAGGAGCTTCGATGGAAAGTATACACGCAGTTTCAGAATCGCGCAAGCCTTCCGACGAGGGCCGCCCGGTTTCACTGGCCGACATCATCCCGGCTTTCATCTCGATGAAGACACGGAAGCGAAGGCGCGGCGGTCGGGCGTGGCGGCAGATGTTCGCGGGGCGGAGCTCATGACGCCCGCGGGCAAGAAGCCGGATCACTACACCCGGGTCTTTCACGAGCTCATGGAACCGCTCATCACCATTGACCTGACCGGGATTGAGCTTCGGATTATTCTCTGGACGGCGCGGAACAGCTACGGGCGCAAGGGCGCTCACTTCACGCAGAAGCCCCTCTCCTGGAGGCTGATTGCGAAAGAGATCGCCGCGGACCGGCGCTGCGTGGCGAGAAAGGGGGCGGGACTGATCGAGCGCGGGATCCTCCGCCTTGATACGGAGGGCTGCCTGGGCATCGACAAGCATCGGATTAGGTCTTTAGCCCTGGGTCCACAGACCCCGGGGTCTACAGACCCAGGGGTCTACAGACCCCCAAGGGAGGGGTCTACAGACCCCGGGTTTTCCTATAACCAAGAAAGAGAGAAAGGTCCCTTATCCCTCCCTGCTCCCAAGAACAGCTTTGGACCGGAACAACTCCTGGAGCTCTGGAACCAGGCTGCAGACGCACGCCTCCCCCGTGCCCGGGAGCTCTCTCCGGAGCGCCGGCGCTTCGCGCTTGCGCGGCTGAAGGACCATCCTGAGGCCGCCTTCTGGCGGGACGTGCTCGCCATGGTGAACGCCTCGGCCTTCCTCACCGGCCAGAATGACCGGGGATGGGTCGCGGACTTCGATTTCATTCTCAACCCCAACAAGCTCCCTCGCATCGTAGAGGGCAAGTATGGGAACGGCAACGGGCCCAGGCCCGCCGCCGAAGATGGCCACGCCAAGATGGCCGCGTGGAAGAAGCGCATGGAGGCCGCATGACGAAGACGCCGCCGAACGATAAGACCGCCGAGCAGGCCGTCCTGGGCTCCATGCTCATCCCTCCGGCCTCCGGCGCCGTGGCCGTAGCCCGGGAGTTGCTGACCCCGGAGGACTTCTACCAGGAGGCCTACCGCGTGGCCTTCCGCGCCATCCTGGCCGTGGCGGACCGCCGCGAGGTCCCGGACGCCGTGACTGTGGGGGCAGAGCTTGCCCGTTCCGGCGCCGAGGGCATCTCCCGGGCCGACCTGGTGGAGTGCTCCAGCGTCGTGGTGAGTGCCGCGCACGTTGAGCACTACGCCCGGGTGGTGCGCCGCGCCTCACTCGAGCGCCAGATCATCAGCGCATCCTCCCGGCTGTCGGTGGACCAGTGCCCCGAGAACCTCACGGCTCTCTCGGAGCTGGTGCGCCAGAAGGAGATGCTGGGAGCTCCCCCGCTCCTGGTCTACAGCCGGGACATTTCGTCGGACATCGTGGACAGCCTGGCCGGCCCAACGCCTCCGCGCCTTCACCAGACCGGCATCCACGGCCTGGACACGGCCTGCCTGGGCTTCGCCCCTGGCGAGCTTCTGACCGTGGCCGGGTCTACCAACATCGGCAAGAGCCTGTTCCTGCTGGGTGTGATGCACTTCACCGCGGCCAAGGGGACGCGCTGCCTGTTCGTGGGCTCCGAGATGACGGCCCGGGAGACGTTCCTGCGGCACCTCTCGGTTGAGAGCGGGGTGGAGGCCTGGAGGATCCGCAAGGGCCGCCTGGACGCATCCCACACCGCTGCCCTCGCCGGCTCCATGGGCAGGATGCACGAGATGCCCGTATCCATCCTGGACCTTCCCGAGCCCTCGCTCCAGGACATCGAGGCCGCCCTGGTCGCCTCCCGCGCTGAGGTCGTCTTCGTGGACTACCTGACCAGGTGCCGGCTTCCCAGGGAGGAAAGTCTGCGGCTCCGCATTAAGGCCTTCATGGTGTCGCTCAAGTCCCTGGCCCGCCGCCGCGGTGTCTTCGTGGTTTTGGCGGCGCAGCTCTCCAGGGCCGTCTACGGCCGTGAGGAGAACGCGCCCACGCTGGCCGACCTCTCCGAGTCCTCAAGCATCGAGCAGGAGTCCGACGCCGTGGTGCTCCTATGGGCGCCGAAGGCCAAACAGCCGGGCACGGGCAGGGTCCTTGAGGCCAACGTCGCCAAGAACCGGCACGGGGAGCGCGGGCTTGCCGTGGACCTGTCCCTGGACGATGAGACCTTGCGTATCACAGAGCTCCAGGCCAACGTCCTCGAGCCCGAGGAGGCCTGACCATGACCATGCGAGAGGTCGCCACCATACGCAAGCAGAAGGGCCCCAGGATCCGGCTCCCGTTCGGACCGCGCATCGGTAAGCTGGTGGGGAAGATAGCCTACTTCAGGGTGAAGCGCTCCAGGCACTTCTTCCGGCTCCGGTCCGCGTGGACCCTGGATGACCGCATCGTGGCCGGGCTCCGTGGGAAGGCCGAGCTCGTGCTGTTCGATGACGCGGAGACGGGCTCGATCTGGACCGCCAGCCTGGCCGACTTCATGGCGAACGCTTCCCTCCTGGTCAACCGGACCGGGCGCAAGCTCGCCCTGGCCGAGGCCTACTGGACCATGGCCGGGACCATGCCGAACCAGCTGGCCCTGTTTCCTGAGGCGGCCTCCCAGCCCGCGGCGACGGCCTGATATAGATATGGCGAACCAGCCCAGGATGGTGGAGAGGACCTGCGCGGCTTGCGGTGCCGTGTTCCTGGCGCGGGCTTCTGACAGGAGGCCCGGGGAGGGCCGGTCATGCTCCAAACGATGTGCAGGGCGGCTTGGGGGCAGACCCAAAGCTACGCACCCCTTTACGGAAGCTACGCACCCCTTCCAGGGGGTAGACGCAACACCCTGAGAACACCAGGAGGAACAGGACATGGCGAAATTCGAGAAAGGCAAGAGCGGAAACCCGTCGGCAAGGTTCGAGAAGGGCAAGAGCGGCAACCCGGGAGGGCGGCCCAAGTCCAATCTGAGCGCGCTGCTCTCGCGGCTCGTGCAGAGGGATGAGAACGGCAAGCGGACGGAGTTGGAGATCGTGAAGAAGGTCTGCAAGCTCGCCCTCGCGGGGGACATGAAGGCCATCGAGTTCATCTGGGAGAGGCTTGAGGGGAAGGTGACAAGCCCCATCACACTGAACGAGGACGCGCCCGTCAGGTTCACCCTGGACCTCGGCGTGGGCAAGGGCGGATAGCCCACCTGGCACTCACCTGACACCATACGCGCGCGGTTATTTGCGCGCGCGAATGTAGTATACTGCCCGCGCACTCAGAACGTTCCGGCAGGCGTCCTCGTTTTGGCCCTCGGTGCAGAGCCTTCCGGGTTCTGAGTGCCACCGGGGGCCAGTTCTTTGAAGCGGACCCGGGAGCATTGCGAGTCAGCTACCTTGACGGCTTATCGGCTCGCGTTTCGAAGGGTCCGGGAAGCGTTCCTCGACGAGGAATGACGCGGGCGTGGTTCAGTGGTAGAACGCTACCTTGCCAAGGTAGAGATGGGAGTTCGATTCTCCTCGCCCGCTCCAGTTTTCTGACCTAGTATCTCGACGACAGCCCAAGGCGGGCTGTCGTTTTTGTTTCCAAAGGATTTCTCCTCAATCCCCTTGGTGTCCATATGGTGTCCCAGCGACGTCTGAGTAGTAGGTGAGAGCCGATACGGGAAGCAATAAGCCTCAATACGTGTAACCTATGTCCCTCGACAATTCTGTTGCCTATCTCCCCGAACGTTCACGGTGGATGGCCGCACCCGCGCATGGGATTGTGACCACCTGCGCCGACGAGCTTCTAAGATCCCGGCGTTGTAGGCGTCTTTGCGGTTGACGATTTGAATGATTTTGACTTGGTTCTGTTCGATGCGGTAGACAATGCGATAATCGCCTACCCGAAGGCGCCACAATGAATGGAGTCCGCCGCGAAGAGGCTTGCCATAGTCTGCGGGAGCGCGGGTGAGCCTGTTTTCGATGGCCTTCCTGATGCGGTCTTTGATGTCGCGGTTGAGGGAAGGGATGTCTTTGGCTATGACCTGGGGATGGTAAAGGACTTCGTACACAGGGGGCTATTTCCAGGCCTGATCGTGTTTGACCCAGCGACCCTTGCCGGTCTTGAGGCGCTCCCTGGCCATGGCAACTAGGCCGAGGTCCTCGATGTCCTCGCAGGCCTCTTTGATAAGGTCTCGCGCCGCCAGGGACAAGGTGGTGCCATTGGTTTTGGAGATGGCCTTGACCTTCGCGTAGAGGTCGGCCTCCAGGGTTACGATGAGTCTGGGCTTCTTGGTGGGCATACCAATAGTGTATCACAAGTGACTCACCTTGTCAAGGCTATCGGCATAACGGATGGATGAGCAGCCGCTGCCGCGAAGGGCAGACCGCGTATGCGGTCTGCTCAATCCAAGGTTAGCGTCAATGCCGGTCACTTAGCGGAGCGCGACTGCGAAACACCGGCACGAGACGGCGACATGTGGGGAAAATCCGGTGAGCGGACCCTCTCTCTGAACGCTCGATAGCGCAGAAGTGCGTGTTGCGGCGATCCTTCAGGGGGAACCCTTTCCATCCCCTGCCGTCGTGGGTGTCCCGGAAGATTTTCAATCCCTCGACGTAAGGTTATGTCGCGATCGATCCGATTCTG
>JBAZSR010000155.1:0-9347 GCA_041662295.1 Elusimicrobiota bacterium | reverse complement strand
TGCAGAAGTCCTTGGATGGCCGGGATGGGAGGGCCGCCTGCTTCCGCTTCATGGCGCAGAAGCGCGTCGACCCGGGGACGATGTCGGTGGAGGATTCCCGCATCCCCTGGGACCAGGGCAAGTCCGGATTCGTGCCGATCGCGACCATCACCATCCCCGCCCAGGACTTCTCAGGCGGAAGCCGGATGCGCTTCTGCGAGAACCTCTCGTTCACCCCTTGGCACAGCCTTCCCGAGCACCGGCCCTTGGGCAACATCAACAGGACCAGGAAGCTGGTCTACGAGGCGGTCTCGAAGTTCCGGCACGAATCCAATCACGAGATCCGGCGGGAGCCGGACGACGGCGATACTCTCCCCTGATTCAGTAGGCCGTCCAGCGGGTGCCTTTGACATCCGTGTGCGTGCAGTTCACCAGGATCGTGCCGAAACCGGGATCCTCGGGGTCGTTGTTGTAGAGCCAGCCGCCGGCATCGTCCGCGGCCTTCCCGAGCAGGACCGCGTTGGAATCGGGGTGGGGGAGGTAGCGGGTCTCGCGGACGCTGAGCAAGTACTTCGTGCTGACCGTCAAAGTGGTCAGCGAGTCCGGGTACCTGCCGCCCATGTCCTTGGAGTACCGGTCTAGGGCGGAGCGGATGGTCCTGAGGTTCCCCAGGTTCTTGGCCTCCATGAGGCCTATAAGCATGGTCCGGTATTGGGCGGAGAAGATGACGCATGAAAGCGCTGTGGTCGCGAGAAGGCCCGCGCCTGCTCCCAGCAGTCGTCCTGGCTGGGCCTGGGCCAGGTAGGGTTTCCGCTGTTCAACGGGCTTGCGGGCCATGATGCCCCATGCCAGCATCTGGATGCTCCGGCCAAGAGCGGCGATGGCGAGGAAGAGCAGGAAGAGAGGCGACATGAGGGGGGACAGGACGATGAGCAGGACCATGCCCAGGACGATCTCCCAAGTCTTCCACCTGCGGTGGCCCTTGGCAGCCATGACCGTGCCCGCCCCGCCCAGGGCCGTGAAGGCAAGGATGAGCAAGGGGAGCAGGAACACGACGCCGAGGGCCAGCGGCGGCGCCACAGGAGCATTGGCCCATGCAGGGGCAGGGAGAGCAAGGACAGCGGCAAGGATAGAGGCTAGGCGGAGGTTTCTCGGGGTCAATATTCGGTCCATGAGGTGCCTTTCCAATCCTTGTGCGTGCAGTTCACGATGAGCAGGCCGAAGTTCTCATCCTCGACGTCGTTATTGTAGAGCCAGCCGCCTGCGTCGTCGGCTATCTTGCCAAACCGGACCAGATTGGACCGAGGGTGGAACTCCATGGAGTTGCCGGGGATGCTCTGGAGGTATTTCCCGGATATGGTCAGGGCGTCGAGCGTGGGCGGGTAGACGCCTTCCATATCCCCGTAGTAGATGCCCAGGGCCGAGCGGATGGCTCCCATGTTGCCTTTGGTCGGGGCCGAGTCCATCCTGCTGTAGTCGTGCATCGAGGACTTCCAGCAGAACGCGGACAGGACGACAGCCGCGGCGATGAGGCCTGCTCCGGCCCCGATGAGCCGTCCTGGCCTGGCCTCGATCAGGTAGGGCTTGCGTTCCTCAATGGGTTTGCGGGCCAGGACTCCCCATATGATCATCCGGATGCCTCTGACCGCGGCCGTCATGGATATGAACAGCATGATGATCGGAGCCAGCATCACGGCCGGCAGGGCCATGATGGTCATGCCTGCGGCGACCTCCAGCATGTTCCATCGCCGGATCCCCTTGGCTGCCATGACCTTGCCTGCCCCGCCCAGGGCGGTGAACATGAGGATGAGGATGGGCATGACGAGGACCGGCGCCAAGGAGACCGAGCCGACCATGGGCGCGTTGGCCCAGGCGGGCACAGCGGCCAGGAGCCCGCAGGAGGCAAGGGCGAGGCGTCGCGTCATCCGTGGCTGTCCCATCAATAGCAGGTCCAGGCCGAGCCCCTGAGGTCCGTGTGGGTGCAGTTCACCAGCACGGTCCCGAAATCGGCGTCCTTGGGGTCGTTGTTGTAGAACCAGCCGCTCTGGTCGTCGGGGGCCCTCCCGGCATGGACAGCGTTGGAGCGGTCGTGATAGTTCGGCGCCCATCCGACGGGAAGGCTTGGGAGATATTTCCCGCTGATGGTCAGCATCTCCAGCGAGGACGGGTAGACGCCTTCCATGTCGCCGTAGTAGATGCTGAGGGCCGAGCGGATCGCGCCGAGATTTCCTTTCACGGCTCCTTCGTTCCCTTTCCGGGTCAGGTCAGCGAAGAGGCAGCTGGTGCTGAAGAGCCAGAGCACGCCCGCGGCGCCGGAAATCAAAGCGAGCCCTGCCCCGGCCTTGAACAAGGGCCTGGGCTCCACGCCGACGAGGTGCGGAGCCCTCTTGTCGTCCGGGACGAGGGAGCCCATGCCCCAGACCAACATGTGAAGGCTGCGGCTTAGGCCCGCGAGGCTGAGAAAGAAGATGGGGATTAGTCGGAAGGGCGGGATCGGCGAGATCAGGAAGAGCAGGGCCACTCCAAGGGCGACCTGCCAGGCTTTCCACAGGCGGTGGCCCTTGGCTTCCATGATGGGCCTGGCCCCGCCCAGGCGCGTCAGCCCCCAGGTCGCGAAGGGCATGATGACCAACGCCGCGATGTTCAGGTCCGGAGGCAGGCTCTCGCAGTTCATCACGCGGGAGACCTCATCCCTTCCTCCATGTGAACTCCCATTCCTTGTCCGGCATGAAGTGACGCCTCACGAACGAGAAGGGTTCCCGGCCGTCGAGGGGATAGCTGCTCGAGGTGATGGCCACGCCCTGGGGCTTGAGCAGGTACTCGCCCTTCTCGAGGGGGCGCCTCCAGGGCTTGGTGGTGGTGAGGAGATACGCGCCGGCGGAGTCCTCTGCCTCCTGCGTGTATCGGACGCGGATGTGGCGGACTCCCTTAGCCGGGACCCTGACGGAGTAGTAGGGGGTCCTGCCCAGCTTGAGGGTGAGGATCGGGCCGAGGTCTCTGCCTGTGGCCGGGTCGGTGTCCGTGACCTCGATGGAATCGGGGAGAGGGTGGCGGTCGTCGGAGAGGATGGGGTACTTGAGGCCCTGGGTCACGGCCACGGGCCAGGGGTTCTCGTAGATGTAGAGGCCGTCGACCTCGATGGACGCGGGCCGGACCGTGACCTCGATGCGCTCGCGGGTGAAGCGCACGAGCGGGACCGAGCCCAGGAACAGGAAGACGCCGCATGCCAGGAGGGCGCCGAGGAGCGCGACGGCTGTGTCCCTTGGGACAGGGAGGACCTTCATCCGGGGATTATATCAGGTCTTGCTGCCTGGCCGCGTCAGGACCTGAACTTCGCCCGGAACCACTCCTGCAGGTCGTCGAAGAGGGAGTAGGTCACGGGCGTCATCACGAGCGTGATGAGCAGGGACATCAGCTGTCCGCCGATGATGACGATGGCCATGGAGCGGCGCGTCCCCGACCCTGCGCCCTGGCCCAGGGCCACGGGCATCATGCCCGCGATCAGCGTGCAGGTGGTCATGAGGATGGGCCGCAGGCGCGTCTGGTTGGCCTTGATGAGGGCCTTGTAGCGCGGCATGCCCTGGGCCCTGAGGGTGTTGGTGTAGTCGACCTGCAGGATGGCGTTCTTCTTGACGATGCCGACCAGCATGAACACGCCCATGATGCTGAAGATGGCGAGGTCCTCGCCGGTCATGAAGAGCGCGAGCAGGCCGAACGGGATGGTCAGCGGCAGGGCCACCATGATGGTCGCGGGGTGCACGAAGCTCTCGAACTGGCTGGCCAGTACCATGTAGATGAAGATGAAGGAGAGCGTGAAGGCCATGGCGAAGCCCCCGAGCATGTTGCCGAGCTCCTTGGCCTTGCCGAAGAGGTCCGTGCGGTAGTCCGGCGGGGCGCCCAGCTTCGCGAACGCGGCCTTGGCTTTGGCGATGGCGTAGCCCACGGGCTTGCCCGACAGGTTGGCCAGGATCGTGACCTGCCGCTGGCGGCTGAAGCGGTCGATCTGGGTGGGGCCGAAGCCCGGCTCGACCGTGGCCACGGAATCGAGCCGCGCGACCTTGCCGATGCCGGCCGGCACCATGAGCGACGAGATGGTCTCGATGCGGTTGCGGAAGGCGTGGTCCGCGCGCAGGCGCACCTGGTAGAGGTCGTCGGCGTCCTTGTACTTGGTGATGTCCTCCTCGCCGCCCACGAGGGTGCGCAGGGACATGGCGATGTCCTCGATCTTGACCCCGAGGTCGTGGGCACGGTCGCGGTTGATGACCACGCGGTACTCGGGCTTGGCGTAGGAGAAGCTGGTGTCCACGTCCACGAGGGCCTTGTCCTTCTTGAGCTCCTCCGCCACGGCGTCGGCGTAGCCCCTGAGCTTGTCGAGCTCGGGGCCGGTGATGACGAAGTTGAGCTCGGCCTCCTTGCCTCCCCCGAAGCCCCCGACCGGGGAGACCATGATCTTGAGGGCCGTGTACTTGGCGAGGAGGCGCCGGGCCGCGTCGATGATGACGTCCTGATGGACCGAGCGCTCCCTGATGTCGTCGATCTCCACGAGGAAGGCGGCTTCGTTGGTGCCGCGGATCTCGTGGCCCTCGCTCTGGCCCACGGAGGCGAGGATGTTCTGGACGTGGGGCAGCCGCCGGACGTCCGTCTCGATCTGCTCGGTCAGGCGGCGCATGGCCGCGATGCTGGTGCCCTCGGGCGCCTTGACGTTGATGTTGAACTTGGAGGTGTCGTCCTTGGGGAGGAAGTCCTTGCCCACGAAGACGAGCATGGGGACCGTGGAGAGCATCACGGCGGCCGAGACGGCCACCATGGTCTTGCGGTGAGCCAGGGACCACTCGAGCGCCAGGGTGTACCAGCGCACGAGCCAGTCGTTGATGGCGTCGGCGAGCTTGAGCAGGCGGTTCCTCTCTCCCTGGTGGGGCTTGAGGAAGACCGAGCAGGCCATGGGGGTGAGGGTGAAGGCCACGAAGAGGGAGATGGCGATGGCGAAGGCCGTGGTGAAGCCGTAGGAGCTGATGAAGCGGCCGATGATGCCGCCCATGAAGGCCAGGGGGATGAAGATGACCAGGAGCGATAGGGTCGTGGCCATGACCGCCAAGCCGATCTCGGTCGTTCCTTGGAGCGCGGCCAGGGAAGGGGGGGACTTGAGCTCGTCCATGTGCCGGAAGACGTTCTCCAGCACCACGATGGCGTCGTCGATGACCAGGCCCACGGAGATCGTGAGCGCCAGCAGGGTCATGTTGTTGAGCGTGAACCCCGCCAGTTCCATGAACATGAAGGTGCCGATGATGGAGGTCGGGATGGCCAGGGCCGCGACGATGGTCGCGCGCCAGTCGCCCATGAAGAGCAGGACCATCAGCGCGGCCAGCAGGGCCCCCAGGATGAGGTGCTCCTGCACGGTCCAGACGGATTCCTTGATGAACTCGGACTGGTCGCCCACGACCCTGGTCTGCACGCCGGGGGGCAGGAGGGGCTTGAGCTCCGCGAGCCTGGCTTTGACCCCGTCGATCGTGGCCACGGTGTTCGTGCCGGACTGCTTGCGCACCACGAGGCTGACGCAGGGCTTGCCGTTGAAGAAGGCGATCGAGCGGACCTCCTGGCCCGTGTCCTCGACCCTGCCGATGTCCGAGATCCGCACCGCCACCCCGTCCTTCTTGGCGATGACGATGTTCTTGAAGTCGTCGACGTTGGCGATGCGGCCCAGGGTCCTGAGGACGTACTCGTTGCTGAACTCCTCGACCCTTCCGCCCGGGATCTCGATGTTCTGCTGGACGATGGCGTCCTTGACTTCCTTGATGGGGATGCCCAGGGCCGCGAGCTTCAGGGGGTTGACGATGATGTGGATCTCGCGCTCCCTGCCGCCGGTCACGTCCACGGAGCCCACGCCGCTGACGGTCTCGATGTTCTCCTTGATCTTCTTCTTGGCGATGCGGGTGAGCTCGATGAGGCCCAGGTCGCCGGAGACCGCGATGTTCATGACCGGCATGGCGCCCACGTCGAACTTGGCCACGACCGGCGGATCCGTGCCCTGGGGGAGGTTCCTGGTGATGCCGGAGATCTTGTCGCGCACGTCCTGGGCCGCGACGTCGATGTCCCTGTCGAGGTCGAACTTGATGAAGAGCTGGGAGAAGCCCTCGTAGCTCGCGGAGTTGAGCTCGTCGATGCCCGCGATGGTGTTGACCGCCTCCTCGAGGGGCTTGGTGATGGAGGTCTCGATCTCCTCGGGGCTGGCGCCCTTGAGGGTCGTCTGGATGAGCACGAAGGGCAGGTCGATGTTGGGGAAGAGGTCGATGCCCAGCTTCGGGTAGGAGAAGGCCCCGAGCACCACGATGGCTGACATCATCATCGTGGTGAAGACCGGCCGGCGGATGCAAACTTCGACGATCTTCACGCTACCGCACCACTTCGATCCTGCTGCCGTCCTTCAGGCCGTAGAGCCCGAAGTTGATGACCTCCTCGCCCTTCTTGATCCCGCTGAGGATCTCGGCGAACTCGGTGGTCTTGAGGCCCACGCTCACGGGCCGCGCCTGGGCCTTGCCGCCGTCGGCCATGAACACGACGACGGCCTTGTCCCCGGCCGGCTGTACGGCATCCCTGCCCGCCGACGCCTTCCCTGAGGGCGGCAGGGACGCTCGTTCTACGAACTGGACCGCGTCCGCGGAGACCGAAAGGGTGTTGGCCCTCTTGCCGATGACGAGCTCGACCTGGGCGAACATGCCGCTCTTGAGCCGCCGGTCGGCGTTCTCCGCGAGGAATTCGACGAGCACGCTCCTGCTGGCGGCGTCCACGACCGGGCTGATCTTGTAGATCCGGCCCCTGAACTTGGCGCCCGGATAGGCGTCCACCGTGACGTGGCCGGTCTGCCCGGCGTTGATCCGGCCCAGGTAGCGCTCCGGCAGGTCGACCTTGACCCTGACTTGGGACTGGTTGACCACCATGGCCACGGGGGTCTGCGGGGTGACGTTCGCGCCGGGGTCGAGGTAGGTCCGGCCCACCACGCCGCTGATGGTCGAGGGAACGGGGGCGGGCTCGTAGGTGACGCCGACCTCGTCGCGTTCGATGAGGGCTACGGCCTGGTCGCGCGCCACGGCCTGGCCCTCGGTCAGCAGGTTCTTGCGCAGTTTGCCGGCCACCCGGGGGAAGAGCACGGCTTCCTCAAGGGCCTTGACCGAGCCCGAGAGCACGATCTTCTCCTCGATGTCGCGGACCGCGGCTTTCTCGGTGCGGACTGCGAAGGTCTCGACGTCCACGGCCTTGAGGGCCGCGAGGTCGCGGGCCTTGGCCCGGTGCGAATAAAGGCGGAGGCCCGCGATGAGGACCAGCGCCGCGATCAGGATCGTCTTCCAAGAAGGGATTCTCATGGTTCGGTCATTCTCCCGCGGCCCACTGCAGTTCCGTGAGCGCCGAACACGCGTCGTGCATGGCCTGGACGTGGATCATGCGCGAGGTGTTCAACGCGAGGGTCGCGTCGTTGAGCTCGAGCTGGCTGGCCAGCCCGTTCCTGAATCGCACTTCGGTGGCGGCGAGGGCTTTCTCGGCCTGCTCCACGGCCCGTGCCTGCGAGGCCACGCGCTGGGAGGCTTCCTTGAGGTCGAGCCACGCGCCTTTGACCTCGACCTTGACCTGCCGTTCTGCCTGGCGGAGGAGCTCCTGGGCCTGCTCGGCCGCCAGGCGCGCTTCCTTGACCTTGGAGACGGTCTCGAGGCCGGAGAAGATCGGGATGGAGAGCCTGGCTCCGGCGGCCTGGCTCCAGGACCGGCCCGTCGCGTTGGGCCAGCCGCGGTTGTCCTGCCCTTGCCACGACCTGTTCCAGAACCCGTAGAGGTCGGGGTAGTGGAAGGAGCGCTCCAGCTTGATCCGCTCTTTGGCGAGGGCATCCTGCTGGCGGGCGGCCTTGACCTCGGGCCGTTTGGCCAGGGCCGAGGCGTAATGCTTGGCGAGGTCCGTGCCGTCTCCGGGGACGCAGCTCAGTCTGCTCGCGGGGCGGATCTCCTCCTCCGGGTCGAGGCCCAGGAGGTCCGTGAGCCCCAGCAGGCCTTTCTCGTAGAGGTTGGCGGCCTTGGTGACCGCGGGCTCGGAGTTCGCCACCTCGACCTTCTGCCTGAGCACCGAGAGGTCGCTGGCGATGCCCTGCTTGAACTGCGCCTCGATGGTCGTCAGGTGGTCCTGGGTCGTGGTCAGGGCCTCCCGCTGGATGTCCACCGTGGCCGAGGCCAGGAGGATGCTGTAGTAGAGTTGGCGGACCGCCTTGGCCACCCCGGCCTTGGCCTGCGCGACGCCCTCGGCTCCGGTCTGGGAATAGAGCCTGGCCATGCGGATGCCGGTCGCGACCTTGCCGCCGGACCAGAGCACCTGGCTGGCCTCCAGGGACGCCGCGTACTGGTGGTTGCTTCCGATGGGGATCTTGACCCCGTTCAGGAAGAAGGACGGCTTCTCGATGTTGTAGGTGTAGGTGCCGCTCAGCTTGATGTCGGGCAGGGCATTGGCGTAATACTGGCGCACGCGCTCGTCGTAGACCGCCTTGTTCTTCTCGGCCACGACGATGGAGGTGTTGCCCCGGAGCGCCAGGTCCACGGCGGCCTCGATGGTGAGGTCCCGGGGGCCAGCGGCTCGGGCGGCGGCGGGGGACAGGGCGATGAGGAGCGCGGCCGCACCCGTCGCCGCGCCCCTGCAGATGAGCCGCGCCAGGCGGCGGGGCAGGCCCGCGTCGAGGCCGTCGGAACGGCCCTTCTGGACGCGCATGGCGAAATAGGTGAGGACTCCGCGTACCAGGTGCAGGGCGTCGTCCGCCGTGCCTTTGCGCATGCGGCCCTTGGACTCCCAGGCGCGTAGGAGGTCGCGCAGTCCCTTGCGGTGGCCCTCGTCGAACTCGGTCACGACCTTGGCGATGCCGCTCGTGCCGGGGCAAAGCATGGTCTGCAGGGCGAAGCGGACCGCCTCGGGCTTGAGCTTGAAGAAGTCCAGGTGCCCCTCGAGGGCGGCCGCGAGTTGGTCCTCGAGCGGGGCGTCCGAGCCCGCGTCCTGGTGGACCTTGCCCGCCTCCTCCGCGTAGCGCGCGAAGACCGCCCGGCAGAGGTCCTCCTTGTCCTTGAAGTAGTAGTAGAGGACGGGCTTGGTGACCCCGAGCTCCGCCACGATCTCCCGGATGGAGACGCGGTCCACGCCCTTGTCCGCGAAGAGCTTGATGGCGGCCAGCAGGATGCGCTGGCGCATGTCGTGCGCGTGGCCGTTGCCGCCGCGGCGGTGGGGGTGGAGGGGGGGGGTGGCCATGCTGTGCTACCTACCGGTAAGTATATCATAGGGAGGGGGCCTGCTGTCAAACGCACGCATCCTCCGCGGCGGCAGCGGCTTTCCCTGCGCCCCGCAAATTT
>JBAZSR010000154.1:2401-9454 GCA_041662295.1 Elusimicrobiota bacterium | reverse complement strand
GGATGAGGGCGGAGAACGGCGGGTAGGCCAGGTCGCGGCGCGCCGCCAGCTCGCGCCGCGCGAAATCCTCGTAGTCGCAGAAGGTCGACGCCCCGAGCCGGGCCAGGTCGGGATGGGAGGTCTGGATGAGGACCTCGCCCGGCTTGTCCCCGCGGCCCGACCGCCCGGCGACCTGAAGGAGGAGCTGCATGGTCCGCTCCGAGGCCCTGAAGTCGGGCATGTGCATCATGGTGTCGGCGTCCACGACGCCCACGAGGGTCACGGAGGGAAAGTGAAAGCTCTTGGCCACCAGTTTGGTCCCCACCAGGACCTCGGCCCGGCCGGCGCGGAAATCCGCCAGGATCCTGCGGTCCGCGGCCGACTCCTTCAGGGTGTCCCGGTCCATGCGCAGGGCCTTCACCCCGGGGATGGCCTCCTTGAGCTCGGCGACAACCTTCTGCGTCCCGGTCCCGGCCACCCAGAGGGCGGCGTTGCCGCACTTCGCGCACGCGGTCAGGACCGGGGAACTGCGGCCGCAGTGGTGGCACCTCATGAGGAACCCGTTGTCGGGCTCCTGGTGCCGGATGCGGGCCACGCCGCAGGAAACGCAACGGTCCACCCAGCCGCACTTGCCGCACATGACCAAAGTCGAGAAGCCCCTGCGGTTGACGAGGAGGATCGACTGCTCGCCCCTCTCGCGCCGCTCGCGGAGCTTGTCGAGGAGAGCCCGGGAGATGCAGAGCTCCCCGGCCGGCTTGGGGCAGACGGAGACCGTCGGGGTGGACTTGCACAGGACGCGCTCGCGCATGACGAGCAGGCGCGCCCCGCCGTCGAGCGCGAGCTGGCAGGTCTCCATGGAGGGCGTGGCCGACCCCAGGACGACCAGGGCGCCGTGGGACCGGGCGCGCTGGACCACGACCTCGCGGGCGTGATAATAAGGAGGGGGGGACTCCTGCTTGAAGGACTCGTCCTGCTCCTCGTCGACCACCACGAGCCGGAGGTCCTTGAAGGGAAGCAGCGCGGAGGAGCGCGCGCCGACCACCACCTGGACGCTCCCCGAGGCCAGGCCGCTCCAGGCGAGGCTGCGCTCCCTGCTCCCGAGCCTGGAGTGCCACAGGGCCACGGGCACGCCGAGGCGGGAGCGGAACTCCTCGAAGAACGGGCCGGTCAGGGAGATCTCCGGGAGCATGAAGAGGGCCTGCCCTCCTCCGTTGACCGCCTCGCGCAGGAGCCGCAGGTACACCTCGGTCTTGCCCGACGCCGGGACGCCGAAGAGCAGAGCGACCTCGTGGGCCCTCGAGCGCATGCGCTCGAGGAGCGCGGCCACGGACTCCTTCTGCCCCTCGGTCAATTCAAAAGGGGCGTCCGTGCCGTCCCCGGGCGCCGCCGGAGCGGCTCCTTCTCCGCCGGTGCCGAGGGAGACGCCCGAAGGGCGTTTGGGGTCCCCCGGCGCCCCGGGCGCGGGCACCACAGGCCGGATGAACGGAGGCAGGAGGCACCGGGCGCTCTCACCGATGGCGGCGCCGTAGCGCCGCGACATCCACCGGGCCGTGTCGAGCATCTCGGCCGAGAGCACCGGGGACGCGTCGACCACGGCGGCCAGGGGCTTGAGGGGCCGGCCGGGTTCGCCGTCGAAGACCGAGAGCACGGTCCCGGTCAGGAGGCGCGGTCCGAAAGTGGCCCGGACCCTGCAGCCCGCCGCGACCCCCCGCAGGGCGTCGGGCACCAGGTAATGGTAGGTGTTGTGGATGGGGACCGGAAAGGCGACCTCGGCGATGAGCATCGTCCTACTTGAAGGCCTTGAAGACGAAGAGCGGGGGGATGTTCCTCACCTCGAACTCCGTCTCCACGCGTGAGAAGTAGTCCCCGAGCAAGGGGATGAGGTGCGTCGTCATCTGATAGGCCACGAACCTGCCGCCGGGCCGGAGGAGGTCCAGGGTCCTGGTGAGGAGCTCGTGCCGCGCCCGGGGCCGGAACAGGGAGAAGGGGACGCCGGAGACGATCACGTCGGCTTGGACGATCCCCAGGTCCCGAAGGATGGAGTCGAGCCGCCGCACGTCCCCGTACACGGGGACGAGGCGGCGGTCGCGCAGGCGCGAGAGCTTCCCGCAGAGGGCGGCGTTGCGCTCGATGGCGACGAGCCTGGCCTCCGGGGCCATGGCCGAAAGGATGTGCCGGGTGATGACGCCGTCCGCGGCGCCGTACTCGACCAGGACGCGGGCGGTCCTGAGGTCCATGGCCTTGAGCACCCGCTGGATGAGGAACTTGCTGCTGGGCTGGACCGAGGCGACGGCGATGTCTTTGAACATAGCCTTCAGATAGAGGAAAGCGTCCTCATCGGAGGCATCAGGGCGGCGCCGCGTATCCCCGGCGAGGATCATTTCGGCGCGCTCCGGCCGAGCCTGGCGAGGACGGCCTTCATGTCGGACCAGACCGCGGGCTTGAGGGTCTCGTCGCGCAGGAGCGCCGCCGGGTGGTAGGTGGGCATGAAGGGGATGGCGGGGCCGGACCCGTCGGGCCGCCGGTACTCCGCCCAACCGCCCCGGAGGCGCGTGATCCCCTCCGAAGTGCCCAGCAGCGCCTTGGCGCTGACGGCCCCGAGGCCCACGATCACCCGCGGGCCGATGGCCGCGATCTGCCGGTCGAGGTAGCGCCGGCAGACCGCGATCTCCTCGGGGGAGGGCGGCCTGTCGTTGCCGCGGGCCTCCGGGTCCGATGGGTCGCGCATCGGATGGCACTTCACGATGTTCGCGATGAAGACCGACTCCCGGGAGAGCCCCATGGCCTTGAGGATCCGGTCCAGGAGGCCGCCGGCCTTGCCCACGAAGGGCTCGCCCTTGCGGTCCTCCTCGTAGCCGGGCCCCTCGCCGACAAAGACAATCTCCGCCGACGGCGAGCCCACGCCGGGGACCGCCTTGAGCCGGGTCGCCCCGAGAGGACACTCCTTGCAGGACAGGACCTGGTCCGCCACGGCCCTCAGCTCGGCCTCGGGAGAGACCGGGCGGCCCGTCGGAGCGGCGGGTCCCGCGGTCTTCCACTCCCCGGCCGAAGAGCCCGCGACCCTCAGGCGGAGGCTCTGGACCAGGTCCAGGAGCTCTCCCCTCGGCTCGACGGCCTTCCCCTTTCGAGACATCGCTTATCCTCCCAATACTCCCGCGGCCGCGTCCAGGATGAGGCCGGCCGCCCGACGCTTGCTCACGACCCCAAGCCTGCGGGTCCCGGCCCGGCTCACGATGTCGAACCGGGACCGCTCCGCGCCCACGGAGGCGGGGCCGTTGGCCACCACCAAGTCGAGCCCCTTGGCCAGGAGCTTCTCCCTCGCGGCCCGCGGGCCCCCACGGGTCTCCAGCGCGAAGCCCACGGCCACGCACCCGGCGCCGCGGCGCGCAGCAGCCTCCTTGATGATATCGGGATTGGGCACGAGAGTCAACCGGAGCGCCGAGCGCCCCCGCTTGAGCTTGTGCCGGCTGAAGGAGGAGAACCTCCAGTCGGCCACCGCGGCCGCCCCGATGAGCACCCTTGCGGTGGAGACCCTCCGGAGGGTCTCACGCCGCATCTGCGCCGCGGTCACCACGGGCACGACCACCGCGCCCGCAGGAGGGGGGACCTCGCAGGGCCCGCAGACGACCGTCACGGCCGCGCCCCGGCGCAGGGCCGCCCGAGCCAGCTCGCGGCCCATCCGGCCGCTCGACGCATTGGTGAGGAAGCGCACCGGGTCGAGGTACTCGCGCGTGGGGCCGGAAGTGATGAGGACGGCCGCCCCGCGCCAACGGAAGAGGCGGCGGGACGCTGGGGATGGGGGCATGGACGGCGGCTCAGGCCGGCCGCTTCTTGCCCCGGCACAGGCCGAGGGCGCGGGAGACGATCTCGTCAGGGTCGAGGAGCCGTCCCCAGCCGGTCCCGCCGCTGGCGAGCGCCCCCTTGCCGGGGCCCCAGACGGCATAGCCGTATCCCTTGAGGAGCTCGACGTTGCGCTGGGTCGCCCGGTGCGTCCACATGTTCTCGTGGAGGGCCGGACAGACCGCGACAGGGCACCGGGACGCCAGCACCAGGGTGTCCAGCAGGGTCTCAGCGCGGCCGCCGGCCAGGCGGGCCATGAAGTCGGCCGTCGCGGGAGCCACGAGGATGAGGTCCGCCCAGGACGCGAGGGACACGTGGGCCATGTCCCACAGGGACCGGTCGAAGGGGTCCTGTGCGACCGGGTTGTTGGAGAGGGTGGCCAGGGTCAGCGGGGTGATGAAGCGCCCGCCGTTGGGGGTGAGGACGCAGCGGACCCCGGCCCCTGCCTTGACCAGGCCCCGGACGATCTCGGCCGACTTGTAGGCCGCGATCGAACCGGTCACGCCCAGCACGACCCGGCCGGCTGACGACCTCTGCCGGCCGTGCCGGGGGAGACGCCCGGAGGGCGCAGGGGGCCCCCCAGCGCGTGGGCTCATTTCTCCTTCTTGCCTTTGGTCAGGGTCTCGAGGGTCGTAGCCTTGGCGGCGCCGCTGGCGAAGGCCTTCTTGAGGTCGTCCCAGCCCACGGTGCCGTTGAGGACCTGCTCCATGGAGAGCTCGAGGATCTCGTTGGGGGTCAGGTGGCGCAGGTCCTCGCGCTTGCGGAGCTCCTTGGCCCACATGGCGATGAGCGGGATAGCGGAGTACTTGCCCGTCTTGTAGTTGAGCACGAGCTCGTCGAGGACGGGCTTGACTGGCATCGCCTTATCCTCGGGGGTCTCGGACTCCTCATCATGCTTCTTCTTCGTCGTCGTCATGCACCCTCCCTGTCAGATCCTGGGCTGCGTCATCGGATCAGGTGGTCCAGGTCCACCTGGCGTCGGCGCGAGAGCCGGAGGCTCTCAGCGGTGATGATGGATGAGATCTGGGCGACGGCCTTGTCGAGGTCGTCGTTGACGACCAGATAGTCGTAGCTCTTGGCGGCGCCGAGTTCGCCGCGGGAGTTGGCCAGCCGCTTGGCCAGGGACGCCGAAGCCTCGTGGCGGGACTGGAGCCTCTCCTTGAGCGTGCCGATCGACGGGGGAAGGAGGAAGATCAGGACGCAGTCCGGGACCTTGCGCTTGACGGTCCGAGCTCCCTGGACGTCGATGGCGAGCAGGACGTCGAGGCCCTTGGCCAGGCAGTCCTCGAGGAACCCTCGCGGCACCCCATAGTAGTGGTCGTGCACCATGGCCCACTCGACGAACTCGTGGTTCCGGATGCGCCTCTTGAACTCGTCCTGGCCGACGAAGAAATAGTGCTTCCCGTCGACCTCGCCCGGCCGCGGCTCCCTCGTGGTGCAGGTGATGGAATACCGGATGTTCTTGCGCGACTTGAGCAGCCTCTGGCAAATGGTGGATTTACCCGTCCCCGATGGAGCGGACAGAATGATGGCGAGGCCTTTGGACATCGAACATATATTAAAACAAAATCTTACGGAAAATTCAATGGAATTATGATAACATGCGGCCATGGACCAAAAGAACCAGCCTCTCCAGGTCGACATCGACGACGCGACGGCGCGCGGGACGTACACCAACCTCGCCCTCATCACGCACAGCGAGACCGAGTTCCTCTTCGATTTCCTCTTCATGCAGCCCCAGGCCCCGAAGTCGAAGGTGCTCGCGCGCATCGTGACCTCGCCCATCCACGCCAAGAGACTGCTCTGGGCGCTCAAGGACAACATCGACAAGTACGAGGCGCGCTTCGGCGCCATCCCGGCGGGAGAGAACCCGGCCTCCGGCGGACGGGCCCCGGGCACGATCCAATGAACCGACGGCCGCGCATGGAACTGCTCTGCGCGGGCTCGGAGCTCCTCGACGGCCGCCTCAACACGCATCTGGCCAAGATCAGCGTGCTCCTGGCCTGCCGCGGCCTGGGCCTCTCCCGGGAGATGACCCTGCCGGACGACCGGGCGGCCCTGGCGGACGCGATCGCCGCGGCGCTCGGCCGATGCGACGGCCTCATCGTGTGCGGGGGACTGGGCCCGACCTTCGACGACCTCACCCGGGAGGCGGCCTCCGACGCGCTCGGACTGCCGCTGCGCTACCACGCCCCGATCTTCAGGAGCATCCAGTCGCGGTTCAGCAAGATACGCCTGCGGCTCCCGGCGGAGAACAGGCGCCAGGCCTTCGTGCTCGCCGGAGCCAGGGTCCTGGCCAACAAGAACGGCACCGCTCCGGGACAGCTCCTCACCCTGCCGCCCCGCGAGCCAGGAGGCCCGGTCCGAACCCTGGCGCTCCTGCCCGGCCCATGGCGGGAGCTGCACCCCATGCTCATGGACGAGGTGCTCCCCGCGCTCGTGAAGCGCTACGCGGCCCGCGTCTTCACGGAGCGCCTGAGCCTCCACCTGGCCGGGATCCCGGAATCGGCCGCGGACGAGAAGCTCACGCGCCTCGTCGCGACCGCGGGCGGCCGGAGGAGCTTCACGATCCTCTCCTATCCGGGCCAGGTGGACTTCCACGCCCGCGTCACAGGGGCGTCCGCCTCCGCCGCCCGTTCAGAGCTCGACCGCGTCCGACGCGCGGCCCTCAAGGCCGTGGGCGCGTTCACGCTCTGGGAAGGGGACGAGCCCATCGAGGCCGTGGTCGGCCGGACGTTCGCGGAGAAAAGGCTCACGCTGTCCGTCGCCGAATCCTGCACCGGCGGGAGCATCGCCAGCCGCCTCACCGATGTCCCCGGCGCCTCGTCCTTCTTCCTCGGAGGGGCCGTCGCCTACTCCGACAGCCTCAAGAGGGACCTGCTCGGCGTGCGGCCCGAGACGCTCCGCCGCTTCGGCGCGGTGTCCGAGGAGTGCTGCCGCGAGATGGCCGAGGGCGTCCGCCGGCGGACCGGCGCGAGCGTCGGGCTCTCCGTCACGGGCATCGCGGGCCCGTCGGGAGGCACAGCCTCCAAGCCCGTGGGCCTCGTCTACCTCGGCATCGCCGGGCCGAAGAGACGCTCGTCCGTCCACGAGCTCCGTCTCGCCGGGAGCCGCGAGTTCATCCGCTCCCGCGCGTCCACGCGCGCGCTCCAAATCCTCCTCCTCGGGGTCAGATCTTGAAATTTCACTTTTCGCAGGGCGAAAAGTGAAATTTCAAGATCTGACCCCGCTTGC
>JBAZSR010000154.1:0-2391 GCA_041662295.1 Elusimicrobiota bacterium | reverse complement strand
CAGCGATGATAACAAAGGAAAACAAAACCGAAATTCTGAAGAAATTCGGGAAGCATCCCGCTGACACGGGCGGATCCGCCTCGCAGATCGCTCTTCTGACAGAGCGCATCAAGCAGATCTCCGCTCACCTCAAGGACAATAAGAAGGATTACCTGACCCAGTCAGGCCTTCTGAAACTTGTGAGTCAGCGGAGGTGTCTGCTGAGCTACCTCAAGCGGAACGACCGCGAAGCATACAACCAGGTCATCAAAGCGCTCGACCTCCGCAAGTAAGTCCAGCCGCCGATGACCGAGCAGTTGCACCCGCGCAGCGGGTCTGCGAGGGAATCGTCTTGAGGCCTTTCTCATCCTAGGAGCTACCATGCCTTCATTGTCTGCGCCCATTCAGAAAATCGACCTCTCCGAGACCATCGGGGAGAAGACCATTTCCATCCAGACCGGGACCCTCGCCAAGCAGGCGGGCGGCTCGGTCACCGTGCACCTCGGCGGCACCGCGGTCCTCTCGGCCGCGACCGCCCAGAAGAATCCCAAGGACGTCAGCTTCATGCCGCTGACCTCGGAATACCGCGAGCGCACCTACGCCGCGGGCCGCATCCCGGGCGGATTCTTCAAGCGCGAGAGCCGGCCCCGCGAGAAGGAGACCCTGTCCTCCAGGCTCATCGACCGCCCGATCCGGCCGCTCTTCCCCGAGGGCTGGAACTTCGAGACCATGGTGCACACCATCGTGATCTCCATCGACGGCCAGAACGATTCCGACGTGCTCGCCATCACGGGCGCCTCGGCGGCCCTGATGCTCTCCGACATCCCGTGGAACGGACCGGTCTCGGCCGTCCGCGTGGCCCTCATCGACGGCGCGCTCACCATGTTCCCCACGTTCGAGGAGCGCGAGCGCGCCGAGCTCGAAATCGTGGTCGCGGGCAAGAAGGGTGCCCTCCTTATGGTCGAGGGCACAGGCAACGAGGTCCCCGAGGGCGTGTTCATCGACGCGCTCGACGCCGCCTCCAAGGTCATCGACAAGCTCTGCGACCTCCAGCTCAAGCTCGTCGCCGATTCCGCGGCGTCCGGCCGCAAGGTCGCCAAGCGCGCGGTCGCGGCCAAGACCACGCCCAAGCCGATCGTCGACTACGTGACCGGCAAGGCCCTCGAGCCCATCAAGGCCGCCCTGCGCATGAAGCTCGACAAGTTCGGGCTCGACAACGCCATCAGCGGCATCAAGGAAGGCATCGTCAAGGAGCTCGAGGCCGCCTCCGCGCAGCAGCCCGACATGAAGGAGTGGCTCCCCTACGTCGGACGGGTCATCGAGGACATCGTCTACGTCGAGAGCCGCGCCATGGCCTTGAACGAGAGGATCCGCCCCGACGGCAGGGCCTTCAACGAGGTCCGGCCCATCTCCATCATGCTGCCGGTCTTCAAGCAGCTCCACGGCTCCGTGGTCTTCACCCGCGGCCAGACCCAGGCCTTCTGCTCCGTCACCCTGGGGAGTCCCGCCGACATGCAGATCATGGACGTCCTGGAGGGGGAATATAAGGAAAGGTTCCTGCTCCACTACAACTTCCCGTCGTTCTCCGTGGGTGAGGTCAAGCCCGAGCGCGGCCCGGGCCGCCGAGAGATAGGCCACGGGGCTCTCGCCCAGCGCTCGCTCGCCCCGCTCCTGCCACCGGACGAGGAGTTCGCCTACACCATCCGCGTCGTCTCCGAGATCCTCGAATCGAACGGCTCCTCCTCCATGGCGAGCGTCTGCGGCGGGTCGCTGGCCCTCTTCGACGCGGGCGTCCCCATGAAGGCCCCGTGCGCCGGAGTCGCGATGGGCCTCGTCTACGAGAACGGCAAGTACGCCATCCTCACGGACATCGCCGGCCTCGAGGACCACAACGGCGACATGGACTTCAAGGTCGCGGGCACCGAGCGCGGCATCACGGGCTTTCAGATGGACATGAAGGTCGAGGGGCTCTCCATCGCCATCATGAAGGAAGCGCTCGAGGCTGCCCGCCAGGGCCGGCTGCACATCCTCGGCAAGATGAACGAGGTCCTCCCCGCGCCGAGGCCAGCGCTCGCCCCCAGCGCGCCGCGCCTCTACCGCCTGCAAATCCCCATGAACAAGATCGGCGCCCTCATCGGCCCCGGCGGCAAGAACATCCGCCGGCTCATCGAGACCTACGGGGTCGAGGTCGACGTCGAGGACGACGGCTCGGTCTTCATCACCGGCGTCGACGCCGACGGCTGCGACAAGGCCAAGGCCGAGGTCGAAGCCCTCACGGTCGAAGCCGAGGTCGGCAAGATCTACAAGGGGCACGTGGTCTCCATCAAGGAGTTCGGCGCCTTCGTCGAGATCTTCCCCGGCAAGGAGGGGCTCCTCCACATCTCGCAGATCGCCGTCGAGCGCGTCAACCGC
>JBAZSR010000153.1:7369-9491 GCA_041662295.1 Elusimicrobiota bacterium | reverse complement strand
CGGTCGAGGGACTCCCCGGCTGTCCCGGCCGCCTCCTCGAGGTCCCGGCAAGCCTCCGCCACCCTCGCGCCGTCCGGCATGCCCGCTGAAAACTCGGAGACCACAGCGTCGAGGGCCGCGAGCGCCGCGGCCGAAAGCCCTCCAACCGGGGCGGAGGTCGAATTCTTGGCCGCTTCTTGGCGCATCCATATATACTTGCGTGCAACGCATCTGCCAGGCCGGGCTCGCCGTGCCCGACAGCGGCCCGGGCGGGCGGGTAGGAATGTTGCAATAGCCATAGAGCGAGGATGGATCAAAAGCCATGATGAGATACAGCCGACAGCGCGACCCCTTCACCGGGGAGGAATACGTCGAGATACCGTTCAAGGGGCACCGCCTCACCGAAAACCCCATGTTCAACAAGGGGACGGCGTTCACCGAGGCGGAGCGCGAAGTCTTCGAGCTCACGGGCCTGTTCCCTGACGGCTACCAGAGCCTCAAGCTCCAGAGCGAGCGCTGCTACGAGAGCTTCAAGAAGAAGGGCACGGACCTGGAGAAGTACATCTACCTTGTCGGCCTCCAGGACCGCAACGAGACCCTCTTCTACAGGGTCCTGCTCGACCATCTCGAGGAGATGCTGCCCATCGTCTACACCCCGACCGTCGGGGAGGCCTGCAAGCTCTTCAGCCACATCTTCAGACGGCCCAGCGGCCTCTTTGTGACCGCGGACAACATCCACCAGATCGACCGCGTCCTGGCCAACGCCCCCTTCTCCAACGTCTCGCTCGTGGTGGTGACGGACGGGGAGCGCATCCTGGGCCTGGGAGACCAGGGCGTCGGCGGCATGGGCATCCCCATCGGCAAGAGCTCGCTCTACGTCGCGGCCGCGGGACTGCACCCGGCCTTCTGCCTGCCCGTGCTCATCGACGTGGGCACGAACAACGAGGCCCTGCTCCAGGACCCGCTCTACATCGGGGTGCGCCAGAAGAGGCTGACCGGCGACCGCTACGACCGCCTCATCGAGCAGTTCGTGGCCGGCGTGCGGAGGGTCTTCCCGAACGCCATCCTTCAGTGGGAGGACTTCGGCAAGGGCAACGCCTTCCGGCTCCTCGACCGCTACCGGGAGCGGGTGATCTCCTTCAACGACGACATCCAGGGCACGGCCGCGGTGAGCGTGGCCGCGCTCATGTCCGCCTTCAGGATCAAGGGCGAACGCTTCCGCGACCAAACCTTCGTCGTGGCGGGCCAGGGACAGGCAGGCATCGGCATCGAGCGCCAGCTCCTCTCGGTGCTGCGCTCCGAGGGGCTCAGCGAGACCGAAGCCCGCGGCCGCATCCTCGGCGTGGACGCGGAGGGGCTCCTCGTGGAGGGCATGGCGGCCACCGAGGAGCAGAAGCCCTGGCTCACCCCGCGGGAGCGGGTGGCGGGCTGGCGGCTCAAGGACCCGTCCCGGGTCAGCCTGAGGGACGCGGTGGTCCACGGCAAGGCCACAGTGCTCATCGGCGTCACGGCCAAGACCGGGCTCTTCGACCGGGAGACCCTGGCGGCCATGGCCGCGAACACGCCCGTCCCGGTGATCATGCCGCTCTCGAACCCCACCAGCAAGGTCGAGTGCTCCCCCGAGGAGGCCTTCCGGGCTACGAAGGGCCGGTGCCTCTGCGCCACGGGCAGTCCCTTCGAGGCCGTTGCTTGGGAAGGGGCCGAGCGCACGGTCTCCCAGTGCAACAACCTCTACATCTTCCCGGGCATGGGCCTCGGCGCCCTGGTCTCGGGGACGTCGAAGATCACGGATACCATGTTCATGGCCGCTTCCGCCGCGATCGCCGGCGCGGTCTCCGACGAGGAGCGCGCCAAGGGCCAGCTCCTGCCCAAGCTCTCCCGCATCCGGGAGATCTCCGCGTTCGTGGCCTGGGCCGTGGCCAAGGAAGCCCGCGACTCGGGCCTCGGCATGCTCGCGGAGGACCACAAGCTGTTGGAGATGGCCAAGCGGGCGATGTGGGAGCCGGACTACCTCCCGTTCCGGTACATGCGGCCCGAGCCGAGCTTCTGAGCCAGGCTCGAGCCTGCCCTCATCACGGCATCGTCGCGGCCGCGGCTGGGCGAGATCCGGCTGACCCTCGACCGAGGCCGGCTCCGTTCAGCG
>JBAZSR010000153.1:0-7359 GCA_041662295.1 Elusimicrobiota bacterium | reverse complement strand
ATGAAGCTCTCCGTCCTCCTCGCTCTGCTCCTCTCCATGGGTCCTGTCCGGGCCGAGGGAACCGGACGCTTCCCCCCCTGCGACCCCAAGGCCGAGCGGCAGAGGCTCGTCTTCGTCCACGTCTCGGACATCCACGCGAACTACTCCCCGGGGCCCGACGGCGCAAGCCCCATGGCGCGGCTCCGCGGCTACTTCGAGCTCGTGCGCTCCACCGAGCCCTACGCCCTGTTCACGGACGGCGGGGACAGCCACGACAAGGGCTCGGTCCTCGAACAGATATCGAAGGGCTGGTCCACGGACCGGATCGTCCGCTCCATGCGCTACGACGTCCGGACCATGGGCAACCACGACTTCGCGTGGGGAGGCGACGAGGCGTTCGCTTTCTCGCGGGACACCGCGACCCTGGTGCTCGCGAGCAACCTGTCCTACACCGGAAAGGACCCCTCCCTCTGGGGCGCGAAGGACTACGGGGAGCTCCAGGTGGGGTGCGTGCGGGTGGGCTTCTTCGGCATGGTCTCGAGGTCATGGAGCGACCAGGACGAACCCTCGGAGGCCCCCCATCACCCGGACGTCGCCTCCAGGCTCGACTACGCCGCGGTCGCCCGGGACATCGTCTCGCGCCGCCGCAAGGACGTCGGCCTTCTCGTCATGGTCAGCCATCTCGGGCTCGAGGCCGATGAGAAGCTCGCGGCCGAGGTCCCGGGCATCGACCTCGTGCTCGGCGCCCACACCCACGACATCACCTGGAAGGGCCGGCGGGTCGGAGACACCTTCATCATCCAGGCCGGCAATTGGGCCAAGCTCGCGGGCAGGGTCGAGGTGGACTACGACCTCCGGGCCGGGACCGCGGCGGCCGTCACGGGCGGCCTCTGGCGCAACGACCGCGGCAAGGTCAAGGCCGATCCGGCGGTTCAGAGGGCGGTCGAGGCGGAGGCCGCCCTCTACGCCCCGGACCTGGGCAAGGAGCTCGCCTTCGTCAAACAGGCCAGGGACAAGCGCCAGATCGCCGCCGTGGCCGCGGCCGCGGCCCGCGGAGCCATCAAGGCCGATGCGGCCCTCGTGGACGCCAAGACCGCATGGGCGGTCTGGACCCCCGGCGCGGTCGACCTCCAAGGCGTCTACGACACCTTCAAGGTGGAACGCCAGCCTCCCGGCGGCCCTGGGTTCTCGAGCTTCATGACCGCCGAGGTCTCGGGCAAGGACCTGGCGCTCATCCGGGACAAGGCGGACGCCGGCAGGTTCGCCTTCTCCGGGCCGGAGGCGATCGCCCCCGGCAGGACCTATACCCTCGCCCTGCAGAAGAGGACGGCCTCTGCCCCGGGCCGCTGGCTCCCGACCGGAGTGTCGCTGAAGAAGGTTCAGCAGGCCGGCGAGGTCTGGGAGGTCCTCAAGGCCTACGCCGCGTCCCGCACGGCCGCGTGCCTCCACCTCGACACGGACGATCGGCTCCCGGACTGCGTCCCGAAGTGACGGGGTCCGGTCATGTTAATTTGATATCATAGTTCCCGCCAGCAGGAAGGAAGCACCTGGGGGATCACCGATGGCGCGCATCCTTGTCGTAGACGATGAGAAAGAGGTCGTCTACATCATCAAGTTCGTTTTGGAGAAGGCCGGCCACACCGTGGTCACGGCCAATAACGGGGCCGAGGCCTTGGCCGTGCTCGGCATCGAGCCGTCGGACCCGGGTGCCGTGGTCCCGGACCTCGTGTTCCTCGACGTTATGATGCCCATCATGGACGGCCACACCGCGGCCGTGCGCATGCTCGCAGACAGCCGCACCGCGGGGCTCCCCATCATCGTGGAGACCGCCTACGGCGACATGCTCCACCTCTTCGAAGGCGCGCCCAACGTGGCGGGCTACCTCCAGAAGCCCTTCAACCCGAGGCAGATCAAGGAGCAGGTCGAGAAAGCCCTCTCCCGGCCCAAGTGATGCGGGCCCTCCTCGCCTCCGCGCTCCTCGTCCTCTGCGTCTCTTTGACCCGGGCCGCGGTCGTGATGGACGGAGAGACCCCCGAGCTCGCGGTCTCCACGGCCCCCAAGAAAGTCAGCCTCTACGAGCAGGGCATGGCGCAACGCCGCTCCGGGGACCTCCAGGGAGCCAGGAAGACCTTCGAGGCCATGCTCGCCGAGGACCCGGAGAGCGGCGGCGGGTTCGAAGGCCTGGGCCTGACCGCCCTCTCCCTCAAAGACTACGAGACCGCGCGGGAGTGCTTCTCCAAGTGGAGCAAGAAGAACCCGAAGAGCGCCTACGTCTGGTGGAACCTCTACCGCGCGGACTCGGCCCTCGAGCGCGAGGACGACCAGGCCTACGACCTCAAGATGGCGGCCGAGGCGGACAAGCGCGACCTGAAGGTCTGGCGCAGGCTCGACGGCGTCATGCGGCGGCGGGACTCGGTGCAGGCCGACGGGAGGATTTACAAGTCCATCGGCGTGGAGGACATGGACACCCCCAACCCCCAGCGCATCGTCTACGCCGGCCGCTCCGCCTCCATCCGGGGCGTCGCGCGCCTGCACCCCAAAGTGGACCTCCTCATGGGCTACTCCCTGAGGGAGGACATCCAGAAGAACGACACCCGGCAGTTCACCTATTTCGACGTGCTCGAGCAGACGCCGTCGCTCGGCGTCAGGGTCAGGCCGGTGAAGCGCCTCGACCTGGAGGCCGAGTACGGGCAGGCGTATTTCTCCGACGTCGAGGGCCTGGGCACCGGAAGGCAGAACTTCGTGAGGGCGCGCCTCGCCGGGGAGTGGCGCCACCCCTGGGCCACGTTCCGGGCCAGGGCTGTCCGCGCGCCCTACTACCTGCGGGGCGGATTCAGCTCCACCTACTTCAAGGTCCTGCGGGAGATGTCCTATCTCGGCGAGGTCGAGAAAGACCTCCTCGGCGTCGCCTGGACCCTCCGGGGCGGACACACGGGCTACTCGGACCGCACGAACCTGGTCGCCTGGGGGCTCTCCGGCGCCAAGGAATACGGCGACCATCTCCTGCGCGCCGGGTTCTCCAAGGGCTACGACGACTACACCGGCGCAAGCCCCGAGGGCCGCTCGCGCTTCGCGGGCTACGACGGGTGGAGGGTCTCCTATCGGTATCTGCGCGAGGACTATTACCGTCTCGACCTGGGCTACGCCTACAGCAACTATTACGACGCCAACAAGCTCAAGAGCCTCTACGGCGGGGCGGTCCTCTGGGTCCCATTCGCCCGCTCCTTCTCGCTGGAGTACCACGGAGAGACCGCGGACTACCGCGGGCTCTCGCCGGGCCGCCGAGCCTCGGACTGGCTCGAGCACTGGGCCGGCCCCCACTGGCGCAGGATGGTGGCGGACGGCTGGTGGGCGCACCTTGCCTGGGAGCACGCCTGGGAGCGCGACTCGCGAGGCAGCCACCAGGGCGAAGCCACCATGGCGGAGACGGAATACTACCTCCGGGACCGGCTCATGCTCGGGCTCTCGGGCCGCGCCAGCCGGAACTCCGCGCGCGACCAGTCCTATTCCCTGAGACTCTCCGCCCGCTATTCCTTCTAAGATGGCCCGTCTTGCCTTCCCGACCGGAGCCCGGGCAAGGCTCGCCGTCCACCTCTCCGCGCTCTGCATCGTCGGCTGGGCCGCGGCGTCGGCCACGCGCCTGAAGCTCCCCGGCCTGCCGGCCGAAGAAGCCCGGGAGGTCGCGGACCGCTTCGAGGAACACCGCCGCACCGGCGAGTTCCGCTCGGCGCTCTCCGGCGTGCGCCGGCTCCTGAAGTCCTACCCGGACCGTCCCGAATACCTCCAGGCCGAGGCCGAGCTCCTGACTCAGCTCGGCGACTCCGCCGGCGCGGCCGCGTCCTGGGAGGCCTTCATGGCCGTGGCGCCGTTCCCGGCGGACGCCTGCCCCCACATCGGGCTGGCCTATGACCGGTCGAGGTCGGTCGCGAAGGCCCTGGACGCGCACCGGCGCTGCTACGAGACGGATCCCACGAACGGAGACCTCGCGTCGTCCTATGCCGCGGCCCTGACCACCGCGGACCGGTTCGCCGAGGCCGAGCGCATCTACGAACAGATCCTCAAGCGATGGCCGGGCTACACCGACGCCCTCATCGGCCTTCTGCGCCTGAAGTTCAAGCAGGACCGCTCCGCCGAGGTCGCGTCCCTCCTGTCTTCGATGCTCAAGGCGGGCAAGCGCACCACGGACGTGCTCGCGGTCGCGGCCCGGCTCGCCCGGGAGAGGGGCGACCGCCCCGCGGCGAAGGCCTACCTGGCCGAGGCCATCCAGGTCGCCCCGGACTACCCGGACCTCTACCGCGAGCTCGCGGAACTGCAGGACGCGGACCGGGACTGGCCCGAGGCGATCAAGACCTACCGAGCGCTCCTCGCCGTCGCCCCGGGCGACGCCCGGGCGCGCAAGAGGCTCCGGGAACTGGAAGGCCTCCGATGATCCCGGCCGTGCTCAGCCGCCTGCCCCTGGCCGCGGTCTGCGGCCTCGGGTCGCTCTTCGCCCTGCTCTGCCACATCCCGTTCACCTGGCGCAACTTCATCGCGGACCGCAGGTACCCGGCGTTCGTCGAGCGCTTCCTCGCCGCGCACCCCTGGCTCCTGCTCGCGGCCGTCGTGCTGGCATGGCTGAGCCTCCGCAGCCGTCCCGGCTCCCGCAAGGCCCTTGGGTCCTGGCTCGGCCTGCACGCCGCGGCCTGCCTCGCCCTGGCCTTCCACCCCCTCCTGCCGGCCCTGGACAACGACGCCTGGAGCCTGGCCTGGGCGTTCCTGCTGTGGCTGCCATGCCTCTCCCTCGAGGTCCTTGCCGCCCTCTCTCCCAAGCCCGAGGGCTGGGGCCTTCGGCGCCTGGAAGAGGACCGGCCCATCGTCCTTCCGGTCATGGCCGCGGCAGGCTTCGTCTTCCTCGCCTTCATCTCCACGCACCTGCTCTGCCGCGGCCCGCACGGCCCCGCGCTGGAGGTCCTCCCGGCCCTGGGCTGGGACCTGGCAGCGCATCTGCTGGCCGCCTCGGCCCTGGTCCTGGTCCTGGCCGCGGTCCGCGACGCCGCATCCCTGGCCCTGCGGCCGGCCCAGGCCGGGCTCGGCCTGCTCCACCTGCTCCTCTGGCTCGCGGCCGTCTGGGCCTTCGGCTCCGTGGCGCTCGCCTCGGTCTCGTTCAACGGAGCCCTCGGGTGGCTCTACGCTGCCGTCGCGGCCGCCGGTCCGGTCCTGCTCGCCTTCAACGCCGCGGCCTCGCAGGATCCCGTGGAGAGCAGGGCGCCCCTTCCCCTCTGCATCGCGCTCGCCGCGGGCCTGGCCCTGGCGCCTTATGCGAGCTACCGCCTCATCAAGGCGGATTGGGCGTTCGCGCTCGCCACGACCGCGACCCTGGCCGTCTGGGTCCTGAGCCTCCTCCTCGCGTTCCGGCTCTTCGAGCGCCCAAACCGCGAGACCGGCGGCCGCATCCGTCTTCTGCTCGCCCGCACGCTCCGCTGCGAGGCGTGGCGTCCCTGGAGGGCCGCGGCCGGCGGGCTGACCTTGGCCGCGATGTGCTGGGCTGCCGGCGCGGTCTTCACAGGCCTCGACCCTTCGTTCCGCAGGCACGGCCTGCACCCCCGCCGGGCTCTCCTGCGCCTTGCCAACGAGGAGCCCTCGCTGCGGAGCCTGCGGACCCTCCTGACCTTGCCCGCCGCCTCCTCTGAAGGAGGCTACTTCCAGTTCCTTCAGCGCCATACGAACATCCCGCGCGGGACCCGCCTGGTCCTGCCCGAGGTCGAGTTCTCCAGGACCCCCGCTCCGTCCGGTCAGCGGCCCGACGTCTTCTTCTTCGTCGTCGACAGCCTCCGCTCCGACCACCTCGGCGCCTACAACAAGGAGGCGCGCTTCACCCCGTCCTTCGATGCCTTCGCCAGGGAGAGCGCGGTCTTCAGGCGCTCCTTCTCCCCCTACGGCGGCACCGGCCTCTCCGAGCCGGCCTTCTGGGCCGGCGCCTTGATCCCGCACATGCAGTACCCGTCGCCTTTCCGGCCCGTGAACAGCCTGGAGAAGCTGGTCCAGCGTCAGGGCTACCGCTCCCTCATCACGGTCGACCAGGTCCTCTCCGCCGTGCTCGAACCCTCGACCGACACGGTCCGTCTGGACGAGGACCGCGTCCTCTACAAGTTCTGCGACACCCTCAAGGAGATCGAAGACCGGCTGTCCTCCACGAAGCCGGACAGGCCCGTCTTCGTCTACACCCAGCCCCAGGACCTCCATGTCTCGGTCATCGAGAAGGAGGGGCGGGCCAGCGTCTCCGGCGCGTACCCAGGCTTCTTCGCGCCCTACGCCTCGCGCGTGGCCCGCATGGACGCCTGTTTCGGCAGGTTCGTGGAGAGCCTCAAGAGGTCCGGCCGTTGGGACCGCAGCGTCGTCATCGTGACCGCGGACCACGGGGACTCGCTCGGCGAGGGCGACCGGTGGGGGCACGCCTACACGATCTATCCCGAGGTCCTCAGCGTGCCCATCATGGTGCATCTGCCTCCTTCCTTTGCCGGGAGGTTCGCGTGGGACGCCGACGCCATGGCCCTGACCACGGACCTGACGCCCTCGCTCTACGCGCTCCTGGGCCTGGCGCCGGCCCGGCCCGCCCTTTTCTTCGGCAGGAGCCTTTTTAGGGAGCGCTCCGCGCCCCCCCTCCCGCCCCGGCCCGAGCACCTGGCGGTATCGAGCTACGGCCCGGTCTACGGGGTGCTCCGCGGAGACGGCCGGAGCCTTTACATCGCGGACGGCACGGCCTACCGCGAGTACCTCTATCGCCTTGGAGAAGGGGCGGCCGGGGCGCCCGCGACCCTCGACGAAGCCGCGGCGCGGGAGAACAGGGACATCGTCCGCCGCTGGGTGGGGGACATGGACCGGTTCTACGGCTTCCATCCGGACTAAGGTGACCGGCGTCATACGCGCGCTCCCGCATTTGTAGTATCATCTTTCCATGGCTGAAGCGGTGAAGACCGTCTGCGTGTTCGAGGACAATCCGGACATCCAGATGCTCCTGCGGGTGTTCTTCAAGAAGCGCGGGTGGACCGCGGTGATCACCGGCGACGGGGTGGACGCGGTCGAGGTCGTGCGCAAGCATAACCCCGCATTCGTGCTCATGGACATCATCATGCCCGGCAAGGACGGCATCGCGGCCTGCAAGGACCTCCGCGACAACGGCATCGCCACGCCGGTGGTCTTCCTCTCCTCCAAGCCCTTCGCCGAGGACCAGGAACGCGCCATGGCCGCAGGCGGCAGCGCCTTCCTCCACAAGCCCTTCAACCCGCGTGAACTGGAAGCCGCGATCCAGCCCTATCTGGTCTAGGCTCGCGGCCCTCGGGCTGCCCATCCTCGCGGCCCTCGCGGCCGCGGCGCAGTTCCCCCCGGAGGTCGACGTCCACG
>JBAZSR010000152.1:0-9539 GCA_041662295.1 Elusimicrobiota bacterium | reverse complement strand
TCCAGCGCGCTCGTGCGGGAGAGCAGGTTGAACATCTGGAACACGAAGCCGATGAAGCGCGAGCGTATGGCGGCGGCCTCGTCCTCGCCGAGCCTGGCCACATCCTTGCCCGCGAGGCGGTAGGAGCCCCCGGTGGGCCGGTCGAGCATGCCGAGGATCTGGAGCAGGGTGGACTTGCCCGAGCCCGAGGGCCCCATGATGGCCGCGAACTCCCCCTCCTCGATGGAGAGGTCGATGCCCTTGAGGATCTTGAGCTCCTCCTCGCCCATCTGGTAGCAGCGGGTGATGCCGGAGAGTTCTATGAGAGCCATTGCAAGCCCCTAAGGACCTGGCGGCGGCCCGCCGGAGCTCCCCGAGCTCGTGGTGCTGCGGCTGCTGCGCCGGGCGTTCGTCCCGCCTTGGCCCTGCCCGGCCTGGCTGGAGCCCGGCCTGCGGCCGAAGGAGAACATGCTCGAGAGCGGGCCGGACTGCGGGGTGTAGCGCTTGGACGCGAGGTAGACCGTGTCCCCGGGCTTGAGGCCCGAGAGGACCTCGGTCATCTCCCCGCTCTCGATGCCGGTCTCGATCTCCTGGCGGACGGGCTTCTCGTCCGGCCCGGGGACGAGGACGCTCTTGCCGCTGTCGCGGCCCTGCCGGATGGCGGTCGTGGGCACGAGGACGGCGTCATCCAGTTTACGCAGGATGAGCTTGAGGTTGGCGGTCATCTGGGACCGGAAGTAGGGCGGGATCCTGGCGGGCGCGATCTTGACGACGTAGGTGATGACGTTGGAGACGTTCTTTCCCTCGAAGAGGATGCGGAACACCTTGCCTTGGATCGTTCTGTCCGGATAGGAGTCGAGGGTGATCTCAGCGGGCATGCCGACCTTGACCTTGCCGATGTCCGACTCGTCGACCGAGGCGTTGACGATGAGCCGGTCCGAGATGGCGTAGATCACGCCCCCGGAGGAGACCTGCTCTCCCACCACCACGTTGCGCAGGATGACATCTCCCGCGATGGACGCTACGATGGGCGTGGGCTTGTAGGCGTCGGTCCAGCGGCGCACCTCGTCCTCTCCTTTCGCGCGGGCGGCGTCGAGGACCGCGACGCGGTCCGTGGAGCTCATCCACCCCACGATCTGGCCGGCCTGGACCTTGGCCCCCTCCTCCACGAGAAGCTGGTCGATCCTGCCCGCGATGGGGGCGCGGACCTCCACGCGGTTCAAGGGCTCGACCCCGCCGGTGGCTTCCACGGCCTCCACGATGGGGCCGGACTCCACGGTCACGGTCTTCACAGCCTCCTTGCCGTTCTGCTTGCGGTGGAGGACAGCGTAGCCTCCGCCCGCGGCAATGAGGATGAGGACGACGGCGATGATCTTCTTCATGGTGCCTCCAACTGCTTGCCCAGGGCGTTCTCCCAGTCGGCTTTCGCGGACGCGAGGCTGCGCAGGGAGAGGATGTAGCTCTTCTCTGATTGGACGACCTCGGTGACCACGGTCTGCCAGTTCTCGAAATTCATGAGCCCGGAGGCGTAACGGACCGAGGCCTCGTCGTTGCGCTGGCGGGAGGCCTCGAGGCTCTCGGCCCGCACCGCGACGTCTGCGGCCGCGTCGGCGAGCGAGGACCAGGCCGCCTCGAGGGAGGAGCGCAGGCTGCTCCGGCCGGCCCGGAGGTCCTCATCGGCAGAGTCGAGGTTCCGCCTGGCCTTCTGCGACGCGTACCAGGTCTGGGTCGGCCCGCCGCCGAAGAGGCGGTAGCTCAGGGAGCCGGAGGCGCTCCAGCCGGGCTTGTCCGGGAACCACTGGTCGTCTTTCCAGGTCCTCGAGTAGCTTGCGGACAGGGTGGGCCAGAGGCTCGCCATGGCCGAGGCGACGCCCGCTTTCGCGGAGGACACGGAGGCTTCGAGGGAGGCCAGCTTGGGGTGGCCCTCCAGGAGCCTGGGGTCGGGCTCGGGCGGGACCTCCCCCGCGGGCCAGGCCCCGGTCGCCTCGTAGACCGCGTAGTCGTCCATGCCGACCAGCCTGTTGAGGGCGACGCGGGAGGTCCGCACGTCGCGCCGAGCCGCGGCCGCGTCAGCCTTGGCGGCGGAGAGGTCGGCTCTGGCCTTGAGCATGTTGCCCTTGGATTCCGCGCCCGAGTCGTACTTCAGGGAGACGAGCTCCGCGTTCGTCCTGCGCATGGCCTCGATCCGGTCCGCCACGGTCACGGAGGTCTGGGCGTAGAGGAGGCTGGCGAAGGCCTTGGCCAGGCTCGCGCGCAGGTCCGCGGCTTGGAGCCTCAGCCGGGCCTCGGCCTGGCGCAGGGAGGCGGAGTTCGAGCGCACCGAGGCGTAATTGCCCATGTTGAAGAGGTCGATGCCGAGCGACCCGCTCGCCGACCAGGACTGCTTGGAACTGCCGTCGGATTCCGACACGCCGTTGGAGAGCGACAGGTTCGGCATGAGGGCGCTCCAAGAGCCCCGGTAGCCGGCCTGGGCCGCTTCCTGGGAGAACCTGGCCGAGGCCAGGTCGGGGTTGTGCTTCAAGGCGAGCGAGACGCACTCCTCCCAGCGCATCGCGGGCTCGGCTGCCGAAGCGAAGACTGCTGCTGGGATGATGAGGGAGAACGCCAGGATGAGGATCTTCAAGGGACACCCCCTTTCGTCGAAGCCGATCGCCAGAGGGCCTTGGGGACCTTGAGGAAGAGCCCTTCGCCTTCCGCGAACACGCGCCCATGTTCGTCAATGAGCTTGCCGGAGACCACGACCCGGATCTTGCCCGCGCGCCGGACGTGGGTCTCCACGCCGGCGGTCCTGCCCAGCGGCACCGCCCTGCGGAACGTGACGGCGAGGCGGGCGGTCATGACGGTCAGGCCCAGGGCCCAGGCAGCTGCGCCGAGCGCCTCGTCGAGCACGGCCGCGATGGCCCCCCCGTGGGCGTGTCCCGGGGGCCCCTCGGACTCGGGGCCGAACCAGACCCGGGCCCGCAGCCCGCGACCGCTCTTCCTCTTGAAGTAGCGGACCATGAGCTTGCCGTCCTTGCCGTCGCTCGAGAGGAAGGAGTGGTCCGTCTCGACCTGCCAGAACGGGTCCGCGGGGATCCAGCCGGCCGGGGCGGCGAATCTGGGAGGCTTCATTATTTTGGGAAAATCCCGGCTGCCAGCCGGGTCAGGGCGGAGTCCGTTCCGAAACCGAGCCGCTTCATCCCCTCCACGGCCGCGGCCCGCGAGGGCCGGTAGCCCTGGCCGAGCTGCTGGATGGGCAGGGGCCGGCACGGCCAGGTGAAGAGGAAGTACATCGACAGCGCCACGACGTAGCCGAAGCAGTATGTCGCGGACACGAGCGGAGACCGCACCCGCAGGACCTTGAGGAGGCCGAACACCGCGGCCCCTCCGAGCGTGGCCAACCCCAGGGAGGCGAGCTGATAGCCCGCGCCCTGCCATTCCGGGAATGCCAGAAGGAAGAAGAACTGGAGCGACCAGCCTGTGAAGAGCAGGGGGATGGCTCCCATTCAGAGGTCCTCCTCCCTTGATGGCCACTCTGATGATAACGGCTCTGCGGTTCCTTTATTGTGGGTCATTTCCCTGATTTGAGCGTCACATGGACTTTCAGAAAGGGCTCCTCGAACCCGGACGGGAGCGGCGGAAATGGGCCGGCGTCGCGGGCCGCGGCCATGGCCGCGAGGTCGAAGGTCGGGTCGCCGGAGCTCTCCTCGGTGCGGATGTCGACGAGGGAGCCGTCCGGCATGATGGTGAAGACCACCACGGTCAGCCCCGTCTCCGAGGGCATCCGGCTTGACCACTGGCTCCAGAGACGGCTGCGCACCTGGCTGATGTACCAGGGATAGGGGAAGTTCGGCAGGTCGGTCACGACCCCGCCGGAACCGGGGACGCCGGAGATGGCCTGGGCCGCGTCCGTCCCGCCGGTCCCAGGGCCCTCCTTGACCGCGGGCGCGGGAGACTCCTCGGCGTCGGGCTCGGCGAGGCTCGGAGGAGGCGGGGTCTTGGAGAGCAGGCTCGGCTTGGGCAGCGCCCGGCGCCTCTTGGACGGGGCGACCAGCTCCTCCTCGCGGCCGCGGCGTTCGGGCCCGGCGCTGGGCTGAGCCTGCTGGGCGCCCCCGGCGGTCTCGGCGCTCCTGCCCATGACCGCGGTCGGGCCGATGAAGTCGATGGTGTAGACGGGAGTGACCCGGCCGGACCGGCCCCCGAGGAAGAGCGCGGCCGCCAGCCCCGCCGCCGCGTGGACGCCGAAGGAGTAGGTCAGGTACGGACGCAGGGGGTCGCAGGAATCCGGCTGGCTCATCGCTCCTCGGCGCTCACGCCGAGGCCGAGCTTGCCGACCCCGAGGCGCTTGGAGATGTCCATGACGGAGACGACCTTCTCCACGGGCACGCTCTTGTCGGCCTGCACCAGCACGGTCTTGCGGGCCGCCTTGCCCACGCGCAGGACGAGCTCGCGCTCGAGGTTGGGCCACTTGACGGCCGTCCCGTCGATGGAGACGTTCCCCCTCCGGTCGATCTGGACGTTGACCGTGTCGGGGTTGTCCGGCGGGGCGCCGGTCGAGGCCTTGGGGAGCTTGACGGTGAGCTGGGAGTGCACGAGGATGGGGGTCAGCACCATGAAGATGATGACGAGGATCAGCGAGACGTCGATGAGCGGGATGAGGTTGAGCTCGACGATGGCCTTGCGGCGGTGCGCGGCGTTCATGGTGTCTTAGCGGTGGGTCTTCTCGGAGAGTTTCTCGATGATCTCCTCGGAGAGCCAGCCCATCTCGTCGGCGAACCGCGTCGCCTGCAGGTTGAAGTAGTTGTACGCGGCCAGGGCCGGGATGGCCACGAAGATGCCGGCCGCGGTGCAGACCAGGGCCTCGGAGATGCCGATGGCCACCACGCCGGGTCCGGCCCCCGCGGCGGAGGCGAGGTCCCGGAAGGCGCGCATGACGCCGATGACGGTGCCGAAGAGCCCGATGAAGGGCGCGACGCTGGCGATGGTGCCCAGGATCGTGAGGCCCTTCTGGAGCTCGGCGGCGGCGCGCTCGATGGCGCGCTCGGCGGAGCGCTTTCGCTCGGCCTTGTCGGGCGAGCCTGTCAGGCTCGCCATGACGACGTTGGAGGCCGCGCCCTTGTGCGCCCGGCACAGGGCCACCGCGTCCGCGAGGCTGCCGCTCTGGAGCATGGCCCGGAGCTTGTCCGAGAGGCGCTGGAGCTCTCCCGAGGACTTGCGGTAGGTCTTCCAGCGCTCCCAGATGAGGGCGATGGAGTATATGGAGAGGAAGATCAGCAGGGCGAGTGTGGGCCCGCCCGAGACGATGATGTCCTTGAGACCTACGTTGAATCCCGCGCCAGGTGCCGCCATTCCCAGATTATGCCATATATGGCCTACTGGCTGAAGTCGTGGAGGCCCTTCCAGAAGTCCTCTTCCTGCCTCCGGAAGCGGTCCTTCCACCCGCCTTCCACGTCCGTCCTCTCCTCGGCTGCCAGCCGGGTCCTGGTCTTTTTTAGTTCCCCCAGCCAGGCCTTGGGGTAGGAGCAGCGCTCCTTCATGGCCTGGGAGAAGCGCTCCCGTCGGTCCGCTCCCTGGCCGGCCGCCTTGAGGAGTCCGGCGAGGCCGCAGTCATCGTCCATCGTGAGAACGCCGTTCCACTTCCTCAGCTCCCGGGCGGGAAGCCCGTGGGCGAAGTCATAGATGCGCGCAAGCCGCGCTTCCAGGGCCGCTTCCGGGCTGGCCGGGCCGTAGAGGTCGGAGTGGGTCAGGTTCCAAAGGTAGCCTGGGTCCTGGCAGTGCTGGAGCCTGAAGGCGGCAGGGTTCCTTGCGATGCCCTCGAAGAACTGCACGGACCCGCTGACGGCCGGGCTCGGCGCCTCCTTGTCGTCCTTCCCGATCGCTGCCTGCATCCTGGCTGCGATCCTGTAGCCGTCGAGGTAGGCCCGGTCCTCGGCCAGGTGCCATTTGAGGTCCGATGCCGCGGCGAATCGGATGAGGCCTTGGTCCGCGAGGTGGCGCAGCTCGTGTCCCAGGGTCTGCGCCATGGCGCGCGAGGGGTTCGGGTCTCCGAAAATCTCAGGCAGGGGAGCGAGGGTGACGAGAAGGAAGGGCCTTTTGGTCCTCTCGTCGAAGAGGACGAACGGGTGAGCCGATGCGCCCGCGCCCGGAGTGCTGTCCCCGACCTGGATCTTGACCTGCGGCGCGTAGCCTTCCGTGCCCCAGGGAGCGACGCTGCCTGGGATGCCGGCCTTGGCCGCGGCCGAGGCTTCGCGGAGGTACTTCCTGCCGTAGAGCTCCCGGAGCTCCTGGAGGTCCTGCAGGATGGCCTGGCCCTCGGGAGTCTCGTGGACATGTCTGAGGGCTCTCTCCACGATGTCCCGCGCCTGGGCCTGCTCGAGGGGCCTGCCGCTCTTGAGGGCGACGCGGTCTGCGACCACCAAGTCGAAGCCTCTCGTCAGCCCGGTCCTGCTTCCGTCGAATAGGACCGCGGCGTCCATGCCCGCGGTCGTGGCGTGGGCAGCGACAGCGGCTCCCGCGGCTGCCATGACAGAGGGAGTCGGAGCGGACGCGCGTTCTCTTTGGGCCTGCGCCAGCTTCTCCCTGCCGTAGGAGCACTCCTGTTCAGCCTGGGCCAGGGCAGGCGCCTTGGCTTCGACCAGGGACTCGATCTCCGCGAGTCTTTCCTTGAGCCGGGCGGATTGCGGGTGCTCGGTCTCGAGGAAGGCCGCGGCCAGGGGATGTTTCTTCTTGAGGAGGTCTTTGAGGCAATCCTTGGCCGGTTTGAGGCAGGGACGCTCCTCCTCCGAGAGGTCGCAGGCAGGAGACATCGCGCCGGCTTCATCCCAAGGGGTGCCGCTGATCGTCTTGCCGCCGAGGAAATCGAAATCCGCGACGAGTCTCTCGGACTCGCAGAATTGCCTCGCGAGCGCCTCGTGGATGAGCTTGAACCTCCGCAAGGGGGATTCCGACTCGTTCCAGTCGCTCGCTTCCAGCCCGGAATCCTTGGCGGGGCCGTTGGGTTTGGCCTTGAGGAATGCTTCCTTCACGAAGGACTTGAGGCTCCCGGCGTCATCCACCTGCATGCGGTAGTTGGCGCAAGGGCCCCTGGGGGGTTGGTCTTCGGCGCCGAATGCCGGAGCCGAAACCCAGAAAAGCAGGAGGAGGAGGCTCACGCCTATAGGATACCACACTGGTGCCGGGTGTTTACCAAATTTACCACTGGCCTAACTGGTAAATTTGGTAAACACCCGGCACCAGTGTATGGTAAACTACGCGGGCATGTTCATATTGTCCGTCCTGCTCGCGGGCCTGGCCTGGGCCGCTCCCGCGGCTCCGGCGTCCGGGCCCGCGGCAGGCGCGGAGGCCTCGGTGACCGTGGACGTCCCCCCGGGCTGGGAGGACCTCACGGAGCAGCGGCGCAGTCCGGACATCGTCTCGGTCCTCAAGGGGCCGCAGGAGAGCTCCTTCGTCTTCGCCAGGCTCAAAGGCGGGGGCCTGGGCAACGCCCCGCAGAGGAAGGCGCTCCTCCTCGACGTGCTCTCGGGCATCAACCGCCGGACGGGCCTGGCCTTCATCCCCAGGCGCGAGATGAAGACCTCCACCTTCAAGAACGACCTCACGGCCCACAGCCTCTCCGCCGACCTAGACGGTCAGCCTCGGATGATCCTGTCCATCGCGGAGTTCCGCGGCCGCTACTATCTGGGCACCCTGCGCAGCGCCGTGCCGGACACGATGCTGCCCTCCATCCTCCGGACGGTCCATTCCAGCGCCGCCGACGCCCAGCGGGGCCTTTCGCGGCGGGGAGCCAGCGCGGACAGCCAGCTAGGCTTTTCCCTGCCGCAGGGGCTTTGGCTGCGCTCGGCCGCGCCGCGCGAGAAGAGCGAGGGCATCGTAGCCGTGCTCCTGGGCTACGATTCCGTGCTGAGCTTCAAGAAGCTGGCGGAGGGCAGCACCTCAGCCGGCGAGGAGGCCTCGCTGGTCAAGCTCGTGCTCAAGTCCGCGCCAGGGGTGGACCCGGTCTCGGTCTCGTCGGTCAAGTCCATGGCGACCCCGGCCGGCCCCGGGATCCTCTATGCCTGGGCCAAGGTCAAGAACGAGGCTGGCCCCACCCAGGTCGCCGCGGGCTTCCTGCCGTGGGGCTATTGGGGGTATTCCCTCTGGGCGTCCGGGCCCAAGGCCCGGGAGCTCATGGAGTCCGCCATGACGGGCTTGAAGCCCGGTCCCGGCGCGGACCCGAAGATCCTCGCCGCCACGCCGGGACTCGCCAAAAAGTGGTCCTTCAGGACCAAGATCCTGACCGCCCTGGGGAGCCTCGCGGGCGGGGTGTTCGCGGCCGTGGTCCTCCTGCGCCTGTTCGGCGCGAAGAGGACCCGGTACGTCGCGTCGGCCGAATAGGGAGGATGACGGGATGAAGGAGACGACCAACGGACCCGGGACGCCGCAGGATATCAAGATGGCCGAGAGGCTCGCGGCCGGCCGGGACGCGATCCTCGCCCAGCTGCGGGGCGTCATCGTGGGGCAGGAGCACGTCGTCAACGAGCTCCTCGTTGCCCTGTTCTCCCGCGGGCACTGCCTCATCCAGGGGGTCCCCGGTCTGGCCAAGACCCTGCTGGTCTCAAGCCTCTCGAAGATCCTCGACCTCGACTTCAACCGCATCCAGTTCACCCCGGACCTGATGCCGTCCGACATCACTGGCTCGGAGATCCTCCAGGAGGACCCTGGAACCCGCCAGCGCTTCTTCCGGTTCACGCCCGGGCCGGTCTTCGCGAACATGGTCCTGGCCGACGAGATCAACCGGACCCCGCCCAAGACCCAGGCGGCGCTCCTCCAGGCCATGCAGGAGAACCAGGTGACGTGCGCGGGCCAGACCCGTCCCCTGCCCCTTCCCTTCTTCGTCATGGCCACGCAGAACCCCATCGAGGCCGAGGGCACCTATCCCCTGCCCGAGGCCCAGCTCGACCGCTTCTTCCTGCAGATCTCCATGACCTACCCGAGCCTCGCGGAGGAGAAGCGCATCGTGCTCGAGACCACGGGCGGCCGGGACGTGAAGTTGGAGAAGGTCCTCGACGCCAAGGAGGTCTTGGCCCTGCAGGAGCTCGTGCGCCGGGTGCCGGTCCCGGACTCCGCCGCCGACCTCGCGGTGAGGCTCGCGCGCTCCAGCCGCCCTCTCGAGCCCGGGGCGCCTGACTTCGTCAAGCGCTGGGTCTCCTGGGGCGCGGGCCCCAGGGCCGGCCAGGCCCTGGTCGTCGGAGCCAAGGCGCGGGCCCTGCTCGCGGGCAGGCTCGCGGCGTGCGAGGACGACGTCCTTGCCCTGGCCAAGCCGGTCCTCCGGCACCGCGTGGTCCTCAACTTCCAGGCCGAGGCCGAGGGCGTCAAGCCCGACGACCTCGTGGAGAAGCTCGTCGCGTCCTCGGCATGACGCCGGCCGGACGCGCGCTTTTCCTCATCCCGCCGACCGGGCCCTACATCCGGGAGGACCGCTGCCAGAGCTCGGTCCGGGGCCTGCTCGTGCACTCGACCCGCGAGCCCGTGGACCTCGCGTCCGCAGCGGCCGCGCTCGAGCGGTCCGGCTGGGAGTGCGCGGTCCTCGACGCCCAGGCCGA
>JBAZSR010000151.1:0-9544 GCA_041662295.1 Elusimicrobiota bacterium | reverse complement strand
GCTCTTCAACAGGCTGACCGGGACGTACGCCGCTGTCTCCAACTATCCCGGCACGACCGTGGACGTCGCCACCGGCGCGTGCCGGCTCGGGGGAGGGGACTGGGAGGTCGTGGACACCCCGGGCGTGCGCTCCATGCTCGCGCAGTCCGAGGACGAGGTCGTGACCCGGGACCTCATCCTCGCCCGGAATCCGGCCGTCATCGTGCAGGTCGCGGACGCCAAGAACATCAGGACCTCCCTCCTGCTGACCGCGGGCCTCGCGGACCTGGGCATCCCCATGGTCCTGGCCTTGAACATGTCCGACGAGGCCCGGCACCGGGGGCTCATCGTGGACCCGGGCCGGCTCGCGGAGCGCCTGGGCATCCCGGTGGTGGAGACCGTGGCGGTCTCAGGCCTTGGCATGGAGGCGCTTTCGGCTGCCGTGGGTTCGGCCCGGCCGCCCAAGCCCGCGCCCCTGCCGGCCGAGGTGGAGACCCGGGTGGAGAGCCTGTCCGCCGGCCTCGGAGGAGGGAGCCTCGGCCGTTTCGTGGGACTGAGCATGCTCTGCGGCGCGGGAATCCCATCGACGGGGACCGCGGCAGGGGAGGCGGCCTCGATGCGCTCCTCCTTCGCCCATCCCCCGGAGTTCCTCGTCCACTCGGCCAGGGAGGACTGGGCCATCAGGGTCGAGGCCGAGGTCGTGGAGCGCTGCTCCGCGGCCAGGCCGGGCTGGATCCAGACCTTGGACCGCTGGTCCATGCAGGGCGGCCTGGGCTGGCTCCTGGCCGGCGGGGTCCTGGCTGTCATGTACTGGATCGTCGGCATGCTGGCGGCCGGCTCAGGCGTGGACTTCATGGAAGAGGTCGTCTTCGGCAGGGCCGTCAACCCGGTCGTCACGGGCCTCGTGGAGCGGTTCGTCCCGTCGAGCCTCCTGAAGGAGGCGCTGGTGGGCCCGTATGGGGTCTTCACCATGGCCCTGACCTACGCCTTTGCCATCGTGTTCCCCATCGTCACGGCCTTCTTCCTCGTGTTCGGCTGTCTTGAGGATTCGGGCTACCTGCCCCGTCTGAGCGTGCTCATGGACAAGGCCTTCAGGCTCATGGGCTTGAACGGCAAAGCCGTCATCCCCATGGTCCTGGGCCTGGGGTGCGACACCATGGCGACCCTGAGCACGCGCATCCTCGACACCAAGAAGGAGAGGGTGGTTGCGACCATGCTCCTGGCTCTGGGGGTCCCGTGCTCGGCCCAACTCGGGGTCATCATGGGCATGCTGGCCAAGCTGGGACCCGCGGCTGCCCTGCTCTGGTTCGTCACGGTCCTCGGGACCCTGCTGGTTGCCGGGTGGGGGGCCTCCAAGCTCCTCCCCGGCGCCAGGGCGCCCTTCGTGCTGGAGATCCCGCCCCTGCGCGTGCCCAAGGCCGGCAACATCCTGCTCAAGATCAAGACCAGGCTCGTCTGGTACCTCAAGGAGGCCGTGCCCCTGTTCCTTGCAGCCACCATGGCCCTGTTCATCCTCGACAAGGCCGGCCTGATCCGCACGGTGGAACAGGGACTGGCTCCGCTCCTGGAGGGCCTGCTCGGCCTGCCCCAGGAGACGGCCTGGTGCTTCATCCTGGGGTTCCTGCGGCGCGATTACGGCGCGGCCGGGCTCTTCGCCCTCGCTGAGAAGGGGCTGCTCTCTCCCGGGCAGTCCGTGGTGAGCCTCGTGGCCATCACTCTCTTCTTGCCCTGCATCGCCCAGTTCCTGGTCATGGTCCGGGAGCGCGGGGCGCGCTCGGCCCTGCTCATCAGCGCTTTCGTCACGGCAACGGCGCTCCTGGTCGCGGCGGGGCTCAACATCATCCTTGCTCTGGCGCCATTGGTCTGAGGAGGCAGTCATGTACATGGGTTCGATGTCGCGGCTCAAAGGTCACCGTCTCGAGGAGGAGGAGGAGGCCTTGGGCGTGCTCTGGCACCGCAGGGAGGCGGGACAGATGGATGAGGCCGTGGTCCGGGAGGTCCTCTCCAAGGGGGTCTCCACGCGCGTCTTCGACCGGCTCGTCAAGAACGGGAGCGTGCTCTGCCGGGACAGCCGGGTGGAGCTCACGGAGAAAGGGGATGCCCTGGGCCGGGAGATCATCCGGCGTCACCGGCTGGCTGAGCGGCTCCTCAGCGACCTCCTCGAGATCGCGCCGGACTCGGTGGACTCCGACGCCTGCCAGTGGGAGCACGTGCTCTCGCCCAAGGCCACGCAGGCCATCTGCACCCTGCTCGGTCACCCGGCGCACTGTCCGCACGGCACCCCCATCCCGCCCGGCCCATGCTGCAGCCGCCGTTCCGAGCACGCCGCGCCGCTCATCACGCCTCTCGACGGACTCGCGCCGGGAAGTTCCGGCCGCATCCTCTATCTGGCGCTGGAGGACGGGGAGGCCCTCAAGAAGCTCCTCGCCCTGGGCCTGACGCCCGGGACCGGCGTGAGCCTCAAGCAGCGCTCCCCCGCCGTGGTGGTCCAGGCCGGGGAGACCGTGGTGGCGCTCGAGGAGTCCGTGGCGCGCCACATCTTCGTGCGCAAGGACTGAAATCGGGTGTCACACGTCAACTTATGGAACTTATTCCTGCTCGGGTACACAGACAGCCACGAGGAATAAGTTCCGTAAGTTGACGTGTGACACCCTACTCATGGTATACTGGCGGGACCAGCCGCCAATACCTCCAAGGACGGGGACATCCATGAAGAAGAACGACAAGCCTCTTTTTCTCACCGACGCCCAACTGAAGGCCGAGCTCGACAAGTGCGAGTACTGCGCGGAGAAGCCCTGCAAGGCCGCCTGCCCGGCGGACTGCTCCCCGGCGGACTTCATCATGGCTGTCCGGCGCGGGGCGCCGGCGGACTACAAGCGCGCCGCGGCCGTCATCATGGGCTCCAACCCGCTCGGCGGCATCTGCGGCGCGGTCTGCCCGGACCGGCACTGCATGAAGTCGTGCGTGCACCATTCCTTCGACAGCGCGGTGAACATCCCCATGGTCCAGGCCACCATCATCCAGAAGGCCAAGGACCTCGGCGTCATGCCCGAGTTCAAGCCCGTCGCCTCCAACGGCCGGAAGGTCGCGGTGGTGGGAGGCGGACCAGCCGGCTGGGGCGGAGCCGGCGTCCTCGCCCAGCTCGGCTACGGCGTGACCGTGTTCGAGTCCCAGCGCGGCGGAGGCGGCATGGCGGACCTCATCCCGGACGGCAGGCTCGACAAGGCCGTGCTCAAGAGCGACCTGGAATTCGTGAAGGGGCTGGGCGATATCAGCGTCAAGTCCGGCCGGAAGGTCGCGGACCCTGCAGGCCTGCTGAAGCAGGGATTCGACGCGGTCGTGGTGGCCACCGGGCTCGACGTCCCGTTCCGTCTCCCGATCAAGGGCGAGGAGTCCGCGTGGGACTGGCAGGAATACCTCCGCTCCCCCAAGGACTACAAGGTGAAGGGCCGGCGCGTGGCCGTCATCGGAGGGGGCGCTGTGGCCGCGGACTGCGCGGAGACCGCGGTCGAGCGAGGGGCCGAGCGCGTGGAGCTCTTCGCCCTGGAGACGCTCGGAGAGATGCCGCTGACCGCCAAGGAACTGGGCGGCCTCATGGAGTCCGGGGCCCAGGTGACCGGCCGGACCCGGGTCACCTCCATCATCGCCAAGGGCCGGAAGGTGCGCGGCTTGAAGACCCGGAAGGTGGAGCTCCCGCATGGCAAGAAGTTCCACCCGAGCCTCGTGAAGGATGTGGAGGACACCAAGCAGACCCTCAAGGGCTTCGACGCAGTCATCATGGCCGTCGGCGCGAAGCCCTCGGTCAAGAGGGAGAAGGCCGAGGGCGTGTTCTACGCCGGCGACCTCGAGAACGGGCCGACCACGGTCGTGGAGGCCGTGGCCGCAGGCAAGAACGCGGCCATGGAGGTCCACGCGGCCCTGGCAGGCGCCAAGGCCGTCCCGGCGCCCAAGAGGACCAAGAGCGTCCACGGGCTGGCCGGCAGGAACCTCATGCCGGTGCCGCTGACCGCGGACTTCTTCGGCCGCGAGATCATCTCTCCGTTCCTCCTCTCCGCCGCGCCGCCGAGCTACGGCTACGAGCAGATGAAGAAGGCCTACGACGCGGGCTGGGCCGGCGGGGTCATGAAGACCTGTTTCGACAACGTGCCCATCCACATCCCCGGCGCGTACATGTTCGCGGTGACGCAGTCGACCTACGGCAATTGCGACAACGTCTCCGGCCATCCCATGGACCGCGTGTGCCGCGAGGTCGAGCGCCTGCGCCGCGAGTACCCGGACCGGCTGACCATGGCCTCTACGGGCGGCCCCGTGACCGGCAACGACGAGACCGACCGGCAGGGCTGGCAGGCGAACACGAAGAAGCTCGAGTCCTGCGGGGTCATGGGCATCGAGTACAGCCTCTCCTGCCCGCAGGGCGGGGACGGCACCAAGGGCGACATCGTGTCCCAGGATGCGGAGCTCACGGCCAAGATCATCGACTGGGTCATGGGGGTCAGCGACCCGCAGGTCCCGAAGCTCTTCAAGCTCACGGCCGCGGTCACCGCCATCTACCCCATCATCACGGCCATCCGGAGAGTCTTCGAGAGGCACCCGGGCAAGAAGGCCGGGGTCACCCTGGCCAACACCTTCCCGGCCCTGTCTTTCCGGCCCGGAGCCAAGAAGTCCTGGGACGAGGGCGTGGTCATCGGCCTCAGCGGCGAGGGGGTCATCCCCATCAGCAATCTGACGCTCGCCAACGTCTCCAAGCTCGGCGTGACCGTGTCGGGAAACGGCGGGCCCATGGACTACAAGGCGGCCGCGGACTTCCTCGCCCTGGGAGCGAAGACCGTGCAGTTCTGCACCGTGGTCATGAAGCACGGCTACGGCGTGGTCGACGACTTCCACTCGGGCTTGAGCCACCTGCTCCAGGCCCGCGGCATGAAGTCGGTCTCCGAGCTCGTGGGAGCCAGCCTGCCGAACCCCGTCACGGGCTTCATGGAGCTCTCGCCGGTCAAGAAGGTCTCGGATGTCCATCCCGAGCTCTGCCAGCACTGCGGCAACTGCACCCGCTGCCCGTACCTGGCCATCGAGCTCGACAAGGACAAGGTCCCGGAGACCGATCCCTCGAAGTGCATCGGCTGCTCCATCTGCTCCCAGAAGTGCTTCGCCGGCGCGCTCTTCATGCGCGAGAGGACCAAGAAGGAGCTCGAGCTCCTCCAGGAGGCCTGATCCATGAAAGCGAAATCCTGCCCCCTCAATGCTCGCCTCCCCGTGGGGAGAGGCTCGCAGCTGCTCATCAAAGACGGCATCATCGTGACCTTGGGCGGTGATTGCCGGGTCCTCTACGGCCATTCCATCCTTTGCGAGGGCGGGAAGATCGCGAAGATCGCGAAGGCCTCGGAGTTCAAGGGAAAGTACGCCAGGACGGTCTCCGCCAAGGGCAAGGTGGTCCTGCCCGGCTTCATCAACAGCCACATGCACTTCTACTCCACCATGGTGCGCGGGCTGGGCAAGGCGAAGCCCTCCAAGGACTTTCAGGAGGTCCTCGAGAACCTTTGGTGGCGGCTGGACAAGAAGCTCTCCCTCGACGACTGCTACTACTCGGCCCTGCTCCCGCTCATCGACGCGGTCAAGCGCGGCACCACCACCTTGATCGACCACCACGCCAGCCCCTTCGCGGTGGCCGGGTCCCTGGACCTCATCGCCAAGGCCGTCAAGGAGACGGGTCTGCGCGCCTCCCTGTGCTACGAGCTCTCGGACCGCGACGGCGGGAAGATCGCGCGGGAGGGGATCGACGAGAATGCAGCCTTCATTAAGCGGTGCAAGAAAGAAGGCGGAGAGCAGCTCAAGGCCCTCTTCGGCCTCCACGCCTCCTTCACCATCACGGACAAGACCCTGGAGAAGGCGGCCCGCGCCGGGCACGACCTCGGAGCGGGCTTCCATGTCCACACGGCTGAGGCGAAGTCCGACCAGGACTACAATGAGAAGCATTTCGGCATGCGCGTGGTGGAGCGGCTCCACAAGTTCGGCATCCTCGGCCCCACGTCCATCGCGGCCCACTGCGTGCACGTGACGGACCGCGAGATGGACCTCCTCAAGTCCACGGACACGGCCGTGGCGCACAACCCTCAGTCCAACATGAACAACGCGGTCGGCGTGGCGGACATCGTCAAGATGCAGTCCAAAGGCATCCTGGTGGGCCTGGGCACGGACGCCATGACGGTCAACATGCTCGAGGAACTCCGCTGCTGCCTCTGGGCACAGCACCTCTCCCACGGCAACCCGTCCTGCGGGTTCATGGAGGCAGCCTCCACCCTGCTCTTCAATAACGCGAGGATCGCGGACCGGCACTGGGGCATAAAACTTGGGGTGATCGAAGAGGGTGCTGGGGCGGACTTCGCCATCATGGACTACCACCCGCCGACGCAGTTCGACGAGACCACGGTCCTGGGGCACATGATCTTCGGGCTCTCCCAGTCCTTCGTGGACACCACGATCGCCTCCGGCCGGGTCCTCATGGAGGGCAAGAAGCTGGCCCTGGACCTCGATGAGGCCGAGATCGCGGCCAAGTCCCTGGAGCTCTCGAAGAAGCTCTGGCAGAGATTCTAGCGCCGGCTGCGTGAGGGTCGTCGAGCCGGAGTCCGTCCGCAGGCTCTTTCTGAGCCGCCAGCATCTCGAGCGGCCCAGGAGCCTGAAGCTCACGCCCCGGACCCTGGAGGGCTTCGTCTCCGACGCAGGCGGGCTCCAGCTCGACTCCATCAACGTGCTCGAGCGCGGCCACTACCTCACCCTGTGGAGCCGCTTCGGCGTCTTCGACAAGGCGCGGCTGGACCGCATGGTCTACGGCCAAAGGGTGCTCGAGGAATACTGGGCGCACGCTGCCTGCCTGGTGGCATCCCGGGATCTGCCGGGCTGGTCCCGGGCCATGGCCGGCTACCGCAGGGGCCATACGGGCTGGGCAGGCTGGCTCAAGGCCAACCCCGGGGTGCGGCAGAGGGTCCTGGCCGCTATCCGCGACCGCGGACCCCTGTCCACCGCGGACTTCGAAAGGCCCAGGAGTCTTGGCAAGGCCTCGGGCTGGTGGGATTGGAAACCCAGCCACCACGCCCTGCACTGCCTGTGGATGAGCGGCAGGCTGGCCGTGCATTCCCGGAGGCATTTCTCCAAGCGCTATGACCTCTCGGAGCGCGTGCGCCGGACCGTGCCTCCCATCCCGGCCTCGGAGTTCTGCAGCTGGCACCTTGCCAAGACCTTCAGGGCGCTCGGGGTGGCCGCGGAATCCGACCTTTCCCGCTACCTGACCTTTCCGAGGTTCGTCCCAGGGGAGCGGCAGCGAGCCTTGAAGGCCATGCTGGGCTCAGGGGAAGCTGTCGAGGTCGCGGTCCAGGGGCTGCCGGGCCGCTGGTACTGCCTGGCTGAGGACCTGCCGAGACTCGCGGATGCCCCGGAATCCCGCGGTACGACCTTCCTGAGCCCTTTCGACTCCCTGCTCTGGCACCGCGCCAGGGTCAGGGCCCTCTTCGGCTTCGACTACAAGATCGAGGTCTATACCCCTGCCCCCAAGAGGCTCTTCGGCTACTACTGCCTGCCCATCCTGCACAACGGCAGACTCATTGGAAGGCTCGATGCCAAGAACCATAGGCCCGAGAAGCGGCTTGAGGTGCGGAGGGTCCACTTCGAGGCAGGGGCTGATGACGCGGCCATCGACGGGATGCGGGAGTCCCTCTTGTCCCTGGCGGCTTTCCTGGGCGCGGATGAGGTCGCTGGCTTTAAGGCCGCGCTCCCTACCAGGGGATCTCTTTCTCGTCCCTGAAGAACTTCCCCGTGGGCTCTTTGCCCTCGAGGAGCGACAGCCAGGTGATGCCAGCCGTGCCCTCCTCCACGGGTCGTGCGCCCATCTCCTTCATGCCTGGGTGCGTGGCCGTGAACCCGGGGCAGACAGCGTTGACCGGGATGCCCTCCTTCTTGAGCTCAGCCGCGAGCTTGACCGTGAGGGCGTTGAGCGCCGCTTTCGCGGAGCCGTAGGCCGTTACCCTGCCCTCGCCCGTGGTCAGTCCATAGCGCGGATCCCCGAAGGAGCCTGCCGTGCTCGAGACGTTGACGATGCGGGGGCAGGTCCCTTTGCGCAGTAGAGGCAGGAAGGCTTGAATGACCCGCCAGGTGCCCAGGAAGTTCATCTCCAGGGTCTCCATGATGTAGGAGAAATCCGCTTGGGAGGCGGTCTGGTGCATGTCGTAGTTGCCGCCCGCGTTGTTGAGCAGGATGTCGAGACGGCCGAAGCGCTCCTCCACGGCCTTGGCAGCCGCGGCGACGGAGCCCGGGGACGCGACATCGATGACGAGGAGCTCGAGGTTTTCGGGCGACCCCAAAGCCTTGACCGCTTCCGCGCCCCGGCCCGCGTTCCGCGAGCCCAGGAGCACGAAGAGGCCCTTGGGTAGGAGCTGGCGGCAGGCCTCGAATCCGATGCCCTTGTTGGCTCCGGTGACGAGGACGATCCTCTCAGGGATGGTCGGCATGGCTCAGGGTACGCAGAGACACTGGGCGTCGGCTCCGGACGAATGCCAGCGCCAGATCCACCAGGTGTGATGGACGCTGGTGTCCATGGCCGCGCCGCTGCGGAAGGCGCGGCCCAGGGAGGTCGAGGTGCAGTACTTGGCGCACGCCTCGGAGCAGTTCTCGGGCATGTAGCTCGAGCAGTGCCAATCCAGTCCGTGCAGGGTGGCGTAGGGCACCTCGGCGAGGACGCTGGTCAGGGGTCTCCAGCCCTCCTGCGTCCGGACTTCCACGGTCTGCATGTCCGTGTCGAAGACCACGGAGCCCACGGCCGTTATGGCGTTGGTCTCCGCCATGGTCAGCCTCGGCAGGACCAGGCCGCCGGTGGTCCCGGCGATGTCGAGCAGGCCCTGGGGCGCGCTCGTGCCGATGCCCACCCGTCCCCGGTCCCGCGCCAGGACCGTGTTCCCGGTCGTGACCAGCTTGTTGTAGACTCCGGCCGGGGAGGGATAGTAGCTCGTCATGGTCAGGGTCTCGGATTCGAGCTCGACCGCGGAGCAGGCGACCATGGCCAGGACCAGGAGCCAGCGCGCAAGGGGCTTGCCGATGTGGACGCGGACGACGAGTTCGTTGCCGCCCTTGGAGTCCATGGCTACTTGATGTGCAGGCGCCGTGGGTCGAGCTTTTCGCGCAGGAGCGTGATCTCGGCCGCGGCGGGCAGATCAACGGAGCCCAGGGGCTCGCGGACCTTGAGGTCCCAGCCGATGTTCTCGCGGACCTTCTCCACCGTGACGCCCGGGTAGATCGAGGTCAGTGCGAGCTCGCCCGTGGCCGGGTCGGGCTCGAGGATGCCCATGTCCGTGATGACCTTGACCGGGCCGCGTCCGGGCATGGAGACGCCCCCACGCGGCTTGCCGCCGGGACGGGTGCCCGGGCTCGTGATAAAGTCCACCTTGTCCATGAAGGTCCTCTTGGAGAGCTTCATGACGATGAGGACCCGCTGGGCGTGGACCGCAATCTCGCAGGCTCCGCCGGAGCCGGGGAGGCGCACCTTGGGCTTGGCGTAGGACCCGACGACCGTGGTGTTGATGTT
>JBAZSR010000150.1:0-9567 GCA_041662295.1 Elusimicrobiota bacterium | reverse complement strand
CGTGATGACGAAGGGTCGGTGGCCGCGGAGGAAGAAGCGCTTGAGGAACTGCAGTAAGCCCGAGCCCTCTTCGGCCACGAAGCCCAGGGATTCGGCGTTTTCCGAGAGGACCTCGTACTTGTTCGTGCTCTCGATGCCGATGAGGATCTCTCCCCATTCCTTCTTCTGCTGGATGACCCAGGTGCTGCGTTCAAGCAGTGCGCTCATGGACTCGGACCTCCATCAATAACTGGTGTTCTCGATCCGGACCTTCCCTCGGAAGGCCAGGTGCATGAAGACGGAGTACGCGACGGCAAGGGGCAGCCCGATGAGGGCCACGGCGGCCATGATGCGCAGGGTCTTGGAGGAAGAGGCCGCGTTCCATACGTCGAGGCTCCAGGCTGGATCGAGGCTCGACGGCACAAGGTCCGGATAGAGGCAGCCGCAGAAGACCGCCACGCTCATGAGCACGATGAGACTCGAGGCTCCCAGGGCCCTCAGGCCCCGGCCCAGATGCGCCTCCCGGAAGGCTCCGGCGGCCAGCATGAGTCCGGCCGCGGCAAAGAGTCCGACGAAGGGCCGGTCTCTTAGGTGCTCGGCTGCGGAACCGTTGCGGGCCATGATCGACACCAAGGCGACGAGGTAGAGGACGAGGAAGGCCAGCAGGATGCGTTTGCGCCAGAGGTGGATGCGGGCCTGCAGGTGGCCTTCGGTCTTGACGCAGAGGAAGCACGCGCCGTGCATGGCGAAGAGCGCTGCCGTGACCAGGCCCATGAGCAGGGGGAAGGGACTCAGGAGGTCGGAGAGGCCGGCCGCGATGATCCTCTCCGAGTCCACGGGCACGCCCGCGATCAGGTTGCCGGCGGCAACGCCGAAGAGCACCGAGGCTCCGAGGCTCGCGCCGAAGAAGACCCGGTCCCAGAACCTCCTCCATAGCTCCGAGGGGAGCTTGCCGCGGAACTCGATGGAGACCGCCCTGAGGATGAGGGACAGCAGAAGCAGCATGAAGGGGATATAGAAGCCGGAGAAGACCGCGGCGTAGGCGTCCGGGAAGGCGGCGAAGAGCGACGCGCCGAAGGCCACGAGCCAGACCTCGTTGCCGTCCCAGAAGGGGCCGATGGCGTTGTAGATGACGCGGCGCTCCGCGTCGTCCTTGGCCAGGGGGTGCAGCATCCCCGCGCCGAGGTCGTAGCCGTCCTGCACCGCGTAGCCGGCCAGCAGGAAGCCCAGGCAGCAGAACCAGAAGGTCTGGAGGTCCATATTATAGGGCGGGAAGCGGCGGCTTCCCGCCTCCTCCCTGGGCGTCTTCCGGTCCGTGCTGGATCTTCGTTCCAAGGACGAAGAGCCAGGCCGCGAAGAGCGCCGCGTAGAGCAGCCCGAACATGGCGATCGAGGCCAGGATGTGCCCGGCCGGCACGACCGTGGACACGGCGTCCTGGGTGCGCAGGACCCCATACACGACCCAGGGCTGGCGGCCGAGTTCCGCCGCGCCCCAGCCGAACTGGTTGGCCAGGAAGGGGAGGATGCAGGCCGCGACGTGGCCCTTGAGGAGGAGCTTGTGGTGGAAGAGGCGGTCGCGCCGGAGCAGGAAGGCGTTGAGCAGGAGCCAGCCGATGAAGGCCATTCCCAGGCCGATCATGGCGTGGTAAAACTGGAAGGAGAGAAAGACCGGGGGCCAGTCCTCGACCGGGAACTCGTCGAGACCGGCGACCCTCCCGCCCTTGGGCCCGTGCACGAGCCAGCTCAGCAGGCCCGGGATCTCCACCGAGAAGCGCAGGGTGCGGCTCTCGTCGTCCGGGAACCCGAAGAGGGGAAGGGCCGCGTGGTCCGCGCCCGTGTAGAGCGCCTCGAGCGCCGCGCACTTGGCGGGCTGGTGCAGGGCCATGATGACTGCCTGCTTGTGGCCGGTGAAGAGCAGGGACAGCGAGGCGGCCAGGCCCAGCCCGAAGGCCAGCTTGAAGCCCTTTTTCGCGAAGTCCAGATGCCGGCCCCGCAGGATGTACCAGGCGCTCACCCCCATGACCACGAAGGCGCCCTGGACATAGGAGCCGAAGAGGACGTGGAAGAAGCGCGGCAGGGCCGAGGGGTTGAAGACCATGGCCCAGAAGTCTGCCATCTGGGCCTTCATGAGCGGCCCGGTCCCGACCAGGACGTGGCCGGCCGGGGTCTGCTGCCAGGAGTTGGCGGTCGTGATGAGGAAGGCCGAGAGGGTGCTGCCGAGCGCGACCATGACCGCGGCGAGGAAGTGCACCCTGGGCGGCACCCGGTCCCAGCCGAACACGAGGATCCCGAGGAAGCACGACTCCAGGAAGAAGGCGAGGATCCCCTCGGCGGCCAGGGCTGGACCGAACACGTCGCCTACGAAGCGGCTGTAGCCGGCCCAGTTCGTGCCGAACTGGAACTCCATGACCACCCCGGTGGCCGCGCCCATCACGAAGGTGGCCGCGAAGATCCTGGTCCAGAACCTCGTGAGGGACTCGTAGGTCTTGTCGCCGGTCCGCAGGTAGAGCCCCTCCATGACGACCATGAGCAGGGAGAGCCCGATGGTGAGCGGCGGGAAGATGTAGTGGAACATGATGGTCATCGCGAACTGCAGCCTCGCGAGGACGACCGCGTCGGGCATCAGGAGCCCCTCGGGTCGGCCGGGGCCGCGGCCGCCTGGGAGGAGACCGGCAGGGTGAAGCGGAACGCGCTGCCCTTGCCGGGGGCGGACTCGACCCAGATGCGGCCGTTCTGGCGGGTGACGAGCGTCTTGCAGATGTAGAGCCCCAAGCCCAGGCCCTTGCGTCTGAGCTCGAAGTTGGCGGAGGCCTGGAAGAGGTGCTCGAAGAGGTTGGGGATGTCCTTCTCGGAGATGCCCAGACCCGTGTCCGAGACCGAGGTCTCCAGGGTCCCATCCCCGGACCGGGAGACCTCCACCGCGACCTTCCCTCCCTCGGGGGTGAACTTGAGCGCGTTGTCGAGGAGGTTGCCGAGGATCTGGCGGTAGCGCAGGGGGTCGGCGAGCGCGGGAGGCAGGCCCGCAGCGGCCTTGGCGGTGAGGCTGATGCTCCTGGCTCCGGCGCGGGCCTGATAGTCCGCCGCGAGCTGGCAGGCGAGGCCCCCGATGTCCACGGCCTGGGGTGAGACCGCGAGCTTGCCCGTTTCGCTGCGCGTGAGCTCCAGGAGGTCCTCGATCATCCTCAGCAGATGGGTGGAGTTGCGGTCGATCATCTCGACCCACTTGCGCAGCTCCTGGGGCAGCTTCTCCTTGTTGTCCACGAGGATCCTCAGCCCGCCGATGATGAGGGTCAGGGGGTTGCGCAGCTCGTGATTGACCTGGTGGAAGAACTCGGAGCGGAAGCGCTCGACCTGCTTGCGGGCCGTGATGTCGCGCAGGATCATGCGGGTCGAGAAGGGCTTGCCGTCCTTCATCAGGAAGTTGACCGTGCCGGAGACCGGGACTTCGCGGCCGTCCTTGGCCGTGAGCGCGGTCTCGAAGTCCTTGACGGTCTCGCCCCTGCGCACGCGCTCGAACTGCTCCCTGCAGCGCGGGCGCTCCGAGGGGAGCAGGAGGTCCGCGACCGCCTTGTCCTTGAGCTCCTCGTCGGACCAGCCCAGGGTCTCCTTGAAGGCGCGGTTGGCGTAGAGGATGCGGTTCTCCGCACTGCTGCGCAAGATGAGGTCGCCCGCGTTCTCGATGAAGTCCTCGAGCTCGGCCTCGCGCTCGCTCAAGGCGGCGTAGGCCTTGTTGAGCCGCACGTCGCTGAGCTCGTCCTGCGCGATAAACGCCAGGTCCTGCAGGGAGGCCAAGTCGCCGGCCGGGAACCTCCGGGGCCGCCGGTCCATGATGCAGAACATGCCGACGCGGAGGCCGTCCGGCGCCCTCAGGGGCACGCCCGCGTAGAAGCGGATGCCGAGCTTGCCCGTGACCAGGGGGTTGTCCTTGAACTTCGGGTCCCGGGAGGCGTCGGGCACGACGAGGGGGGAGTCGCAGAGGATGGCGTGGCCGCAGAAGGAGATGTCCCTCGGCGTCTCCTTGACGCCCAGCCCCTGCTCGGACTTGAACCACTGCCGGTCCTTGTCGATGATGGAGATGGCGGCGTAGGGCACGTCGAAGAAACGGACCGCGAGCCTCGTCATGCGGTCGAAGCGCTCCTCGGAAGGGGTGTCGAGGATGGCCAACAGCCTGAGGGCCTCGAGGCGCCTGGCTTCGTCCTGCGGGATGGGGGGCGCTGGCATCGCCTGATTATATGAAGATTTCAGGCCAGCCAGGAGTCCACGCAGAGCAGGGCCATGACCAGCAAGGCGTGCGCATTGGCCTCGACGAAGACCCGGCGCAGGAGCTCGGGCCCTGCCCGGCCCGAGAGCAGGCCCATGGCCCTCCAGGTGAGCAGGCACGCCGCCCCTGCCGCCACCACGAGGCCGGGCAGGGACCTCAGGGTCCCAAAAAGAGGGAAGAGGACCGTGGCGCAGGCTGCCGTCGCCAGCCACACGCCCGCGACCCGGCCCACCCTGCCGGCCCCGAGGGCCGCGGCCGCTGAGGGCAGTCCTGCTGACTTGAGGTCCGGGCCGTGCTCCTGCGCGAGGAGCCAGAAGTGCGGCACCTGCCAGAGATAGAAGAAGCCTGCCAGGGCCAGGAGCCGCGGGTCTCCGAGGGCCTGCCCGCCAGCCAGCCAGCCGATGCACGGAGGAAGGGTCCCGACCAGCGCGCCAGGAGCCACCGCGAATGCGCTCCATTTTTTTAGAGGCGTGTAGACCCCGTTGTACCACGCCGCAGCGCCAAGCCCCAAGAGACCTGCAAGGATCCCTGCGGAGAGCAGGAGCAGGGCTGAGCCGCAAGCCAGCATGGCGGCGGCCAGCCCGAGTCCCTTGCCCGGGCTGATGGCTCCTGCGGGGATGGGCCTGGCCCGGGTGCGCTCCATGAGCCTGTCGAGCCCGGCCTCCTGGCATTCGTTCAAGGCGCAGGCCCCGCTAGCGAGGATGAAGACCCCGATCGAAGCGGCCGCGGCCTCAATCGTCACCCTGCCTGAGGCCGCGACCGAGGCTGAGAAGGCCGAGAGGCCGGCCGCGGCTGAGACCGGGAGCTTGACCAGCTTGGCGAGCGCTGCCAGAGCCCTCATTTCCCGAGCTCCTGGATGGCTTGGACCATGGCCGAGACTTCCTCATCCGTGAGCTCCGAGGGGGGCATCACGGCCGGGTAGCCTTCCATGATGAAGCCCTCCGGGTCCTTGATCCCGGTCCTCATGAAGGCCTCGTCCGCCCTGACGGTCAGCTCCTTGCCCTGGGACACGCCCTTCTGCATGGAGCCGGCCAGGCCTTTGAAGGTCGGCCCGACCATGGCGCTGCCGTCGAGCGAGTGGCAGGCCAGGCAGCCCTTGTCAGCGAGCAGGGCTCTGCCGTGGGCGCGGTCGAGGCCGGAGGCCGAGCGTCGCGGGCGGCCTTGGGAAAGGCGTTGGCCGCCCGCGGCGGCCTCGTCTCTGAAGTACCAGCTCTTGAAATCGTCCTCAGGCAGGACATGCACCTTGGAGAGCATGAGCGAGTGGTCCGTGCCGCAGATGACGGAGCACTGGATGTCGAAGTCTCCCAGCAGGCGCGGCAGGAACCACGCGTCCGTGGCCCGGCCCGGCACCACGTCCATCTTGAGCCTGAAGGCCGGGATGTAGAACCCGTGGATGACGTCGAGGGTGCGCAGCTCCAGCCTCATGGGCCGGCCCAGGGCCGCGTAGAGCTCGGAGGTCCGCCTGCCGTCCGGGTACTCGAAGGACCACGCCCACTGTCTGGCCGTGACCTGGACGGTCATGGAGTCCGCCGGCGGGTTGCGCAGGGTGCGGAAGTCCGTCCAGCCGAAATAGAAGAGGCCGAGGAAGAGGATGGTGGGGATGACGGTCCAAGCGACCTCGAGCCAGGCGCTTCCTTCGATGTCCTCGGGCGCGGGGTTGCGGGCCCTGCTGTAGCGCACCGAGAAGTAGACCAGGCAGAAGGTCACGCCGAGCAGGACCGCAAGGCAGAGGGCCATGCTTCCGATGAAGTAGCGGTCGATGCTCAGGCTCAGGCTCGAGGCTTGCGGGACGATGGAGTTCATGTCAGCGCAATCCCAGGTCCAGGAACATCATGCCGATGAAGATGACGAGCACGCTCAAGGCGACGAGGACCATGCCCTTGAGGAGCGGGCCCTCGTAGCGGAGGTGCATGAAGAACTGGAGCACGAGCCAGGCCTTGAGCGGGGTGAGGGTCAGCATGGCCCAGACCGCGAGTGTGTGGCTCACGAAGCTCGAGGCCACGAGCAGGCCGGTCAGGGCCATCAGGGCGAGCCACACCCGCACCAGGACCTTGGGCTCGACGATGTGGCCCTGCTCTCGCTCCATGGTCGTCATGCCGCGAGGTAGAAGAGGGGCAGGAGGAAGATCCAGATGACGTCTACGATGTGCCAGTAGAGCGCCGAGTTCTCAAGCAGGACGCAGTCGCCCTGGGCCACGGTGCCCCGCCTGACGAGCAGGGCCATGACCGAGAGCAGGGCCACGCCTGCCAGCACGTGCAGGCCGTGCAGGCCGGTCATGGTGAAGTAGAGCCCGAAGAAGAGCCCCTCGCCCTGCGGCAGGGCCTTGACCAGGGCGCTCCCGGGGTAGATGCCGTGAAGGAACTTCATCCCCCACTCGAAGGCCTTGATGAGGAGGAAGACCAGGCCCAGGGCCGCGGTGAGCCCTGTCCATCGGGCGCTCTCCGCGCTCCTGCCCTGCTGGACCGCGGTCAAAGCCAGGGCCGCGAAGAGACTGCTGGTCAGCAGGACCAGGGTGTTGACCGTGCCCAGGAGCACGCTGAGGCCCTGGCTCGCGTGGTGGAAGGCCTCGGGGTGGAGCGAGCGGTAGCCTGAGTAGAGCAGGAAGAGCCCGCCAAAGAGCATGAGCTCGGTGAACAGGAAGAGCCACATGCCGATCTTGGCGCCCTGGTAGTCCGAGTGCCCGGCCTCGCTCATGCCGGAGTCCTCGGGTTGTAGGAGTAGGGCGCGCCGGTCACGACCGGGAGGGTCTCGAAGTTCTCGGCCAACGGGGGGGAGGCCAGGGTCCACTCCAGGGTCTTGCCGCCCCAGGGGTCGCTCTCCGCAGGCTTGCCAAAGACGAGCGCCCGCAGGAAGTTCCAGTAGAGCACGACCAGGCCCGCGACCAGGGCCCAGGACCCGACCGTGGCCACCACGTGCAGGGTGTGGAACTGCGGCAGGTGCGCGTAGTACCGCCGCGGCATGCCCATCATGCCCAGGACCAGCATGCTGCCGTAGAGCATGTTGAAGCCCAGGAACATGAGAGCCCAGGCATAGTAGGCGGGCTTGGGGTCGTACTGCCTGCCGAACATCTTGGGAAACCAGTAGAGGAGCGCCGCAAAGAACGCGAACCCCGTGCCCCCGAACATGACGTAGTGGAAGTGCCCCACGATCCAGTAGGTGTCGTGCAGGTGCACGTTCAAGCCGAGCGCGCCCTGCATGATGCCCGTCAAGCCCCCGATCGAGAAGAGGAAGACGAAGGTGAGGGCGTAGAGCATGGCAGGGGCCATGTCCACCGAGCCCTTATAAAGGGTGGCTGTCCAGTTGAACACCTTGATGGCGCTCGGCACGGCCACGAGGAAGGTCAAGAGGGAGAAGACCACGGCCGCGACATCCGCCATGCCGCTCGTGAACATGTGGTGCGCCCAGACGAGCGAGCCTAAGGCCGCGATGGCCAGCGAGGAGTAGGCGATGGCCCGGTAGCCGAAGATGCAGCGCCTGGCGAACGTCGGGATGATCTCCGTCACCGCGCCCATGGCAGGCACGATCATGATGTAGACCGCCGGGTGCGAGTAGATCCAGAAGAGGTGCTGGTAGAGGAGCGGGTCCCCGCCCCGGCCCGGGTCGAAGACCCCGATGCCGAATGCCCTCTCCAGGATGACCAGGAGCAGGGTGATGCCGATGATCGGGGTCGCCAGCACCTGGATCCAGCCCGTGGAGTAGACCGCCCAGACGAAGAGAGGCATCCTGTGCCACGTCATGCCCTCACAGCGCAGACGGTGCACCGTGGTGATGAAGTTGATGCCCGTGAGGATCGAGGACAAGCCCAGCACGAAGGCCGCGAACACCGCGAGCGAGACGTTCGTGCCCGTGCGCAGGGAGAAGGGCACGTAGAAGGTCCACCCCGTGTCCGGCGCACCAGGGCCCGTGAAGAGCGAGGCTAGGGCCAGGCAGGCGCCTGCCAGGAAGAACCACCAGGAGAGGAGGTTGAGCCTCGGGAAGGCCACGTCCTTGGCCCCGATGAGGATGGGCAGGAAGAAGTTCCCGAACACCGCGGGCAGGCCAGGGATCACGAACATGAAGATCATGATCACGCCGTGCACCGTGAAGAGCGCGTTATAGGCCTGGGCCGAGACCAGGAAATCCCCAGCGCTCAACTGCTTGAAGCGCATCACGATGCCGATGCCCACCGCCACCCAGAAGAAGGCTGTCAGGAGCGCCAGGTAGAGCACCCCGATGCGCTTGTGGTCCGTAGACGTCACCCAGGACCACAAGCCCCCTGAGCCCTCCTTCTCCAGATAGCTCACGCCTTCCTCCCGCCCCAGGCCAGCCAGGCCCCGAATCCCAGGCCAAAGAGCATGGTCAGCGTCCCTCCCACCTTCATGCCGTTGAGCACGTACCTCCGTCCCCTCGGGTCGTAGGAGAAGCAGAAGGAGAGCGCCTTGACCACCGTGGGCCGCACCACCCCCTTGCCGGCCTCGTCGATGGCCATCTCAAGGTCCGCTGTCTGAAACGACGTGCCATAGATATAGCGCGTCACGATGCCCTGCGGCGAGAGCAGGACCACCACGCCCGGGTGAGCGTACTCCCTGCCGTAGGCCTTGTACCCGAAGCCCACCGAGTCCGTGAGCTTCCTGATGGCCGGGTTCTTGCCCGTGATGAAGCGCCATGCCTCAGGCGGGAAGGGCCGCCTCATCTCACGAAGGTAGTTCGTCCTCTTCATCTTCGCGATCTCGGGCGTGTCCCGCTCGTCGAAGCTCAAGGTCACCACCTTGAAGTCCCGTCCCGGCTCACGTTTCAGCCTGTTCAAGGCGTCCGTCAAGCCGTGCAGGAGAGGCGTGCAGATGCCCGCGCACGCGAAGTAGTTGAGCGTCAGGACCGTGGGCCTGTCCACCAGCCTGCGCAGGGTGACCGGCTTGCCGTCCTCGTCGGCAAAGACCGCGTCGAGCGCGAGTTCGTCGCCCAGCTTCTCGTCCACCCCGACTTGGTCCTGTCCCGGCTCCTGTACCAAGGCATGTCCCTGCGGGAAAAGCCAAAGCACGAGCCCCAAGAACAGCGCCCTCATGGGCCCCATATTATCATATGAGGCCCGAATCGGGAGCGGATGAGCTCGGAGTGGAGGGCGGACCAGGTGGAGAGGCTGGCGGTTGCGGCTGAGGGGGAGAAGCCGTTGGCTGGGGAGGCGGAGGTGGCGGCGAGGGCGAGATCAGCGGGGCTTTTGCGCCAGGTGACGGAGGCGGCGAGCCAGTGGGAGGCGCGGGAAGGGTCGTGGATGAGCTTGAGGCTTGTCGTGGAGAGTTTGAGGGCTGGGGGTTCTTGGTATTCCTTCTGTAGAAGCGTGAGCGCGAGGC
>JBAZSR010000149.1:0-9755 GCA_041662295.1 Elusimicrobiota bacterium | reverse complement strand
GGCATCTTCGAGTCAGCCAACATCTCGGTCGGCCGGGGCACGCCCTACCCCTTCCGCTGGGTAGGAGCGCCCTGGTTCAAGGCCGGCGAGATCTTGAAGCGCCTCAAAGCGGCCAAGCCCGCGGGCGTCTCCTTCGCCCTCCAACCCTACACCCCGACCAAGAGCGTGTTCACCGGACAGCGGTGCGAGGGCATCCGGATGACCATCACGGACCGGGACAAGCTCAAGCCCCTGGAGGTCTTCGCCCATCTCGCGGCGGCTCTGCGCGACCTCAACCCTGAGTTCGCCTTCCGCTGGGACGAGGCCAAGCGCATGGTCGGCACCGACTCCTTCAAGGAGCTCTACGAGGCCAAGGCCCCGGCCAAGAAGTTCATCAAGCTCTTCGACACAGGCCCCAAGTCCTTCAAGAGCAGCAGGCGGCCCTATCTGCTCTACCATTGATACAATCATGGGGATGCGACTCAGAAATCCAGGGACGATCCTCGCGGCCCTGTTGTTGGCGGGCACAAGCGCTCTCACTCCGCCGGCCAGCGCGGCCCAAGAGCCCGCGTCCGTCCAGGCCTCATCCATCCCTGCCCGAGCCTTGGCCGCCTTCAAATTCTTGGGCTGCTCCCAAGACAAGGCCTCCGGCGGCCTCATCTCGCCGCAGGGCAAGGCCCTGACCCCGGAGGAGACCGCTTCCTGGCTCAAGCCGCACGACTGCCTCAAGGAGCCGCTGCACTCCGCGACCCAGATGACCCTGCTGGCCAACGGCTACAGGTTCGACGACGGATCGGGCCGGATCTTGACCCCGGTCTCCAAGGCGCCGGTCACCCGCATCGAGGTCGCGGCTCTGGCCTATCAGATCGGCCTGAACCGTCGGCACTCCACCCTTCTTGCCATGCAGACCGTCCTGAAGGACCAGGATCCGGGCAAGCCTCTCTCGGCCGAGTCCGAGACGCGGCTCAAGGCTATCGCGGAGTCGAACCACGACATCCTTCCGGCTGAGATCACCGATATCCTCGCCTCTGCGGGCACGGCGCGGGCCCTGGCATTGAAGCAGACCGTGGAAGACAGCTTCGTGGATTCCACCCGCTTCTTCGACGGCCAGAAGACCGTCCTCGACCGCGCCTATGCCGCGGTCCCGGGACTCCGCATCCCAGCGCTCCAAGCCAAGACGCCCTATTTCGACGATCCCGAGAAACGGCTGGGCGCGGCGCTGGCCGAGGACGCGGCCGAGCTCCTTAAGGCCAACCCCGTGGGCCGCGAGATCTTGGACAGGCTCCGGGACGGTTCGGGAAAGCCGCGCCTGCCCGCCATGCTGGTCCTGCGCCTGGGTTCCGGGGACGGCAAGGAATACGACCGCGCGGGCGCGGTGTGCATACCCGGCGACCCAGGAAGCGTGATCATCAGCTATGGGACAGCCGTGGCAGCGACCCGTCAGGCCCTGAAGGAAGCCTTGGCCGCATCCGGGAACAAGGTATCGGATCAGGATCGGAAGACCTTCGACGCCGGCTTGGACCAGCCCTCCCGCCTGGCCGGGCTCCTCCTCGACATGCCGGAACTCCGCAGGTTCGTGCTGTCCAAGCTCGAGGGGACCCTGGCGCACGAGCTGACCCATGCCTGGCAGTTCCGTAGAGACCGGAGCAGCGTCGAGACCTCTCTCGGCAATCTTCCCGGCGTCATCCTGATCGAGAACGAGCACGAGGCGGCTCGGGTCCAACTCCGCTATCTCCACGAGGAACTGAAGACCGGGAGGTCCAAGGACCTCAGGACTTTCGACCTCGATTCCTATCAGCTCCTCCTCACTGACTACGACCGCTGGCGAGACGATATCTCCCGCAACTATCTCTCCATGTTCCCGGCCTCGGCAGCAAGCTACAAGACCGTGGCAGGACTTCAGGCGGAGCGCTCGGGAGCGCTCAAGAGACTGCTGGCCAGCCGGCTCATGCAGGAAGGCGTCCTCGGGGTTTTGGACCGTTCCCTCTCCCTGCTGGGGCTCGACCGCGGCAGCGAGGCCCTAGGGAGCGACGAGACCGAGCACGCGAAAAGGACGCGCGCCTTTTTGTCCGAAACCTACCCCTCCATAAGGACCGAGGGCGGCCATCTGCTCGCGCAGCGGCATCGCTCCGCAGGCAGGCCTGACCTCGCCTTCCGGGTGCTCAGCCAGTTGGAAGCCGCCTCCAAGGAAGCTTTCCCGGAACTTCCTGCCCTGGCTGACGAAGCGTGGCGCGTCGCGGAGACGCCCTCACGGACCATCCCCCTGCCGGAAAGGATCAACGTGCTCCAGGAGCTCAGGGCCTACCATTCCCGGCACGGCCGGCCCGTGTCCCCGGAGTTCGAGGGCACCCTGAGGGCTGACTATACCCTGTGGGCCGTCGAGCAATTCGCGGCGGCCAAGAAGGCCGCCACGCCCTCGGAGAGAGAGCGCCTCCTGGACTATGCCAAGTCTTTCGCGGACGCCGCCAAGTCCGAGGTCGTGGCGGAGGCGATCGAGACGTTCAGGAAGACGAAAGGAGCCGCGCGATGAGAAAGATCTTTCCGGCAGCCTTGCTGCTGGCAGGCCCTGGCGCTCTCACCCTGCCTGCCGGCGCGGCCCAAGAGCCCGCGTCCGTCCAGGCCTCAACCATCCCGGCCCGGGCCATGGCAGCCTTCAAGTTCCTGGGCTACTCCCAAGACAAGGCCTCCGGCGGCCTCATCTCGCCGCAAGGCAAGGCCCTGACCCCGGAGGAGACCGCTTCCTGGGTCGAACCGCACGATTGCGACAGAGAGCCCCTGCACTCCACGACGAGGATGGTCCTGCTGGCCAACGGCTACAGGATCGACGACATCCGCGGGGATATCCTGACCCCGAACTCCAAGACCCCGATGACCCGCATCGAGATTGCGGCCCTGGTCAGCCAGATCGAGAAGAGCCGCAGGCACGATGCCCTCCTCGCCATGCAGTCGGTGCTGGAGACGCAGTCTCCCGGACAGCCCCTGTCAGTCGAGGCTCAAGCCAGGCTCAAAGCCATCGCCGAATCGTCCCGTGACGTCCTTCCGCCTGAGATCTCCGACATCCTCGCGGCTCCGAGCAAGGCGGCCTCCATCGGCCTCAAGCAGACGGTCTCGGACAGGTACATGGAGTCCGCCCGCTTCTTCGACGGGGAGAAGAGCGGCCTCGAGCGCCTCCAGGCCGCTGCTCCGGGACTGCGCGTCCCAGAGCTCCGCGAAAGGACGGCCTATTTCGACGACCATGAGAAGCGGCTTGGCGCCGCGCTCTCCAAGGACGTCATGGAACTCTTCAGCGCCAATCCCGTGGGCCGCGAACTCCTGGACGGGCTCAAGGACCGCTCCGGACAGGTCCGCCTGCCTGCCATCCTGCTCCTGCGCCTGGGCTCAGGGGACGGGAAGGAATACGACCGAGCAGGCGCGGTCTACGTCGGAGGCGACCCGGGCGCGGTGATCTTCGACAGCAGGAACGCGGCGCGGGTCCTAGGCAAGCGCTGGGACAACGCGAAGGACAGCACGGCTTTGGAGACCGTCATGGGTCATTCCGAAGGCCTCGACCTGCTATTTTCGGGGAACGCGGCGTTGCGCAAGGACCTTCTCTCCGAACTCGAAGTCACCCTCGCGCACGAGCTGACCCACGCCGTCCAATTCCGCAGGGACAGGGCCGAGACCGAGAGCTCCTTCGACAACCTGCCCGGCATCATCTTGCTCGAGGACGAGCACGAGGCTTTCCTGAACCAGTCGCGGTACCTGCACGAGAAGCTCAAGTCCGGCAAGGCTGGAGAGCTCCCTCCCGGAGACATCGACGTCTACCGGAGGTTCCTCGTGGACTTCGACCTGTGCCGCGAGCATATCTCGCAACGCTACATGGCGCTCTTTCCCGCAAAGGCAGGGGGGTTCAAGACCGTGGCTGAGCTCCAGGCAGCTCGCGCGGGCGGGATCAAGAGGCTGATGGCGGAGAGTTTCCTCGGGTTCATGGAGCGGTCCCTCTCCCTGCTGGGACTCGACCGCGGGACGGAAGCCCTGGAGGACGACGAGACCGAGCACAAAAAGAGGATCAACTCCTTCCTGTCCGGAACCTACCCCTCCATGCGGGCAGAGGGCAGCCGCCTGCTCGCTCAGCGGCATCGCTCCGCGGGCAGGCCGGACCTCGCCTTCCTGACGCTCAGCCAGTTTGAAGCCGCCTCCAAGGAACCTTCCCCGGAACTCCAGACCCTGGCCGACGAAGCGTGGCGCGTCTCTGGGATGCCCTCACAGGCCGTCCCCCTGCCGGACCAGATCAACGTGCTCCAGGAGCTCAGAGCCTACCATGCCCGGCACGGCCGGCCCGTCTCCCCGGAATTCGAGGGGTCCCTGAAGGCTGCCTATGTCCAGTGGGCCGTCGAGCAATTCGCGGCGGCCAAGAAGGCCGCCACGCCCTCGGAGAGAGAGCGCCTCCTGGACTATGCCAAGTCTTTCGCGGACGCCGCCAAGTCCGAGGTCGTGGCGGAGGCGATCGAGGCGTTCAGGAAGACGAAAGGAGCATCGCGATGAGAAAGATCTTTCTGTCGGCCTGCCTGCTGGCAGGGGCGTGCTCCAAGGCGCAAGGGCCGGCCATCCCCGATGGGTGGGCCAGATACGACGACCCGGGCCGGCTCTTCTCCTGCATGGCTCCCGGAGACTGGCGCGTCACCCAGCTCCAGAGCAGGGCGCACCGCGTGACCTTCCACGGACCGGCCTCGGGCCCCAAGCCCATGGCAGCGGCCATCGCGGTCTACCGGCACGAGTTCTCGGAGAACTACGCATCCGTGGACGCCTACTTCTCGGCACAGGCCGCCGGAGCGATCAAGTTCACGCCGGCAGTGGAACGGCTCGTGGACACCAAGCACGCCAAGGAATTCTTCCTTGAGCGCCTCTCACCTGCCATGCACGGCAAGCCGCCGGAGCCGGTGGTCGAGAACGTCATCATCCTTCCGGACAGCGCGGGATTCCTCACGATCACGCACACCGCGCCCCCGGACCTGCATCCCGCCACCAAGAAGGTCTTCGACACCCTCGTGGAAAGCTTCCAGCTCCCGTAGGTCCCCTGGGCCGCGGATCATCGCCCGACCACGGCGAAAGTCCCACCATGCAATGGGACGAAAGCCGGCGACATCGTTCCCTTTGAGCCCAAGACCTCCCCTGGCATCGATTAATAGGATATGCATATGCGACACTCCCTTCTCGTCTCGACCTTCCTCCTTGCCTGCGCCTCCGCAGGTCAGGCGGCCCAGGTCCACACCCCTGCCTACCGGCTCGGGACCTCCGCCTTCAGCGGCATCCCCACGGTCCCTGCTCTCTCGGCAAGGACCCTGACCTCTCCCTCGCTCATGGCTTCCCCATCCCTGTCCGCAGTCCCCGGGGTCCTGCCTTCCCTGCCCGCGGTCCCGGTCCTGCCTGCTGCCTACACGCCCCTGGCACCCCTTTCCCTGGCTGCCCCCGCTGCCCTTCCTTCGGCGCTGGAAGCCGCATTGCCAGCAGGCCTCGGTCAAGCAGCAGCCATCTCAGCTGCCCCTGGAACGCCAGAGCAAGCCCAGGCCGCGTCCCTGGGCTCGCTCTTCGACGGTTCCGTGCCCATCCTAGGCGGCGCGATCGATTCCGGCGCCCAGACCTTCTCCAACTCCTACGGCATCTACTCCTGGCTCTCGGGTCTGCCCGAGCTCGCGTCAGCGCCCGACCCAGAACTCGCCAAGGCCGGCATCCTCCTGGCCCTCAGGGGGATCGTGGAGCAGGGCCCGGTCATCATCATGAAGGACCCGGCGGGCCTGACCGCCATCTCCGCCAAAGACCCCTCAGTGCCGCCGGTGCTGGTCTCCCTGGCAGCCAAGGACCTCGCGTCCCCCTCGTCTCCGAGCGCCGTCGTCCTGGCCAAGAAGCTCGCTCAAGCCAAGGCCAAGGACCAGGCTGACCCGGGCAAGTTCTACGTGGCCGAAGTGCTCGCGAAGCTCGCCTCCATCGCGGACACCCAGCCCGAGCCGGAGAAGCCCGGGCTCGAGCCTGTGGAGGACATCCCCCTCGATCCCGTGCGCCAGCCGCGGGAGTACCTGGGCCGGATGCTTCGCGACGCTGCGCGCGCCGAGACCCCGGAAGAGACCCTCTCCATCCTCAAGGACGCCCGGGAGCAGTCCAAGAAGCTCCTCAATTCGACCGAACGCTACAAGTTCCTCGGCCAGCTGCGCTCCCACGGGGAGCTCCTTGCCGGCCAGCACCTCCCGGGGCTCCTCGAGCGCATGCAGGCCTCGGCCGGAGACCATGACCGCGCCGCTGTGGAAGCAGTCCTTGCCACGGCCATGGAGTTCGTGGAGTACGCTCCTGGCTGGAAAGCCCGCGTGTTCAAGGCCGCGGAAGCCGCGATGAACACCCTGGCCGTGCTCGACCAGTTCGGCCCCATCGACCCTTCGACCGGGCTGCCCTTCCCAAAGGAAGAAGCCGCGCCCGAAGCGCAAGAAGGGCTTGCGGAGACTCCCTCAGGGTCCTGAGCTGCTCAGAACCGGACCAATTCCCGGTCGCTGTGGCCGTGACCGCGCCGGAATCACCCTCGAACAATCCCATTTTCCCTGCCCGGATGGCAGGCCACCAGGGGGAACCCTTTTCATCCCCTGCAGCCGTGGGTGTCCCGGAGGATTTTCAATTCTCCGACGGAAGGTTATGTCGCACTCAGCCCGATTTTGAGCGATAAAACCGCTCAATCCGCCGTTTTTCGACCCTCAGACGGCTATGCGACACAACCCTCGAGGAGACTTTGAAAAACCCCACTATCCCACCTGCGATATGCTCCCCAACACTACCCCACGAAGTGGGATGCTGGGATCAGGCGGCCGCTGGCTTGGGCTTCGACTGGTCTCGGTCGAGCACCGGGCCCAGCACCCAGGCCAGGCCGAAGGTCCCGAAGGTCCCCAGGATGACGAGCCAGCTCCAGCCCAGGGGGAAGACCTTGATCTCCGAGAGGTAGAGCAGGACGCCGTTGATCAGGGCCATGGAGGTCATGGCCGCGATGTTGGCGCGGTTGGCGTGCCTCTTCGTCAGCAGGCCCAGCAGGAACACGCCGAGGAGCGAGCCGTAGGTGACCCCCCCGATCTTGAAGGCCACCCAGAGCATCTTGTCCACGTGGCTGAAGACGTAGGCGAGCACGCCGAGCAGGACCGCGAAGGCGCAGATGCAGACCCTCGAGACCCGCAGATAGTGCGCCTCGTCCCCGTCGGTCTTGATGAGGGGCTTGTAGAGGTCGGTGACGAAGGAGGCGGTCAGGGAGGAGAGCGGGGAGTCGATGGAGGCCAGGACCACGGCCGCGAGCACGAGGCCGCGCATGACCGAGGGCATGACGTTGGTCGTGAAGTGCGGATAGATCTTATCGAGGCCCGCGGGCAGGGGCAGGGCCGGGTTCTGCTGGTAGAAGACGAAGAGGCCCGTGCCCACGGACATGAAGATCATAAGCACGACGAAGCTCCCAAGGATGCTCAACAGCATGGTCTGCTGGCTGGCCTTCCTGGTCTCCACCGTGAGCAGCCTCTGCATCATCTCGTGGTCCGTGCCGAAGGCGGCCATGGAGCCGAAGAAGCCGTTGAGGATGGCCACCCAGACGATGTTCGGGTCCGAGAAGAACCTTCGGAGGAACCCCGGCTCGGACACCGAGGGCCCCCAGTTGAGCACCTGGAGCTTGCCCGCGGATTCGGCGGCGGAGAGGACCGCGGCCAGGCCCCCGTCGATGTGGATAAGGAGGAAGGCAATGGTCGCCAGGCCCGCGGCCATGAAGGCCACGACCTGGACCACGTTCGTCCAGATCACGGCCTTGATGCCGCCGTGGCCGATGTAGAGGGCGCCCACGACCACGAAGAGGGCGATGACCGGGACCTTGTCCCAGCCGATGAGGACCGCAACGGCGACGCAGGCCGCCATGAGGCGCACGCTCGAGGCGAGCACCCGGGTGACGAAGAAGAACCCGGTCGCAGCGTACTGGGTCTGGGCCCCGAAGCGGTGCTTGAGGAACTCGTAGATCGTGGTGCAGTTGAAGTGGTAGAAGGCCGGAATGAACAGGAAGGCGATGACGACGCGGGAGGCCGCGGACCCGACGAAGAACTGGGCGTAGTTCCAGTTCTCGCGAAAGGCCGTGGCCGGCACTCCGATGATGGTCATGGCCGAGATCTCGGTGGCGACGAACGACATGCAGGCCGCCCACCAGGGGATGCTCCTGCGGCCCAGGAAGAAGTCGGCCGTGTTCTCCTCCTTGCGGCCGTGCCAATACCCGAGGCCGAACATGGATGCTAGGAACGCGAAGAGGACGCCGTAGTCCCAGACGCCGAGCGCCGTGGGGTTTGAGAACCAGGTCCCGGTCTCCATCATGTTTACCTCCCGATCGCGACCGGCATGGTCCCGGCCACCGTGAGCTTGCGGGCTAGGGCGCGGGCCGCGGCCCGCTGGGCGTGGGATGACGCAGAAAAAGCGGCCAGACCGGCGGCGCCGACCGGGATCTCGGCGAGCGCCCAGGGACTGCCGAAGGCCACGGCCACGGTCCTGCCGGCCCGGCCGGAGGCTTTCACAAGCCGCTCGAGCTCGAGCCCGCCGTAAGCGATGCGGCCACTATAGGCCCTCGGAGAGACGAAGAGGCCGGCCACGAGGACGTCCGCGGACGCCGCGTCCGCCCCCAACGCGATCTCGAACCCGAGGCTCTTAAGCTCCTCGAGGAAGACCCCGCCCTGGACCTCTCCCGGGAACCCCTCGTCCGGCTCGAAGTAGGCGACCTTCCGCGGCAGGGCGCCCTCCATGGGCCGGTGCCAGGCGAGACAGCGCTCAGCCATGCGCGAGGCGGTCTCAGTATGGGACGCGCACCCAGCGATCCCCGAGTCGGGCGGCGGGCATGCGGCCCACCGGCCGGACAGGGTCTTCATGGCTGCTTCGAGCCTCGCGCAAGCGCCGTCCACGGCGCGCGCCGCGGCCGGATCGGAGTCGGCGAGGCGCATGAGGTCATAGGCCAGCCGGAGCGGGTCTTCAGGAACGAGCAGGACGTCGCAGCCCGCGAGCAGGCAGGCCCGGGCGGCCGAGAGCTCCGGGAAGCGCTTGGCCACGGCATGCATGCTGAGCGCGTCGGTGCTCACCAGTCCTTGGAAGCCGAGGCGTCCCCTGAGCTCCCCCGAGACCGCCGCCGCCGAGAGCGTGGCCGGGGTGTCCCGGTCCCCGGTCAGGGCCGGGACCGCGAGGTGGCCGACCATGACGGAATCCGCGTCGTCCTTGAGCGCCCGATATGGGACCAGCTCCCTGGCGGTCAGGACCTCGCGGCCCGCCTCCACAAGAGGCAGGTCGAGGTGGCTGTCGAGGTCGGAGTCTCCGTGCCCCGGGAAATGCTTGAGGCAGGAGAGAGCGCCCCCGGCCGCCATGCCTTTTGCGAGCGCCCGGGCCATGCGGACCACGAGCTCCGGGTCCGAGCCGAAGGACCGGATGTTGACGATGGGGCTGGCAGGCTGGGTCGCCAGGTCCACCACAGGGGCGAAGACCCAGCCGATACCCAGCCCCCGCGCCTCCAGAGCCGTGAGCCGCCCCTTCTCGAAGGCGAGGGTCTCGTCGTTGGAGGCTCCCAGGCCCATGTTGGAGGGAAAAGCCGTGCCGCCGACGACGTGGGAGGCGATCCCATCCTCGTAGTCCGCGCAGAGCAGCAGCGGGGACCGGGCCCGCTCCTGGACCCGGCGGGAGAAGTCGGCCACCTCAACCAGCGTTCCTCCGTACACGCAGAAGCCGCCGACGCCGAGGTCCACGAGGCGCAGAGCGTCCTCGGG
>JBAZSR010000148.1:0-9800 GCA_041662295.1 Elusimicrobiota bacterium | reverse complement strand
ATCATACATGCGAATTATCCTGAACTTCGAACGGCCTTCCGTCGACAATAACGCCAATCTCGGAGGATTCTTCAACAGAATTTCTTTACGCATCCCCAAATTGCGACCTCCAATTCGTCAGCTCCATTCTTGAAAGATGGAACATGAAATCCTCCGGGAATCGAGCTTGATTCCGCCGGACTTGTTCGTTGAGGCGCTTGGTTGTGACTTTGAACAGGGCGGCTAGGTCGCGGTCCAACATGACCCGCTGCCCACGGATGAGATAGATATGCGACGTGATCGCTTCCGGCTTGAGAAGAGGGTCCATAACCATATATACGAGTGAAGCCGGAAATAGTTCCCTTCCGGGCCTGGTCGGATTTTGGATATTGCATATTGCAGCATCCAAATTGAGATGGAATTGACAACATTTGTCGATAAAATGGCAGGGGGCGCTTGCGCGCCCCCTGTCTTGCGGCCGGACCTTCGGTGATTACTTGGTCGACTCGGCCTGAGCCTTGGCCATCTGGCTGGTGAGGGTCTTGTCGATCTGCTTGTCGGTCCAGACGAGTTCGCCCTTGTGGCGGGACTTGACCTCGCTGAGGACGTTCTCAAGCTGGCCCTTGACCGGCGCGAAGCTCGCGCGGGCCTGGAGGGCCTGGGACTCGCTGAACATGCCCATGAAGAAGTTCCAGGAGGCCGGCATCCAGAAGTCGAAGAACACGCTGCCGCCCTGGCCGCCCACCCGGGTGTTGGACTGGGTGGGGAGCGCGAAGGTCAGGCCCTCGGCCTTGAGGGTCGGATCCTTGTGCAGGAGCGGGAGGATGGTGCTCAGGGCCTTGATCTGGGCCTGGGCGCTGGCGCCGGAGGCGCGGGCGGCCGCGCCTTCGGAGGCGGCCATGGCCTTGTAGGTCGCGCTATGGTCCTCGTAGTGGCTGCCGACGCGGCGGCCCTGGCTGTCGTAGTCGATGACTTCCACGTTCTCGTTCTGCGAGGCCAGGAGCAGGTACATGGCGCGGCTCTTCTCGTGGGAAGCCATCTTGTCCATGGCCTTGTCGGCCTCCACGGCCATCTCGACCGCGGACTTCAGGGCGCCGTCTGCCGCTCCGGCCAGGTTCTGCATGCGGGAGAGGTGCTGCTGGTACTCGGCGTCGCTGTTGGCGAGGCGGTCGGACACGCGGCCGCGCATGGCGCTGTTGAACTGCTCGAACATGGCCTTCTCGGACGCGATCTCAGAGCTCTTGAACTCGGCGATGTCGGCGTTGGCGCGCTGGGTCATCTCCTTCAAGCGGCCGCCGAAGAGGCTGGGCACATTGGCGTCGAATTTGGCCACGTCACCCTCGTACTGGGCCAGGGCCGCGTCCTGGCGGCCGAGTTCGGCGCGGAGAGACCGGAGGCTGAGCGCGAGCTTGCCCTCGAACGCGGAGGACTTGGCTCCTGATTCAGCGACCGGGAGGTCGTTCCTCCAGGTCGCGGGGAGCACTCCGCCCACGCGCTTGGAGGGGTCCTGGGACACGGCGTTCTCGTTGATCTCGGCGCGAGCCGCCACGAGGCCGTCGAAGGCCGCGTAGGTCCTGCCTTCCTTGACGGAGATGGACTTGCCGTCCGACGCTTCGATGGCCTTCTTGCCCGCGCTCTCGGCGTGGTTCACGCGCTCGTCCATGCGCTTCTGGCGGCCGCGCGCCTCGGTCTTGATGGTCCCGAGGGGCGCGGGGTCGTTGTCGCGGCGGGCCTTCTCCACGGCGATGATGTCCTGGTTGCTCTTGGAGTTCTCCCACTTGTCGTTCTTGTCCTTGCCGCGCAGCCAGAGGTAGATGCCGGTGCCCACGGCCACGACAGCCGCGCCGATGGCGATGAGGATGCCGATGGAGGCCTGGTGCTCGTCCTGGACCGGGGCGTCTTTCTTGGGAGCAGGGACTTCTTTGGGCTGGGACGCGGGCTGCTTGGCTGTTTTGGCGCCCGCTGCGAGGCTGACGGCCTTGGCGGAGCCAGGGGAAGGATCCACGGGGGAGGCGTCCAGGTCGACCGCGGTGTCGGAGAGCTTCTTCTCGCCTGTGTAGTATCCGCCGAGGTCCGCGGCAGGGGCGTCCTCGAGGTCCGAACCCATGAGGTCGAGGGTCTCGGAGGCGGCGGGCTTCTCCTCAGGAGCGGCGTTCGGGTCCGCGGGAGCGGCCGACAGAATCGTCGGGATCGCCGGCTGGTCGGCCGCAGGCAGGGCCTGGGGCTGGCTGGCAGCGGCCGGGAGCAGGGTCTGGGGCAGGGTCTTGGGCAGGGCGGAGTCGAGCCCGACCACCGTGGACTTCAGGGTCGGCTGAAGGGCCGCGCCGGCGAGCGCGAAGGCCTGGGACGACGAGGAATGCACGATGCACAAAGCGAGGAGCGAGGCGAGGACGGAACGCAGGGGTTTCATATCAGTTGATGCCTCCGAGGATGGCATTGTACAAGTCAGTGCCCTCAAGGGGCATGGGAGGTTGGGCCCAAGCAGGGGCCGGAATGCGGCCCTGGCCTGGAGGGGCCTGTCAGGAAGAGGGGGGACCTAAGAGCCGGGGGCCTGCGCTGGGACCATACGGCCTATTGGGGCCATGGGCATGTTTTTTTCTTGCGGTGCGCTAGAGTGCACCACTCGTACAGGGGAGTTGGGAGAGGAGTGGTCAGGCCCGGCGTGCCGGAGAGGCTTCGGCAGGCGCAGCTGCCGTGTCCGGTCCGGCGGGAGGGACGGCCTTCCGGCGTTTCCTGCTGGAAAGGCTCTCAGCCACGCTCTCGACTTCATGGAAGAAGACCGCGGCCCTGGGGGCGTCCCAGCGCGTGGTGAAGCGCTTGAATGCCTCTGCCCGGTCCTGGCCTGCCAGGGAGGCGAGTTGGACGAGGCCCGGCACGGGATTGTCATCGGAATCGGCCGGAGGCCGGCCGGGCTTGCCCGAGCGGTCCGAGGCGGCCTCCACGAGCTTGACAGACCAGCCGGCCGCGCTCTTCTTCGCACAGCGGCGGCAGGCTTTCAGGCAGATGTTGAGGTCGTGCATCTCGCCGAGGTCGTCCTGGAGCTTCTTGAGTCTGGCCACGGCCTTCCTGCACGGGAAGGAGCGGGATTGGAAGGGCTCGAGCAGATACCTGAGATGCTTGCCCGCGATCCTGGCCTCGTGGATGGCCGCATCGTCCGCAGGGGACTCGATCCGGGCCAGGTCTCCGGACAGGGTCCTGGCGGCCTCGCGGAGCAGGGCCGCGGAGAGGCTGCCGAAGATCCGGCCCTTGGAGGGGATGGAGGCCTGGCCGGAGAGCTTCTGCCGGAGCTCTTCTTCCACGGCATTGAAATCAGCGCAGGCCGTGATGATGAAATGCCGTTCGTCCTTGGGCCGGCCTTTCAGGGCCCGGGCGAGCAGGGCGTCGAACCCGGCCTTATGGCTGGGCTTGAGGGTCTTCTCCCAGCCCTTCAGGATGCCTTCGAGGACCTCGGCGTCCCGGGCCGAATTGGTGTCGCGGGCGAGCCGTCGGACGGCCTTCACGGTCCTGCGGCGGACGAGGTCCGAGAAGCATCCTGCGTAGGCCTTGAGGTGCACGCGAAGGCGGCGCAGTCCCACGCGGAAATCGTGCAGGGCCTCGGAGTCCTCGGCCGCGGCCAGGCGCCTGGCCGCGGCGCTGGAGGCATTGAGGTGGTGGAGGGCCAGGAGGCTGGCGCCCTGGCCAGCGGGCTTCTCAGGCAGGCCCCGCGGCAGGCGTGTGGGAGGCAAGCAGGCGTGGGGGCTGAGCGCCGAAGGCGCTTTCATCAGGCCTGAGTTCTTAGCTGGCCGGGCTGGAGCAGCCATTGCAGGATGCCCCGTCCGGGCTTGGGCGCGGACTCGAACGCGACGAGCGCGGCCGAGCCCTTGCGCAGGTCCGCGAAGGCGTCGGCTTCCCCTGTGAGCATCCGGGCCAGGAGAGCGCTCAGGTCGGGCTCGTGGCCGACCAGGGCCACGGCCTTGTGGTGCTCGAGCTCGGCCAGGCGGGCGAAGACCGGGCCGGGCTCGCCTCCGGGCCGCAGGGCCTCGAGCTTCTCGAGCTTGGCCGAGGGGAAGCGCTTGTGGAGGATGTCCGCGGTCTCGATGGAGCGCGCCAGGGGGCTCGAGACGATGAGGTCGAGCTTGTCCACCATGGAGGCCAGGCCCCTGGCGGCCTTGCGGAACTTGTCCCGCCCCTTCGGGGTGAGCGGCCGGATCTCGTCGGGCTTGCCCTTCTTCGACCACTCCGAGCGTTCTCCGGCGGGAGCGTGACGGATGATGAGGACCTGCATGGCTAGAAAGCCTCCTTGGGGGTGGACGCCCTGGGGCCGCGTTCCGGGGAGGCGGGATCGGGCTCGGGCAGGGCCGCGGGGCCGGGGCCTCCCACGGTGTTGGGCGGGGCTGGGAACGGCGGAACGGGCTCCGCGTCCTTGCGGCTGGGAGGGACCGGGGCCTTGGGGGCCTCGGCCTTCCTGGGCGCGAGGCGCTCCTCGAGGATCGTGCCCTTGTACTGGGCCTCTGCCAGCTCCTCGAAGAGGGTCTGGGAGCGGATTGCCGGGGCGCCCTCGGGACGGATGACGCGGTCGTAAGTGCCGTCGGGCTTGAGCTCCCAGGCCTTGGTGTTGTCCATGAGGCTCTTGTCGAGGATGACCTGGGTGACGAAGTGCCGGATGTTGGGGTCCTTGACCGGGAAGGCGATCTCGTAGCGCGAGAAGAAGTTGCGCGGCATCCAGTCCGCGCTCGAGAGGTAGAGCCGCTGGCGCTCGCCGCTGCCGAAGGAGTAGATCCTGCTGTGCTCGAGGAACCGGTCCACCACGCTCAGGACCCGGATGGTGTCGCTCATGCCGCCGATGCCGGGCCGCAGACAGCAGATGCCGCGCACGAGGAGGTCGATCCTGACCCCGGCGCGGGAGGCGTCGTAGAGGGCCTCGATGACGTCGGGGTCCACGAGGGAGTTCATCTTGGCCGTGATGCGGCCGTCGCCGTCGGACTTCTGGCGCTTGATCTCCTCGCGGATGAGGCGCATGAACTGGGTGTGGAGGTTGCCGGGGGCGACCAGGAGGTCCTTGTAGCCCGAGGGCTCGTGCCGCTGGGCGAGGGCCTGGAAGTAGGTCCCGGTCTCGGCGCCAAGGCCCTGGTCGGCCGTGAGCAGGCCCAGGTCCGTGTACTGCCGGGCCGTGCCGGGGTGGTAGTTGCCGGTGCCGAGGTGCACGTAGACGCGCTCGGCGCCCTCCTCCAGCCGCACGATGCGGGTGACCTTGCTGTGGACCTTGAACCCGCCCATGGGCGCCACGACCTTGACCCCGGAGGCGCGCAGTTCGGTGGCCCAGGCCACGTTGGCGGCCTCGTCGAACCGGGCCTTGATCTCGACGTAGACCGTGACCGCCTTGCCGGCGCGGGCGGCCTCCTTCAGCGCCTCGATGATGGGGGACTCGCGGCTGGTGCGGTAGAGGGTGTGGTAGATCTCCCGGACCGAGGGGTCGCGCGCAGCCTGGAGGAGGAAGTTGACCACGATGTCGAAGGAGTCGTACGGGTGGTGCAGGAGGATGTCGCGGGTCTTGAGGATCTCGAAGAGGTCCTTGGAGCGCAGGAAGCGCGGAGTCTGGGGCCGCACCGGCGGGTAGCGCAGCTTCGTCGAGGCCGGGGCGTCGAAGATCTTGCGCAGGGCCGGCAGGTCGATGGGCAGGTCGAAGCGGTAGAGCGCGGCGGAGTCCAGGCCCAGCTGGGTCGCCAGGAAGAGCGCGCCCTCGGAGTAGGAGGGGGCGTCCACCTCGAGGCGGATGACCTTGGACTCGCCGCGGCGGCGGCGGACGCCCTGGAGGATCTGCTCCTCGAGCGTGTTCTCGTCGTCGGGCCGGTAGCCGAGGTCCGCGTCGCGGATGATCTTGAAGGGGAAGGCCTCGATGACCTCGCGGTTGGGGAACATGTTCTGGGCGCGGGCGGCCACCCAGCGGTCGGCCAGGCCCCAGACCGCGGTCTTGCCGTCGGGCGGGAGCTCGACGAGCCGGTGCTCGCGCTCGCCGAGGTCCACGACCGCGAAGCGGCGCGCGAAGCGCACGAAGACGTAGATCTTCTGGCTCTGGAGCGGCGGGGGCGACTCGCCCCGGCGCCGCCCAGGCGCGCCTGGATGTCGTAGTCGAAGGGGCTCGCGGCCTCGAACTCGGTGACGAGCCGCACCCCCTGCTTGGCCAGGGTCTCGAGGATGTCGCGGAAGTGCCGGGCCTGCAGGGCCTTCTGCCTCAGGGCGTGCTCGCGCACGAGCGCCAGGAGCTGGCGCGCGGTGAGGCCGTCGGGATAGCGGTAGCTCGGGGTGCGGCTGGCGATCTTGGCGATCTCGGCCACCCGGACCATGAAGAACTCGTCGAGGTTGGAGCTGACGATGGAGGCGAAGCGCAGGCGCTCGAGCGCCGGGACCGAGGCGTCGGCGGCCTCGTTCAAGACGCGGTCGTTGAAGTTGAGCCAGCTCAAGTCCCGGTTGTAGAGGCGCTGCACCGTGGGCGCGGCGCCTCCTTCCGGAGCGGCGGGCTTGGCTTCAAGGAAGCTCGCGAGCGGCTTCCACTCGAGATCGTCGGGCGTCAAGGGAGGTTCAGGCCTTCCTTCCAGCCCTCGGACTTGCGGACCTTGTTGCGCACGGCCTTGGCCACGGTCTGGAGGATCTTGATCCGGGCGCAGAGCTTGTCGTCGGCCTCGACCAGGGTCCAGGGCGCGCCGTCCACCGAGGTCTCCACGACCATGTCGGTCACGGCCGCGTCGTACTGGGCCTTCTTCTCGCGGTTGCGCCAGTCCTCGGGCGTGATCTTGAAGCGCTTGTAGGGGACCTGCTCGCGCTCCTTGAAGCGGCGGAGCTGCTCGTCGGAGCTGACCTGGAGCCAGAACTTGACCATGACGCCTCCGGCGCGCACGATCTGGCGCTCGAACTCGCGGATCTCGCCGTAGGCGCGCTTCCAGTCAGCCGTCTTGCAGAAGCCCTCGACGCGCTCGACGAGGACCCGGCCGTACCAGGAGCGGTCGAACATGGCCCAGTGCCCGGCCTTGGGGACGTGCTTCCAGAAGCGCCAGAGGTAGTGCTTGTGCTTCTCCTCGCCCTCGGGCGCGGCGATGGGGATCACGTTGTAGCCGCGCGGGTCGAGCGCGGAGGTCACGCGCCGGATCGTGCCTCCCTTGCCCGAGGCGTCGGAACCCTCGAACACGATGACGACCGGGAGCCTCTTGACGTAGCAGAGGTGCTGGAGGACCCGGATCTCGTCGGTCAGGTTGTCGAGGGCGTCGTCGTAGACCCCGCGGTCCATGCGCCGGGAGAGGTCGAGGCTCGCCAGGGGGTCGGGCCCCTTGGTGACCCGGGAAGCGTCCGCCGGGGCGGGCTTGGGTTCGTCGGCGGAAGCGGCCTTGCGCTGGAGGGCCTTGCGGAAGGCGGCCACGACCTCCTCGGCCACGCGCAGGCGGCGGTGCCGGCGGTCGTTGGACTCGATGGTGATCCACGGGGCGTGCTTCTCGTGGGTCTCGGCCAGGAGCTCCTCGGCGCAGGAGAGGCGCTCCTCGTAGTTCTTGTTCTCCTTCCAGGACTCCTTGTTCACCCGGAAAGCGAAGGCGGGGTCCTTCTCCCACTTCTGGAGGCGCTTCTTCTGCTCCTTGCGGTCGATGTGCATCCAGAACTTGAGGATGAGCACGCCGTCGTCCGCGAGGGTCCGCTCGAACTGGCGGAAGGACTCGATGCCGGCCTGCCACTTCTTCGTCTTGAGGCAGGAGTCGAACCGGTCCCTGAGGAGCCAGTGGTAGTAGGAGTGCTGGAACACCGCGACCTGGCCGCGGGAGGGGATGTCCCGCCAGTAGCGCCAGAAGAAGGGGCGGTACTTCTCCTCGCTCGTGGGCTCCATGAAGGAGTAGACCCGGGTGCCGCGCGGGTCCATGCGCTCGAGCAGGCGGTTGACGCAGTCGCCCTTGCCCGCGCCTTCCCAACCCTCGAAGACCAGCAGGACCGGGATGCGGGCCTCGTAGACCTGGCGGTGGAGACGCTGGAGTTCGAGCATCAGCGAACTCATTTTTTCCTTATAAGCGTCGGGCTCGAGCGTCTTATCGAGGTCGAGTTTGGCGAGGGAGACTTTGGTGTCGATGGCCATGGGCCATTATAGAATAGCCCCTGCCGAGGAAGCCATACGGGTTATTACGGCACTCCAGACGGCTCTTGCCGGGGGAGCGCCGTAGAGATACAATCTTTTCGTGAAGAAAACCGCGCTTTTCCTTGGTCTTGTCCTTCTCGCATCCCAGGCTCCTGCCTGGGAGGATCAAGTGCGGCGCCCGGCGCGCAAGCCCGGCCGTCCGTTCGGGACAGCGCCTTCCTGGCTCATGCAGTCTCAGCCCGTGATGCCGGTCAACGTGTACCCGCCGGGCATGGCCACGCCTTCCCCGGTCCTGCCGATGCGCCACGGGTCGGCCGTCCAGCCGAAGACGGAGCCGTGGAAGCCCCTGCCCAAGGGTGCAGGCCCGGAGATGCCCCCGGTCCTGGTGTCCTTCCCGGACACCTACGAGGCCGTGGTGAAGGCCTATCTTATGGAGGCGGCGGCCAAGAACGACGGGGATTTCCTCGTGAAGGACGAAGTCACCTCCCACCTCCACCGGCTGACCCTCGAGTCCGTGCCCAAGGACAGGATCGTCTACCTGTCCCGCGAGGAGGCCTTCACCTGCGTCGCCTTCAAGGGCGCCTCGGGCGAGAGGATCGACCTCGACATCTACGTCCGGCGCTCGGGGATCGGCGAGTGGTCGGTCTCGAAGATCTACCTCCACAAGATCGACGGCAAGCCGCGCTTCGTCTACGGGCCCAACTACCAGCCCATGACCCCGGAGGCCGCGGCAATCGCGGCCGCGGCAGAGGCGGCGGCCGCGCCGGCGCGCAGGGCCTCGGCGCCGGCCAAGGCTGAGGCCGCGCCCGCGGTGCCCAAGCCCGAGAAGCCGGCCAAGCTCTCCCTCCAGGTCGCCTTCCGCGAGCCTTCGGGCAACGCCATGCTCGACGGCGGAGAGAGGGCCGTCCTGTCGGCGGCGGTGTTCAACGCCGGGCCGGGGCCGGCCTACCAGGTGCGCCTGACGCCGGTCCTCCAGTCGAAGACCCAGGCGGCCCTGCCCGCGTTCGTGGACGTGGGCGACGTCAAGGCTGGGGGGACCGCGTCCGCCGAGGTCCCCATCGAGGCGTCCGCGGCCCTGGCCACGGGCAAGGTCCAGGTGAGGCTCGAGGCCCGCGAGGGCAACGGGTTCGACGCCGAGCCGGTCCTCGTCGAGTTCAAGGCGCGCGCCTTCCAGTCTCCTAGGCTCGAGGTCGCGGGCGTCTCGGTCGGGCCGGGCAAGACGGTCCGGGCCGGCGAGCCCATGAAGCTCGCGGTGAGCGTGCGCAACGCGGGGCCGGGGCCTGCCGAGGCCGTGGCTGCCTTCCTCGTGACCGGCAGCGCCGATGTCTTCATCTCGGGCGAGCCTTCCGCGTCCGTGGGCGAGCTCAAGCCCGGCCAGGCCAAGACCGTCGAGTTCGAGTTTTTCGTCAACAAGCGCTACAAGGACGAGGGGGCTCTTCCTCTCACCGTGACCTTGAGCGAGGCGCGGGGCCGCTACGGCTTGAACGCCGCGCCCCTCGGCTTGGTCCTGGGCAAGGCGCCGCCGGCCATGAAGGTCGTGTCCTTCGAGGGCCGGGAGGCGGCGGCGGAGTCCGAGCCCGAGGCCGCGGCGAGCGTCGACGACGTGGACATCCCCCCTAAGGCCGCGACCAAAGCCCTGGCGCAGGCCTTCGGCGTGGTGATCGGCATCGAGGCTTACCGCGACCTGCCCGCGGTCGAGTACGCGGGCCGCGACGCCGAGGCGATGTACGCG
>JBAZSR010000147.1:0-9815 GCA_041662295.1 Elusimicrobiota bacterium | reverse complement strand
CGTGATCGCCCCCGGCTCCGAGGGCGACGGCGGCGGGCGCCCGCCGCGCAGGGACGGCGACCGCGGAGACCGCGGCGGCCGGCGGGACGGCCCGAGGTCCCACTCGCGGAGGTAGGCTCCCAGCCATGGAGAAAACGGAGAAGAAGGAAAAGCACCCGGAGAACGGCTCCACGACCCTCGTCCGGCTCAAGGCGCTCTACGACTTCATGGCTCAGCACGGCCTCGAGACTCTCGAGGTCGAGGACGCGGAAGGGCAGGCCCGGCTGGTCCGGGCCGGCGCGCCCGCGCCGGTGCAGATCGTGACGGCGGCCCACACGGCCGCCGTCGCGGCCGCCCCCCTGCCCGCCGCGGGCGTCGCCGCGGCCCCGGCCCTGCCCCCGGGCGCGGCCATCGTCAAGGCGCCCATGATGGGCATCTTCTACCGGGCGCCTTCCCCCTCGAGCCCCCCGTACGTCAAGGAGGGGGACAAGGTCCCCGCCGGCCACGTCCTGTGCATGGTCGAGGCCATGAAGGTCTTCAATGAAATCAAGGCGGAGTTCCCCGGCACGGTCCTGACGATCCTGGTCGAGAACGGCAAGGCGGTCAAGTCCGGCCAAGACCTCTTCGTCGTCCAGCGTGCGTAACAGGTTCGCCCACCAATCCCGGAACACGCGGAAAGCGCGCCGCGAGGGGGCCGTCGCGCCCGCCATCAGGCTCGCCGCGGCCGGAGTCCTGGCCGCTCTCCTGGCCTGGGCCATCCTCTTCCCAAACCTGGCCGGGTGGTTCGGCCAGCAGACCGAACATCTTCTGTGGTCGTGGTTCGGCGCGGCCTCCATCCTCCTGCCGCTCTTCATCGTCAACGCCATGGTCCACGGCATGGCCGCCCAGGCCGCGACGGGCTGGCTCACGCTGAGCGCGGGCTCCCTCGTCGTCCTGGCGTGCGCCTCGTCCCTGCTGGCCATGCTGGGCGGCTGGCTGCCGCCCGACTGGCTCTCAGCCGGGGCGGCCATCGGCGGCGCCGTGGGGATGAACATCCACGCGAGCCTCACCCGCTTGGTCGGAGGCCCCGGCTCCTTCATGATCTGCTTCGCGGCCTTCATCGTCTCCAGCCAAATCACGACCCAGATCCGCTGGGGCAGGCTCGCGGCGAGCCTGGCCGCCCTCCTCGCCGAGGACTACCGCGCCTGGATGCGATCGCGCCAGGAACTCGCGGCCTGGCGGAAGCGCAGCCAGGAGGCCGGGCCCAAGCCCTGCCCTCGGGACGGCAGGCCCCTGGAGGCCGGCCGTCCTCCGATGCCGGAGGGGGCGGCCGCGCCGGCCCCCATGGTCGCCTCCCCTCCGCCGAAGGCGGCGGAGAGGACGGGCCCGCTGGCCCCGGCCCACGAACCCGCCCCGTCGAAGTCCGGCCGCCCCCGCGCCACAGGCGCGCTCCCCGACATCGGGCTCCTCAATGCCCCGGCGAAGGACCGCGAGAGCGGCCTGCCCACGCAAGACGAGCTCGACTCGTCCTCCGCGAGCCTCCAGAAGACGCTCACGGACTTCGGCATCGACGCCTCCATCACGGGCATCCTGCCGGGCCCGGTCATCACCCGCTTCGAGGTCAGCCCCGCCCCAGGCGTCAAGGTCAGCTCCATCGTGGCCCTGGAGAACGACATCGCCTTGGCCATGCGCGCCCGGGGCATCCGCATCATCGCCCCCATCCCCGGCAAGGCCGCGGTGGGCATCGAGATCCCCAACGCCAGGCCCGTGCTCGTGACCCTGCGCGAGATCCTGGCCAGCACGGCCGTGACAGCCAAGTCGCCGCTGCTGACCTTCGGGGTGGGCCTGACCGCGGACGGCTCGCCTCTGGCCGCGGACCTGGCGACCATGCCGCACGTCCTCGTGGCAGGGGCCACGGGCAGCGGCAAGTCCGTCCTCATCCACTCCATCATCCTCTCCATCCTGTTCCGGGCCCGGCCCGACCAGGTCAAGTTCCTGCTCATCGACCCCAAGCGCCTCGAGCTCACCTTCTACGAGAGCATCCCGCACCTCTTCGACCCGTGCGTCCCGGCCGAGAACGTCCACGTGGTCACCGACGCCAAGACCGCGGCGCGCTCCCTCAACGCCATGGTCAAGGTCATGGAGAAGCGCTACAGGGACTTCGAGATCCACAGCGCCCGCAACATCGATGGCTACAACCAGTCCGCGGCCAAGCTGGGGCTCCCGAAGGAGCCCTACATCGTGGTCGTCATCGACGAACTGGCGGACCTCATGCTCGTCTCCCGCGACGGCGTGGAGGAGTCCATCCAGCGCCTGGCCCAGATGGCGCGGGCCGTGGGCATCCACCTCGTGCTGGCGACCCAGAGACCGTCGGTGGACGTCATCACCGGCGTCATCAAGGCCAACCTCCCCAGCCGCGTGGCCCTGCAGGTCACGGCCCGGGTGGACTCGCGGGTCATCCTGGACTGCCAGGGCGCCGAAGCCCTGCAGGGCAAGGGCGACCTCCTCTACCTCGCCGCAGGGGCCCAGAAACCGGCCCGCTGCCAGGGCGCCTACGTCAGCGAGGACGAGATCCGCAAGGTCGTGGACTTCCTCCGCTCCACCGGCAGGCCCGACTACCCATCGCTCGACACCATGCCCAAGCCCGCCGAGGCCGACCTGGCGTCCTTCGGGGTCGAGCCCGCCGAGTTCCGCGAGGCCCTCAAACTCGTGATCGAGCGCCGCAGGGTGTCGCAGGACCTCCTCAAGTCCCAGTTCGGGTCCTCGGCCCGGGCCACCAACATCCTGAGCCTCCTCGAGGTCAAGGGCATGATCAACAAGCCCGAGGGCACCAACCGCTGGGAGATCGACTTCGACTCCATCAGCGGCTACCTGAGGTCCAACTTCCCGGAGAAGCCCGACATGGCGGGGAAGACCTGACATGAGCACGAGCAAGCTCGTCTCCTTGGCGGCAGCGGCCCTCATCCTGCCGTGCCTCCTCCCTGGCCCATGCGCGGCCAAGAAGTCCGAGGCCCAGTCCCGGCAGGCCCCGACCGAGGCGAAACCCTCCCCAGGCACGGCCCTGCCGCTGACCCCGCCGACGACGGGCCCGATCACGGTGGAGTCCGTGTTCGAGCGCCTCTCCGAGTTCGACGCGAAGATGACGAGCCTCGCGCTCTCCTTCCGGCAGACCGTCCGGCTCGAGGAGGGAGGAGCGCCCCAATCGAAGCAGGGCACCCTCGTGTTCCTCAAGCCCAAGCGCCTGCGCCTGGAGTACCTGCGGCCCGAGCCCCAGACCGTGGTCTCCGACGGCCGGACCTTCTGGGTCTGGCGCAAGTGGATCAACCAGGTCATCGAATCGTCCTTCGACGACTGGCGCAAGAACGACCCCGCGCTCGAGGGCCTGCTCAACTTCGGCGACTACGCCTCCCTGCTCCGGCGCTACGACGTCGCCGTGGGCCATGCCGCCGCGGCCGGGGCCGACGGCCACCGCGTCTTCAGGCTCGACCTGCGGCCCAAAGCCAAGGACGCCGCGTTCGTCCTCGCACTGACGATGTCGACCCGGGACTACTTCCCCTACGAGGCGCGCCTGACCGCGGCCGGCGCCGTCGTGGAATCGGTCTTCGCCGACGTGCGCTTCAACCCGGACCTCTCCCGCTCCGTCTTCGACTTCACTCCACCCAAGGACGCGGACGTCTTCCGCTACCCCACCGGCCACTGAACATGCCCGACCGAGACCCCCTGCGCCGCATCCCGCCCAAGACCGTGCCCTCGACCATCGACGTGGACGTAGGCTCGATCCTGAAGGAGGCCCGCCTCAAGAAGGGCCAAGCCGTCGACGTCGTCAGCCAGCACACCCGGGTGCCCAAGAAGCTCATCGAAGCCCTGGAGGCCAACCGCCTCGACGAGTTCCCGGCCATGGTCTACCTGCGGGGCTTCCTTCACATCTACTGCGACTACCTCGAGGTCGACTTCGATCCCCTCTGGAAGAAGATCAATCCGGACCGGCCCGTTCCAGCGGAGGCCGAGCCAGCGGGCCCGGCCTCTCCAGCCCCGGCGCCCCGCGCCGCCGCGCCGGCCCCGGCCGCCCCCCGCGCCGCGGCCCCCGGATCCTCCAGGGAGCCGGCCGGAGACCCGCGCCGGATCCTCGCGCTCCTGGCGCTCGCGCTGGCAGGGGCGGGCTTGGCGGCCTGGCTCCTCCTGCGCCAGGGCGCCCCGCAGGCCCCGGAAGGGAGCGTCGAGGCCCCTGCCCCGCCGCCCGTGCTCCAGCCCATCAGCGTGCCCGTCGACCCGCTCGTGACCCTGTCCTTCAAGGAGGACGTCTGGGTCCGCGTCACCATCGACGATAGGATCCGGTTCGAGGGCATCGCCCCGCGAGGCGGCAAGCCCCAGGAATACCGGCCCAAGCTCAAGGTCTCCATCCGCACCCCGAGCCCCGAGCATCTCGTCCTCACCCTCAACGGGGCTCCGACGTCATTCCCGGCCGTGGGCCCGTCCGGGGAGCACGTCCTCCCGGTCCGATGACCCTGGCCAACCAGTTGACCATGCTGCGCATGGCGCTGGCGCTCGTCGTCTTCGGCTCGCTCATGACGGACTCCAGCCTCATGCACCTCGCCGCGCTCGTGACATTCGTGGCCGCGGTGGTCACCGACTGGGTGGACGGCTGGGTCGCCCGCAGCACGAACACCGTCAGCGCCTTCGGCAAGGTCGCGGACCCCATCGCCGACAAGGTCCTCATCCTGGGAGCCCTCATCGCGCTCCTGCGCATCCGCGAGCTCGACATCCCGCTCTGGGGGGTCTTCCTCATCCTCGCCCGCGACCTCGTGATCGGAGGCATCAGGGTCCTTTTGAGCAGCCAGGGCAAGATCATGGCCGCGGACCGCTGGGGCAAGCTCAAGACGGGCTTCCAGTGCGGCTCCGTGCTCGGCATGATCCTCCTCCTCGTGGTGATGGAGCGGCTCCAGGTCCCGGCCTGGGTCCTGCGCCTTCCCTACCACCTCACGGTGCTCTGCGTGGCCATGACCTGGTTCAGCGCGGTCATGTACCTGAGGCAGTCGCTCTCCACGCTGGAGAAGACGTGGGGCTGAGACCCTTCCGCGAGGAAGGCCCCGAGAGGCTCATCCTGCTCTTTGCCACCGGATGCTATATTAGCTATATTCCCGTCAGAATCCTGGGAAAGAAGAAATGGAGCGGAGCGGGTCTCTTCGGGACGATCCTGGCGGCGCCTTTCTGGCTGCTGCTGCCGGACGGTCCGTGGGCGTACGGCGCGGTCCTGGCCCTTGCGGTCGCGGCCGCGGTCTGGATCTGCGGCCGGGCCGAGACGACCCTCGGGAGCCACGACGACCCGCGCATCGTGCTCGACGAGGTCGTGGGCCTCTGGACGGCGCTGGCCTTCCTGCCGAAGACCCTTCCGGTCCTGGCGCTGGGCTTCCTGTTCTTCCGCCTGCTCGATTCCGTCAAGCTCCCGCCCTATTCCTGGCTCGACCGCCTGCCCGGGGGGATCGGCATCGTGGGAGACGACCTGGGAGCGGCGGTGATCGCCAACCTGCTCGTGAGGGCCTGCCTCGGGGCCTGGGGGGCGCCGGCATGACGCGCCTCCCCATCCTCGCGCTCCTCCTCGCGGCCGCCCTCGCCGGTCCGGCCCGGGCCCAAGAGCCTGCGGCTGTGCCTCCTGCGGCTTTGCCTCCTGCGGCTTTGCCGCAGGCCTCCACAGCGGCTGCGCCGTCGGTCTTCGCATCCTCCGGCGCCGCCCTTCCCGTGGACCAGGGCCCCTGGGTGCTCGGCGAGGTCCTGCTCTTCTCCGGGTCCCAGGTCGCCTCCGACCCGGCTTGGCGCGACCGGGTGAGGGGCAAGGCCGGGATGCTCTACACCAAGGCGGACGTCGCCGACGACGTCGAGAAGCTCCTCGCCACCAAGCGCTTCGACGCGGTGGAACCCCTGGTCTTCGAGATGCCGGCCTCCCCGGTCCCGGCCGAGTACGCGAGCATCTCGGCCGCTCCCAACCAGGTGCGCCTGATCTACCGGGTCGCGGAGAAGCCCGCCCCGCCGGGCCCGCCCGAGCCGGCCAAGCCCGCCACCCCGCCGGCCGCGGTCTCGGGCATCATCATCACCCCGACGGCCTACCGCGGCGCCGGCAAATACACGACCCCGGGCATGGGGCTCGACTTCAACGCCATCTACTTCATCGGCCGGCTCTACGGCCGCAATTCTTTTGAGAACTCCGTGCGCAAAACGAGCTACATCGACCGCCTCGGTGTGTGGCTCCTGTCGGCCGAGGGCAAGATGCAGGTCCAGTCCGAGGCGCGCTGGCGGCCCGCGGTGGCCGTCGGAGCCCATGGGCACCTCATGTTCCGCGACGCGCCCCAGCCCACGGTCAACACGCCGACCGTCTCGCTCAACGTGGACCAGAAGACGACCAAGACCCTCTCCGACGCCTACGTCGTGGCCAGCAAGAACATCAAGGGCGTCCGGGTCAGCGCGGGCTACATGATGGGGAGCACCGGCGACATCCCGGCCCAGCTCACCGAGTTCCTCGCCCCCCAGGCCCTCGAGTTCTACGCGGGCAGGCGGGGCGACCGCACGTGGAGCCGCAGCATGCCTTTCGCGAGCATCCTCTACCTGCCCAAGCCGGCCTACCCGCTGGGCGTGGAGTTCATCAAGTTCAACGGAGCGGCGCTCAACCCGATCCTCGTGAACCTCAAGCTGGGCTACTTCCTGAAGCTGAACTTCGACGTCTCCTACCTGAAGTTCAACGGCGGCTACGACGTCCTCGGGACGTTCCAGTTCCGCTACAACCACTTCCCGCGGCGCTAGCCCCCCGCGAAGCAGATTCCGGCGGAACAATAATTTCCTATAATCCCGGCATGCCCCAGGCAGACGCAGGGCCGCACGAGGGGGCCGCCGCGGCCATGAAGTTCCACATCCGCATCGGAGGACGGGTCCGCGGCCCCTTCCAGATCGACGAACTGGTCGTCCTGCCTGATTTCTCCCCGCACACCCTCGTCTGCCCCGAAGGCAAGGACCTCGCCAACAGACGGAACTGGGTCTTCGCCCGCGCCCATCCCGCCATCCTCTGCGCCATCGAGAACCGGCCCAAGGCCGCGAGCAGCGAGGAGAAGGCCGCGCTCCTCGCCGAGTTGGGCACCATCGCCAAGGCCCCGGCTCCGGACGCTCCCAAGGCCCCGAAGGCCGGCCCCGAGGGGTCCGGCGGGGGCGCGAAGTTCTACGCCGGGGTCATCGCCGCAGGCGTGGCTGCGGCCGCGCTCCTGTCGGTCCTGCGCGGCTCGGCCCCTCCCGCGGCCGTCCCCCCGAGCGCGGCCAGGCCCACGAAGCCCGAGCAGCGGGCCGCGGCCCTGGCCCTGCCGAGCTGCCTGGGAGAGGCCCGCCAAGACATGACCTCCGGCGCCTACTGGAGGCTCGAGGGCGGGATCAAGAAGCTGGCCGTCCCGCTGTCCCCGGGGCAAGGCGGGGGAGAGGCCCTCTTCGCGGTGGACGACTCCGGCAGGTCCCTCAAGCCGCTCAACGAGGACGCGGCCCGCGTCATGGACTTCCGGAAGTCCTGCGGCAGGGACGTGTCGACGGGGAGGGCCCGGTGAACCAGCGGGGCATGACCCTCGCCGAGGTCCTCGTGTCCACCCTGCTCATCGCCATCGCCGTGGCCACCGTGGCCGCGATCTTCGTCAGCGGGGGCCAGCAGGACGTCCGGATCGAGCGTTCGACCCTGGCCTCGACCCAGCTCCAGCAGCTGCTCGAGGAGCTCGAGAACTTCACCACCGCCGACTCCTCCAACGCCGCGGACGGCCCGGGCGGGGGCTGGACCCTCGCGGGCGACACCTGCGGCTGCTGGGCCCTCCAGGAGGGCACGCACGACGTGACGGCCCGGCTGCCGGCCTCCCTCCGGAACGACGCCGGCGCCCGGCTGACCTACACCGTCGCGGTCGAGGACCGCAACGGCAGTCCCGTACGGCGCGTGGACGCCGTGCTCACCTGGGCGAACTGAGATGACCGCCAAGGCTCGGGACGAGGGCGGCGTGACCCTGGTGGAGGTGCTCGTCAGCATGTCGCTCTTCATGATCGTCATGGCGGGGGTGCTCCAGCTCGAGGCCATGGCCTTGAAGGCGCAGATGCGCTCCATCGCCTGGACGACCCTGACGACCAACGCGCTCATGGCGCGCCAGGCTCTGTCCCAGGCCGTGACCCCGGCCTCCGCGATCCGCTCCCCGGCGCTGGGGGCCTCCTCCGCCGACCTCAGCGTCCTCTCGAACGCCGATCCCGAGACCGGCGCGGCCCTGGTGTCGAGCCTGCCCGCCGAGTACCAGCGCTTCTGCGTGGACCCGCCGGGCAAGCGCCTCTATCTCTACACGGGCCCCGGAGCCCCTTACGCGGGGGAATGCGGCACCGGGGCGCCCGCGGGCTCCACCCGGTTCCTGATCGCCGGCGGAGAGCCCTTCCTCATCACCGCGAGCTTCTTCCGCCCGGCAGCGGAGGCCAACGTCATCCTGATGGACTACACGGTCTCCCTCCAGAACCCGATCCTGGCCGCGGGAGGGACCGTCTCCCAGCAGCTCCAGGCCACCATCTCCAATGCGATCTTCTAGGCCGCGACGCGCCCCGGACGCAGGCTCGGTCCTGCCCTGGGTGCTGGTGATGCTCGTGGTCATCGCCTTCATCAACGCGAGCATCGTGAGGCTGATGCTGGGGCGGCACATCGCCTCGACCAAGGTGGAGTCCTCGACCCGGATGCGGCGGGCGGCCCAGTCCGCGAGCCACCAGACCGCGGCCTGCCTCCAGGAATCGGATTTCGGCCGCGCGGACTGCAGCCTGCCCGCGGGCGGCTGCCTGCCGTCCACGGTGGACGGCTACAGCGTGAACATCACGGCAGGGGGCTCGCCCCCGGAATGCCGCCTGACGGTCTCGGTTTCGCGGTGACCGACATATTGATCGTCGACGACGATCCCTACAGCGCTGAGCTCTTCGCCGTTGCGCTGCGGCACGAGGGCTACGCGGTGCAGAAGAGGCCCGAGGGGATCGACGCCCTCGAAGCGGTCCGACGCCTTCACCCTCGCGTGCTCATCGCCGAGTTCATGCTGCCGGGCGTGGACGGCGCCACCCTCTGCTCCGCAGTCAAGGCAGAGGCCGCGACCGCGGACGTGAAGGTCGTCCTGGCCTGCGCCAAGACCTTCCGGGAGGACCGCGACCTCGCCAAGAAGTCCGGGGCGGACCACTTCATCACCAAGCCCGTGGATTTCCCGAAGCTCATGACCTGGCTCCGCACGGCGGCTGGGGGCCCTTCCTCCGACGCCGCCGGGGGGGCGGCGCCTTCGAGGGCCCCGGCCATGAAGGCCGTGGTCTGGGGCTGCCGGGGAGCGGCCGCCGAGGTGGGGGGGGAGCCCACGAGCTGCGTCGCTTTGGCGCTCAAGGAACTCAACATCATCCTCGACGCGGGCTCGGGGATGGGATCGTCCGCCTTCACACTCCCGTCGGCCGCCGAGACCTGGATTATCCTCTCGCACTACCATCCGGACCATATCGCCGGCCTTGGCCGTCTGCCGGCCATGCTCGGCAAGAACGGCACCGTGGTCGTGGCCGGGCCGCGGCCCGGACTGTTGGAGGCCGCAGGCCCGCTCCTGGAGGGCCTCGCGCCGGAGAGGATCACCCTCGTGCCCCTGGGCGAGAGCCGGCATCGGATCCGGCCGGACGTCGTGCTCACCGGCCTCTGGACCATGCACCCCGGCAGCGCCCTGGCCTACAGGATCGAGCACGAGGGCCGCTCGCTCGTCTACTGCCCGGACAACGAGCTGGAGCCCTCGGACGGGCCGCGCTCCTTCTTCAGCGAGAAGTTCTCCATCTTCGTGCGCAACGCCGACATCCTCATCCAC
>JBAZSR010000146.1:0-9842 GCA_041662295.1 Elusimicrobiota bacterium | reverse complement strand
ACGAGACCTCGGGCTTCGCCAAGAAGGCCGAGGAGCACATGGCCCGCATCGTGGACCTCGAGAAGCGCCTCGCCATGGCCGAGGAGACGGCCTCCTCCGCCCAGATGGCCATGGAGATCAAGGCCGAGGAAGCCTCCCGCCACGCCCAGGAAGCCTCCCATATCGACGCCCTGCGCAAGGACGAGACCGACACGCTCTCCAGGAAGGTCCAGGAGCAGACGGTCCGCATGGTCGAGCTCGAGAAGGCGCTCTCCCGCGCCCAGGAGCAGGCTCAGGCGTCGCAGATGTCGCTCGACATCAAGACCGAGGAAGCCGCCCGCCACGCCCAGACCGCGGCCCAGGTCGAGTCTCTGAGGAAGGACGAGACCTCGGGCTTCGCCAAGAAGGCCGAGGAGCACATGGCCCGCATCGTGGACCTCGAGAAGCGCCTCGCCATGGCCGAGGAGACGGCCTCCTCCGCCCAGATGGCCATGGAGATCAAGGCCGACGAGGCCCTGCGCTCGGAGGCCCTGCGCCGCGACGAGACCGGCATGCTCTCGCAGAAGTGCCAGGAGCAGAACGGCCGCGTCATGGAGCTCGAGAAGAAACTCGCCATGACCGAGGAGAAGGCGGAGCGCAGCCAGATGGCCATGGAGCTCAAGACCGAGGAGGCCCGGCGCCTCGACGCGCTCGAACGGGAGGAGGCGGCCCAGTTCCAGGAGAAGACCGGGGCCCTCACGGACCGGGTACTCTCCCTCGAGAAGCGGCTCGCCGAAGCCGAGTCGCGGGCTGCCGAGGCCGAGCGCGAGCTCGCCTCCCGCACCGGCGCGCTCCAGCGCGCGGAGGAGTCCTTCAAGCGCGAGTCCGCGTCGTCCGCACAGAAGGCGGCGGAGGCGGCCCAGCGCATCGTGGAGATGCAGAACCTCCTCTCCGGCACCGAGGAGAAGGTCAAGCGCGCGGACCTCGCGGCCGCGCACGAGGCGACGCTCCTCCAGGAGATCGGGCTCCTGCGGGAGAAGTACCGCGAGCACATGCAGAGGAACGTCGAGCTCGAGCAGACCCTCGCCGCGGCCGAGGAGGCCGCGGAGCGCGGCCGGGTCGCGGCCGAGGCCGAGGCGGGGATGCGCGTCAAGAGCGAAGAGGCCCGGCAGGCCGAGTCCTCCTCGTGGATCAAGAAGGTCGCCGCGGCGCTCGACAGGGTCGTGGACCTCGAGAAGCGCCTCGCCACGGCCGAGGACAAGGCCGGCCGCAGCCAGATGATGATGGAGCTCAAGACCGAGGAGGTCAAACGGCTCGAGGCCCTCGAGCGAGAGGAGACCGCGGCCCTGCTCCAGAGGTGCCAGGAAAGCGGCTGCCGGATCTCGGAGCTGGAGAAGGCCCTGCTCGAAGCCAGGCAGACCGCGGCCCACGAGGCCAACCTCCAGCAGGAGCTCGAGATCATCAGGAAGCGGTTCCAGGACCAGCTCGACAAGAACATCGACCTCGAGCGCAGGGTGACCGAAGCTCTCGAGGTCGCCAAGCGCGCGGACCTCGCCAAGGCGACCGAGAAGGCGCTTTCCGACGAGACCGCCCGCCTCCGCGCCCTGCGGGGCCAGGACGCGGAGAGGATCCTTTCCCTGGAGCGGACCGCCGACGAGGCCCGGGAAGCGGAGGCCCGGGCGAAGGCCGCGGCCCAACGCCAGGCCTCGGAGACGGCCGGACTGCTCCAGCGCCACCAGGACCTCCTGGAGAAGACCGCGGGGCTCGAAAAGAGCCTCATGGAGTCCCAGGAGCACGCCAAGCTCGCGGACGTCCGCGCCTCCTACGAGGCCACCCTGGCCGACGAAGTCGCGGCCCTGCGCCGCGACCTGGCCGACGCGGCCGGCAAGAACCTCGAGCTCGAGCGAAGGCTGGCTCTCGCCGAGGAGATGGGCAAGCAGTCCAAGGCCTCCCTCCAGCGCGATTCCCTCCTCGCGGAGGAGGCCGGCCTCTGGCGCCAGCGCGCCGCGGACCAGGAGAAGGCGGCCCTCGAGGCAGAGAAGCGGCTCATGGAGCTGCGCGACCGCGCCGCCAAGGCGGAGTCGCGCGCCGCGGCCGCGGAGACGGGCGCCGCGGAGATGGCCGACCTGCGCGCCGGCCTCGAAGCCGCTGTATCGAAGAACCGCGACCTCGAGCGCCGGCTCGGCCAGGCCGAGGACGCCGGCCGCAGGGCCGAGACGGCCTCCCAGAAGCAGTCCTCGCTCGCTGAAGAGACCGCGGTCTGGAAGCAGCGGGCCCAGGAGCGGGAGAAGGCCGTGGTGGAGCTCGAGAAGAAGCTCATCGAGGTCTCCGATGACCTCCAGAAGAAATACCAGGCAGTCCTGGCCCGGGCGCTCGGCCTCGAGAAGTCCCTGGTCGAGACCCAGGACCGGGCCCGGCGCGCGGACCTCTGCGTGGGCAGCGAGGCGGCCCTGCGCTCCGAGGCCGAGGCCTTCCAGAAGAAGTGCCAGGAGCAGACGGAGCGCATCCTCGACCTCGAGCGCGAGCTCGCCGACGTCCTGGAGCGCGCCAAGCGCGCCGAGCTCTCGGGCACGTCGGAAGCGCTCGAGAAGCGGCTCTTCCTCGCGGAGGAGGCCGCCCGCCAGGCCGAGAAGACGGCCCACGACAGGGGCACGGTGCTCTCCGAACGGCAGGGCCGCTGGGAAGCGGAGCGCCAGGAGCTCCTCGAGAGCCTGCGCAAGGCCGAGGAGGGCCGGCAGGAGCTCTCGGCCGAGTTCCGCGAGCGCATCGACGCAGAAGCGGACCGCGGCCGCGACCTCGAGAAGAAGCTCATCCTGGCCCAGGAGGCCGCCCGCCGCGCGGCCTCCGAGTCCGAGACGTCCCGCCAGCTCCTGGAGGAGCGCCGGCGCCAGTGGGAGGAGGAGAAGGCGGCCATCTACGAGGAGTGCAGCAACCTCGACGTGAGCGGCCAGGAGCGGCTCCAGGCCGTCGTCGACAAGATCGAGGACCGCTGGTCCAAGGAGCGCCTGTCCATGCTGGAGGAGATGAGCGTCTGGAAGCGCCGGCACAACGAGCTCCTCGCACAGACCCTGGAGTTCGAGAACCGGCTCGTCGAAGCCGAGTCCGCCTCCCAGAACGCGGCCAGGCTCTCGAGCCGGGAGGCCGAGGAGCGCAAGAGGCTCGAGCGCCGCGCCAAGGAGGAGGCCGAGGCCTGGAAAGGCCGGCTGGCCGAGGCGCGTGAGAAGGGCGCGGAGCTCGAGAGGCGCCTGGCCATGGCCGAGGACGACGCCCGGGCGGCCCGTTCCGAGGCGAGCCTGGGCAAGGCCATCCTCGCCGAGCGCGAGAGGAAGAAGGAGAAGGGCGCGTGAGCGACCGCCTGCGGACGCTACGCAAGCCCTTCGTGGAAATACGGATGGCGGAACAGGACCGCTACTGGTATGATGATGATCGCACCGAGGACCGCTGACCATGGAGAATTCCGAAACCCAGAGTCGTCCCTTCAGCGTCGCTGAAGTCTCCCAGATCAACAATCTGGACACCGCGCGCATGGCCCTGCGTTGGGCGCTCGAACGTCTCTCGCTCCTTGAGGCCAAGACCTCCGAGTCCGACGCCAAGCTCTCCGCGGCCGAGAAGGCCCGGGCCGAGGCCGCGGCCGCGGCCGAAGCCGCCAGGAAGGCCCTCGCCGACCGCGAGGAGCACCTCAAGCGCGTCGAGGATCTCGTCAGCCTCGATCCCGGAATCCGGAACTCCGTCGAGGCCCTGGCGAAGCGTGAGGCCGAGTCTCAGCGCGCCCACGAGAGCATCGTCGCCGGCCTCAAGCGCCGGCTGTCCCTGGCCGAAGAGGCCTCCCGGCGCAGCCAGAGCATGACCGAGAGCCGCGAGGCCCTGCTCACGGAGCGGGAGAGGCAGTGGCTCAAGGAGAAGGAGGACATCATCGTCCGCGCCGAGTCCACGGCGCACTCCTCCGAGCACGCCTGGCAGAAGCAGAAGGCCAAGCTCGTCGAGGAGCTCGAGCTCGCCCGCCGCAAGCTCCAGGAACAGGGGGAAGCCGTCCTCGAGATGGAGCGCAGGACAGCGGAGGCCGAGCACGACGCCGCCCACGCCGCGGACCTGGCCGAGAGCCGCCGGCTCCTGCTCGCCGAGCAGGAGCGCCAGCTCCTGCGCGAGCGCGCGGACCTGGGCACGCAGATCAGGTCCCTTGAGTCCGAGGGCCGGACCAGGCTCGAGGAAGCCGTCCGGAGGGCGCGGGAATCCCTGGAGGAGGAGCTGGCCAGGACCAGGGATGAAGCCGACGCCTGGCACCGGAAATACCAGGAGACCCTCAACCGCTTCCTCGAGATCGAGAAGCGCGCCCTCGAGTCCGAGGAGCGCGCCCGGCGCGCCGAAGGCAGGGCGAAGGCCCGGGACGCGGCCGCGGGCGAGCAGGAGACGGCCTGGCTCAAAGAGAAGGCGAGCCTGCTCGGCGAACTCGACGGCCACCGCCTGCGGGGCCAGGACCTGCTCTCCCAGGTCACGACCCTCGAGGGCCGCATCGCCACGCTAGAATCCGAGGCCGGCAGGGCGGCGTCCGAACAGGACCGTCTCGCGGAGCGGGAGCGGCGCCTCGACGAAAAAGCCCGGGAGCTGACCGCGCTCGCCGAGACCCTCGAATCGAAGCTCCGCAAGGGCCTGGCCTGAGACCCGGGGTTTCAGCCGGGACCGTCTTCAGCGGGCCAGAAGGAGCAGTCCCGCAGCCGCACAGGCGTGGCAGGCAGTCAGGAGCGCCGCCGCAGCAGGGGCCGGCAGGCCCGCGTCCAGGAGCCTGTGGTGCAGGTGGTCTCTGCCCGCGAACTCGACCCAGGACCTCACTCCCCGCACCTCGCCCCGCCGCACCCGGGACACGGTGGTCGCGACGAGATCCGCCGCCGGCAGGGCCAGCGCGGCCAGGGGCGCGGCCCAGACCCCGCTGCCGTCGGCCCGGCCCGCGTGCAGGCCCAACCCCGCCAGCAGGAAGCCGATGAGCGTGGCCCCGCCGTCCCCCAGGAACACCTTCGCCCGATAGCCGTTGTACGGCAAAAATCCCAGGCAGGCCCCGCACAGGCCCGCGGACAAAGCCCCCGCCTCCCCGCACCGGGACGCCAGGAGCGCCGCGGACGCGGCCCCCACGGCCGGCGCGAGGCCGTCGAGACCGTCGATGAAATTGAAGGCGTTGGCCATGCCCACCAGCCAGAGCACCGCGGCAACGGCGGCCAACCAGCCCGAGACCGCGGTCAAGGCCGGCCAGGCTTCCGGGCTCCTGGACCACGCGAAAACAGCCCAGCACGCGCCCACGACCTGCAGGGTCAGCCGGGACCAGGGCGAAAGCCCCCGCCAATCCTCCCACGCCCCGGCAAGGAAGACCAGGGCCCCGCCCGCGACAAGACCCGCCACCGGACCCGGAGCCCCGGAAGCCGCGGAGGCGGCCAGCACGCCCACGAGGATCGCTCCCCCCCCGGTCCTCGGTACCGGGCAAAGGTGCACCTTGCGGGGCCCAGGCAGGTCCAAGCCTCCCCAACGCCGGCCCGCGAGGATGGCGACCGGGGTCAGGCAGGCCGACGCCGCCAAGCCCAGGGACAGGGCGGGCCAGTTCATGGGCGGCTATCCGCGGGGAGGGGACTAGACCGAGCCCTTCACGCTCTGCACGGCTTCTTCCGCGATCTCAGGGGTGATGTTCCGGACCCCCTTGGTGTAGGCTGCCAAGAGGCTCATGTGGCAGAAGTGATTGAGCCAGCGGGGGATGCCTCCGGAGTGCCGGTGCAGGAGCTCCACGGCCTCGGGGGAGAAGATCCCGTCGGGCCGCGCTCCGGCCGTCTCCAGGCGGTGCCGGATGTACTCAGCGGTGTCTTTGGCGTTGAACGCGTCGATGTGGAAGTGGAGGTTGACCCGCTGGTTGAGCTGTTTGTTGGACTCGATCCTCGGCTGGAGTTCGGGCTGGCCGACCAGGAGGAGGGTCACGAGACAGCGAACATCGGTCTGGAAGTTGAGCAGGAGCCTGAGCTCCTCGAAGACGTCGTTGGAGACGATGGCGTGGGCCTCGTCGATTGCCACCACGGTGTGCTTGCCGTCCTGGGCCACGCCCTCGATGTGGCTCTGCAGGGACATGAGCACGTCGGCCTTGTCCGACGGGACCTCCACGCCGGAGAGGCCTCGCAGGATGAGCCGGAGCATCCCGAGGTCGTCGAGCCTGGGGTTGTTGACGACTGTGAACTTGCAGCCCTCGGCCTCGAGGGACTTCCTCAGGGAGTAGAGGATGAGGGTCTTGCCGCAGCCATAGACCCCGGAGAGGACGCCGCACGCCTTGCGTTCGCGGACGATGTACTGGAGGCGGGAGAGGGCCTCCTGGTGCTTGTCGGACGCGTAGAAATACTTCGGGTTCGGAGTGTTCTCGAACGGCAGTTCCCGAAGCCCCCAGAATTCTTCGTACATGGGCTCAGATTATCACAATTGCGCCGGGACGCGGTCAAACCCCAGGACGCGGCCGCTGTCCGCGATGATGCGGCGGCAGGCCCGGGCCCCGCAATTGAAGAGGAGGTCCGCTGTCGAAAGCCCGGGCACGAAGCCGTCGAAGCGCTGGCGGTAGGGCGCGATCCCGAATTCCTGGTAGAGCAGTCCGACGCCCGCGGCCGCGAAGGCCCCCTCGTCGAGGTAGCGCCTCCCGCCCGCGCCGGAGAGATAAGCGTCGCAGCCGAGCCTCCTGCACAGAGAGATGATCCGGGCCGTGCCCGCGCCCTCGGACCCGGCCTCGGACTCGAGCACGGCTTGCCCGGCGATGCCCAGCAGCCCGCGCACCCGTCGGTCCCACGCGAGGCAGAGGTCCATCAGCCTCGGCCAGGGACGGCCGTAGAGGCTCTCTAGGAACGGCTCGTGCTCCTTGAACGCCCAGGCCCTGGCGTAGCAGTGCCGAAGGGTAGCCAGGTGCTCGGCGGGCCAGTCGCGGGCCGCGTCCGTCTCGACGGACCGGATCCGCTGGGCCCGGCGTCCCCGGGTGCGCACGGGCACGGTCAGCCAGACCCAGCCGGACGGCGTCCTGACCCTGTTGCGGTTCTGGAATTCCCGGCGCTTGTACTGCACGTCGTCGAGATAGACGAAGACGTCGCATGAGGCCATCTTATGGTAATAGCCCGGCCATGCGAGGTACTGGGGCTGGTGGCAGGCGAGGATCACGGCCGCTCCGCCGTCCTGCCCGAGAGGCCCGCGTAGTGCTCTTCATGCAGGCGGCCGGCCCTCTCCGGGCCGAACAACAGCCCCCCCCGGCCATCGTCCCGCAAGGCCGAGGCCCTGCCCCCTGCGCCGAGCCTTTGCCCGAGGCAAGGGTCGGCGAGGATGCGTCCCACGGCCGAGGCGATGGCGGCCGGCTCGCCCGGAGGCACGAGGAGCCCGGACACGCCGTCCTCGATGACGTCGGGGATCCCGCAGACCGCGGAGGCCACGACCGGGACCCCGCGGGAAAGCGCCTGCAGGAGAGCCTGCCCCATGGCTTCGTTGAGCGAAGGCTGGACATAGACATCCATGGCGTCCAGGCAGGAGGCGGCATCCTCACGGAATCCGGCGAACACCACGGAGGGGCCGATTCCGAGGTCCCCTGCCAGGCGTTCGAGACGAGCACGGAGACTGCCGTCCCCCACCACAAGGAAGCGGACCCGGCTCGGCTGATCCCCAAAGCCTTCCCCGCCGCCTTTCCGGACCAGCATGGCCGCGGCCTCGACGAGATGCCGGACCCCCTTGACCGGCTCGAGCCGGGCCACGGTCCCGACGACGAACGCCTCGCGAGGAAGTCCGAGCCTCTCCCTGAGCCTCCGGCGCTCGCGCGGCGACAGGGCCGAGGCCTTGGGATCCAGGAGCGCCCCGGCGGGAATCACCGACCACTGCCCCGGCTCTCCCAGACCCGCGGCGAGGCTCTCCCTCCTCTCCCCGTCGGAAACGGCCACGAGCCGGTCCGTGACCCGGGCTGTCGCGGCCTCGAGGACACGGAAGAAGGCGCTCCCCAGAGGACCGAAATAGCCGTAGAGCAGGTGGCCGTGGGGGGTGTGCACCACCGTGATGGGCCGCGAGCGCAGAGAGGTCCGGTTGAGAAGCCACGCGGCCCAGCGGCCGAGGAAGCCGGCCTTGGACGTGTGCGTGTGGAGCGTCCCGGGCCTGAGCCGCGCCAGAAGGGCGACGATCTCGCAGAAGGCCAAGACGTCCCGCCAGAGCGAGACCTCGCGCCCCAGATGGGGGACGACGATGGCGCCGGAGGAGGCCCTGCCTGCGGCGCCCTCTTCGGCCAGCGTCCCGTCCCCGGGCCCGAGGGCGAGCGCGCCGCGGCCCGACCGCGCCAGAAGGGCCGCCGCCTCCGCGGCCGGACCCGCTCTGGTGACCAGGTGGAGGACGCGGACCGACGCGGGCCCCGGGCCCCGCGTCATGGGGCCCGCGGCGGGGTCAGGTCTCCTCCTGCCTCGCGTAGTGGGAATAGCCGTAGTAGTAGGAATAGGCCGGGCCCATCTCGCTGGACTGCATGTCGTTGAGGGCCACGCCCAGGATCTTGACATTGGAGGCGGACAGCTGCTCCTTGGCCCTGCGCAGGGCCTGGCGGGCCATCTTGCCGGACTGGTAGACGAGGACCGTGCCGTCGCACTGGGCGCCGATGAGGATGGCGTCGACGAAGAGCAGGACGGGAGGGAGGTCGAAGACCACGAGGTCGAAGTGGGGGCGGACCTCCTGGATGAACTTGGGCAGGAGCGGCGAGGAGAAGACGTTGACGATGTCGGCCGAGGACGCGGTCCAGGCGGTCATGACCTTGAAGTTGTCGATGCCGGAGAAGCCCAGGATCCTGTCGAGGTCGATCTCGCCCATGAGGAAGTCCACGGTCCCGCGCTCGACGTCGCGCCAGTCGGCCGCGCCGGTGAGGACCTCCATGAGGCCCGGCTGCTTGGGCAGACCGAAGACGCGGTGCATGACGGGCCGCCTGATGTCCGAGCCGATCAGGAGCACCTTCATGCCCGCGTGCACGGCCGCCAGGCAGAAGTTGGTCGCGGTCAGGGTCTTGCCCTCGGCCACGCCCGTGGATGTGAAGGCCAGCACCCAGCGCTCCTGATCCGGCTTCTGCGCGTGGATGGCGGAGCGCAGGGAATGGTACGCCTCGATGGTCGGGGACTTGGTGCTCTGGTGGAACAAGAGCAGGGAACGGAAAGCGTCGATGGGGTAGCGCTCGCGCCTGAGGAGCTTGGCCTTGAAGGCGTCCCACTTCCTTTCCGTGCCCAGGTGGGGGATGACGGCGAGCACGGGGATGCCCACGAGCCGCTCGATGTCCTCGATGGTCGAGATAGAGATGTCGAGGCTCTCCATCAGGAAGACGATCACCAGGCCGAGAAGCAGTCCGAGCAGGCAGCCGAGGAGGTTGTTGGCCTTCACATTGGGGTAGAAGGGGGCGGCCGGAACCGGGGCCCGCGCCACGATGGAGACGAACACGGGGATGGCCGAGAGCGCCACCCGGGTCTCCTCCATCTGCTTGGAGAGGGTGATGTAGAGCTCCTCGTTGACCTTGAGGTCCCGGCTGAGGCGCTCGAGCTCGAGATCGGCCCCGGGCAGGCGCGAGAGCCGGGACCGGGCGAGCTCGATGCGCTGGTCCAGGGCCACCACCTCGGGGTGCTCGACCGTGAACCGCTTGAGCATCTCCCGGCGCCTGTTCTCGAGCTCGTAGAGCGCGGAGGAGACGCTGGAGCTCATGCCGGTCCCGGGGTTGGATTCGAGGTAATCCCTCTTCTTCTCCTCGAGCTCGTTGCGGGACGCCTCGATCTCCTGCCTGCGGGAGACGATGTCCTCGAGCGACTTGCGCGAAGCCTGCGACCGGGTCTCGAGGTCCAATTCGGCGTAGAGCTCCATGACCGCGTTGACGATGTCCGCGGCCT
>JBAZSR010000145.1:0-9972 GCA_041662295.1 Elusimicrobiota bacterium | reverse complement strand
CCTGATCGTCTGCGCCGTGACTTGGAAGGCCGTCCCCGCGGGCTTGAGCTACGCTTTCACCAAGGTCCCGGTCTACCTCCCCGGCTTCTCGGTGGGGGCTGAGGATTCCCGGTTCAATCCCTTCACCCTGCGCACGACCTTGAAGGGGCTTTCCGTCAGGCAGGAGAAGCTTGGCGAGCTCGTCTCCTGCCGGATCCTCAGCGTGGCGTTGAGGCCCACGGCCCTTTTCCGCCTGGCCTTGGGCTTGCGCGAGGTGAGGGTGGTGGGCCCCAAGCTCACCGTGGTCATCGACGAGGAAGGCCGCAGCGTGCTGAACTACCTGCCCAAGGAGGCCGAAGAGGCCCCCGGGGACGAGAAGCCGGCTTTCATTCCCCGCATGGTTGTGAGGGTGCTCGACGTCTCCGAGGGCGAGCTCAGCTTCGAGAGCCGTCTGCCCAACGCGCCCCAGAAGCTCGAGGCCAAACCCATCAGCTTCCGGCTGGAGAACCTGAGCACCATCCCGGACGACGGAGGCAAGATGCGCCTGGAGGCGCGGACCGACAAGGACGAGCGGCTGTCCTGGGAGGGGGGGCTGACGCTCCGGCCACCGCATCTCTGGGGCCGCGTCGAGGTCAACGGCATCGACCTGGGCCGCGTCACCGAGGGCATGCCGGACCTCCCGGTCGAACTTTCCGAGGGCCGGCTGGACGCCTCCACCGAGTACGACGTCGCGCTCGACTCCCGCGCCCTGAACATCAGCGTCAAGGACGGCCGGGTCGCGATCGAGGGGCTCATGTGGCGGCTGAAGGCAGGGGGGGAGAAGGGTTTCCGCGGGCCGTTCGGCTTCCACGTCGGGCCCGCCAGGATGTTCGCGGTGGCCAAGGCGCCGGGCACACCCCAAGCGCGCCTGACCGTGGACGCGGACGTGCCTGTGGAGAGTTCGGGGAGCATCCGGCTCAAGGCCTATGTCACGCCCAAGCCCCTGGTCGGGGGCGCTGACCTTGAGATCGCCGGCCTGCCCCTGGCGGTCTTCTCTCCCCTCGGGCCTCCTCCCACCCAGGCAACGCTCGACAGCGGGTCCCTGGACCTGCGCCTGAAGGCCGCGATCGTGGACGTCGACGCCGATTTGGACCTCTTCATGTCCGTGTCGGGCCTCTCGGTCTCGGACAAGGCCTCGCGCCGGCCCATGGTCCGCGTGGGACGCTTCGCCATCGAATCGGCGCGCCTCTCGACCAGGGCCGACAAGCTCGACGTCGCGGCCGTGCGGGTGGACAAGCCTTATCTGCGCCTGGCGCGCGCCAAGGACGGCAAGACCAACGTGGAGTCCGCCCTGGGGATATCCCTTCTGCCTTCCACCACTGCTTCTGCTCAGGCCGAGCCCCCCAAGGAAAGACCCGTTGCCCAGGTTCAGCCGGCCAAGGCTTCGGGCCAGAAGCCCTGGAAGGTCCGGCTCAAGCGCTTCGCGGTCACGGGCGGCCGCGTGCTCGCCGAGGACTCGGCCGTGGCGCCGGCCTTCTCCTTGACCGTCTCGGACGCCAAGGTCGAATTGACGAACCTCGCCAATGACACCCGCTCCACCGCGGCTTTCTCCGCGAGCGCCAAGGTCGTGGATGCCCCGGTCTCTGCCGACGGCACTGTGCGGCTCTCGACCGCGGCGGCCTGGGTCGTCGCGCATCTGAAAGGCGACGGCATCCAACTGCCCGTGTTCAGCCCCTACTCCGGGATGATGGTCGGCTATAAGATCGACAAGGGCGCGTTCAGCTTCGACCTCCAGCACCAGCTCGATGACCGCCTCATCGCGACCAAGAACCGCGCCATCATCGACCAGATGGAGTTCGGCGATAAGGTGGAAAGCCCGGATGCCATCAAGGCTCCGGTCAAGCTCGGCCTGGCCATCCTCAAGGACCGGCGCGGGGTCATCGACCTCGACGTGCCCATCGACGGCAGCCTCGACGACCCCGAGTTCCACATCGCCAAGGTGGTCATCAAGACCCTTGTCAACATCGTGGTCAAGGCCGCGCTCTCCCCCTTCTCCGCCTTGAGCGGGATATTCGGCTCCAAGAAGGACCTCGGCAAAGTCGAGTTCGCGGCCGGCGGCTCGGAACTGACGGGCGAGATCGACGAGCAGCTCGGCAAGGTGGCCAAGGCTCTCGACGACCGGCCGAAGCTCTTCATCGGCATCCGCGGCGGAGCCGGCCGTATCGACGGCATGGCCCTGGGCGACCGGGCCCTGCTGGTCAAGCTGCGCGGCAAGGACGCGGGTAGGGAGCCTCTGACCCCCAAGGAGTCCGAGAAGGTCCTGTCCCTCTACCGCAAGACCTTCGACGTCAAGGCTGAAGAGGTCCCGGGCCTCGAGGAGGCGCGGATGAGGCTTGACGAGAGGTGGCGGGGCCCGGACGCGGAGCTGCGCACACTCGCCCTGGCGCGCGCCGGCGTCATCAAGGGTGCGCTCCAGGCCAAGGGAGTGGCCGAGGAGCGCTTCTTCAACCTGGAGCCTGCTTCGGGGTTCGAGAAGGGTTCGGATTCCTGTCAGCTCCAGCTCGACATGCGCTGACCCTGTATCAGTCCCGGCGGAAGTCGTGGTCCCAGCCGCCGCCGAACTCGATGGTCATCACTTTGTCGTCCTTGCCGCCGCCCCAGTAGTTCTCGGACTTCTCCTCTCCGTCCGCGGTCCAGCGGATGCTGCCGCGGTCGGTCTTGGGGTCGTAGGCGATGGTGATGTCGGTGAGCGTGTCCTCGTTGGGGTTCCAGTCGGCCGCGTCGTCGTTCCAGCGCCGGCCCAGGTAGCGCATGGTGTCCTTGCCCGTGGAAGGCTCGCGCTTCAAGGTGATGATGCCGTCGATGTAGCCGGTCTGGACCCGCATGGACATCTCGTAGGGGTCGTTGACGAGCACCCTGAAGGTCCCGTTGCCCTGCTTGCCCGGGCCGTCGATCTTCCCGCCGCCGCCGGCAGGGCCCATGGCCTTGAACCCGGGGTTGATGGGCTGGGCCTGCTGGGCGGTCATCGCAGGGGCCGGCCGCTTGGCAGCGCACGTTGAGCCGAAGATGCCGCAGGAGAGATCCGGTCTGCCCTCGCAGCGGTCCGCGGAGTCCTGTCCAGGCAAGGGCGGAGAGCAGGTTCTCTCTGGATGTCGTCCGAACTCGGGCCGGGAGAGGGACTTTGCTCGGTCGAAGATGCTCTGGACCTGTTCCAGGGATTGCCAGGAATCCGGCGAAGAGGCCGATGCCCCGAGGGCCGGGGCAGCGAGCAGGCACGGAAGCACCACCGACAAAACCCTCATCGGATGGTACAGCATACGGGAAAACAGGAAAATCGGCCAGGAGCGATGGGCCTAGACGGAAGTGGGCCTTAGGGCCTAGGAAAGCAGGGCCTTAACCGCAATAAAATAATTCTTGATAAGTGTTGTATTAAAATGATAATTCGATATTCATCCGTCGGTGTCTCGACGGGGGCCCTTGAATTCCTCGACGGGGGACGTTATACTATGGTGCCGGAGGAATCAGTGGCCATGTTCCGAGGGATGAGGAATGAGACGAATGCCGGTCGCCTTGGCCGCTCTCGCCTTCACTCTTGGCAGTTCTGTTGCCCTTCCGCGTTCCTACGCTAGCATCCACCCTCTAGGTTTCGAGGAATCTTTCTACGGAGTCTTCCATCAGTTGTACGCTCCTGTGGAGGGGTTCAAGCACAAGAATGTCTCTGCGGGGGCGTCCCTTCCCTACGACAAGCTCATGGAGATCTCGGACACGGTCCTGGAGAGCTCCCCCAAGGCCGCCGCGGACTTGGCGCATCTCAAGGGGGTCGGCCAAGCCGAGCTCGTCTCCAAGGAGGGGTGGGAGGAATTCAGGCAGTTCGAGGACACTCTTGCCAGGAATCTCAACAAGAAGGGCGTCTTCTTCTCTCCCGAGCTGCGGAGGAAGATCTACATCGTGGGCGCTGGCTTGATGTGGCATCAGGCCCAGCATCAGTACGATCTTCGCGCCCCCTATGCCCAGGCCGCGCAGAACGCGGGCGGCGCGCCGCTGGAGACCATCGAAGCCGAGATGCGCGGCTGGCGGGCGGCCTGCAGTCTCTGGAAAGCGGGCAACGGCATGAACACGGACATGGGCGGCATGCCTTTCGCGGACGCGCTCTCCTGCGACGCGGGATTCCCGAAGGAGTATTACTGCAAGTACCATTCGGCCGCGGAATCGGTCATCCTGACGACCTACAGGATGAAGCTCCTCTATCAGATCAGGCAGGAGGGCCCGGGCGAGGGCACAGACGCGGTCCCGGATCCTGCTGGGGCGCAGGCCGTGCTCGAGACCGAGCTCACGGCGTATTGCGCCGAGCTCGAGCGGGGGGCCAAGGGCAATCCCCTGAGCCTCGAGGGCCTGACCCTGGAGTGGAAGTTCCCGCAGTGCGTGGACAAGGCCGTCGAGACCGTCAACGCGCCGGGGTGGAAGGCCTCCAAGGAGCTCTGCCCATAATTGGGGTCAGATCTTGAAATTTCACTTTTCGTCAGACGAAAAGTGAAATTTCAAGATCTGACCCCATTGTACAAGAATCAAGGCCTGACCCCATATTGCTATCATATGGGGGATGGCGGAGGAGAAGAAGCCGAAGACGGGACGGACCGGGCCCGCCTGGGACCGGACCATCCTTCTGGCCGACGACGACGAGGCCCTCCGGGGGATCATGCGCAAGGCCCTGCGGGACTCGTACCGGATCCTCGACGCCCCCAACGGGGCCGAGGCCCTGCGCATGGCCCAGAAGTACCTGCCGGACCTGATCCTCCTGGATGTCAACATGCCTGAGATGTCCGGGGAGGAGGTCGCCAAGGAGGTCCGGGCCAACCCGCGCACGCGGATGATCCCCATCATCATGCTGACCGTCAACGCGGAGATCGCGAACAAGCTCCAGGGATTCGAGAGCGGGGCCGACGACTACGTCATCAAGCCCTTCGACGTGCACGAGCTCCGGGCGCGCATCGAGGCGGTCCTCCGGCGCAACCAGGAGGCGCTCTCGGCCAGCCCGCTCACCATGCTCCCGGGCGGGGCCATGATCGAGCGGGAGACCAATGGCCGCATCCAGAACAGCGAGACCTTCGCCTTCATCTACATCGACGTCGACCACTTCAAGGCCTTCAACGACGCCTACGGCTACGCGGAGGGCGACCGGGTCATCCGCTACGCGGCGCAGATCGTGAGCAAGGCCGTCTCCTCCTTGGGCGGGCCCCGCGATTTCGTGGGCCACATCGGGGGCGACGACTTCGTGGTCATCACGACCCCTGCCAAGGCGGAGAAGATCGCCCAGCGCGTGGCCGAGCACTTCGACCAGAAGGTGCCCCTCTTCTACGGGCCGGAGGATCGTCTGCGCGGCTACGTCGCGGCCAAGGACCGGCAGGGCCGGGAGGAGCGCTTCCCCATCATGTCGCTCTCCATCGCCATCGCCACCAACGAGAAGCGGACCCTGGACCGCTACGCCAAGGTCTCGGAGACCGTGGCCGAGATCAAGCGCTTCCTGAAGTCCCGCGCCATGGGCCGCGGCAGCTCCTGGCTGCTGGACCGCCGCACCGACCGTGCCGCCTGACCGGACGCCTCCCGGGTCTTGAAAACCTCTGGACTTCCTGTTACCCTTGAGTCGAGGCTGTCCTGGGATCATGCCATGAGAGCGACGCGGTCTGTCATCTTCGCCGGAATCTTTCTCGCAGGCCTGCCGGCCTTCGCCGGCAACTCCGTCGAGGAGATCGCCCAGCGCTGCGGGCCCCAGGAGTCCGGCGAAGCCCGCCTCTACGAAAGCGATTTCCGCTGGGACTATACCCTGCCCGAGATGAAGGCCAGGTTCGAGGAGATGTACCAGTCCCCCAAGAGGCTCGACCGCCGCGCCTATTGGGACAAGGAGACCAAGACCCTGCGGTTCCCCTACATGAAGGAGAGGGGGGAGGCCGTGGAACTCCCGGCCGTCTTCGTGGAGGCCGTGGCCCGGCACATCGAGGTCGCCTTCGAGCGGGACCTCATCGATGCCGTCTTCTTCCCGGATCTGGGGCATTCGCATTTCCTCATCCCGGACGCGGTCTGGAAGAAGACCTACGACCCCTATCCGATCCCCAGGATGGGGGAGATGTACACGGCGATGATGAAGGACCCGCACATCAAGGTCTTCTACCATACCGCGGAACAGCTCAAGACCCGGGAGAAGGACGGTTCCCTGGTGGACGACGCCAGGACCCAGCACCGCTACCGGACCCGCAACATCGCGGGCCTCATCGGGCCCTGGGCGGACCTTCAGATCCTGCAGAACCCGGGCAGCAAGGCCAACACGGTCAGCGAGGTGCCGGGCTTCTTCTGGTGGGGCGCCGGCTTCAACGTGAGCAGCCAGAAGGACGGCTGCTTCGAGTACCGCAAGGCCGGCAGGACCTACCGCTTCGACCTGAGCCTCTTCGACCTCGAGCCCGACCCCGCGGCCCAGACCGGCCTGCGCGACTGACCTTTCCGTCGGGAAAGGGAACTTTTTCAGGCCTTGCTCGTATATAGGATGTGAGGATCTGCGACCTCCATCCGGCTGAGCGGCCCCGGGAGCGGCTCCTGCGTCTGGGGCCCTCGACTCTGTCCGACGTGGAACTCCTGGCCGTGGTGCTGGGCACGGGGTGCGCGGGCCAGAGCAGCATCGACCTAGCCCGCAGAATCCTGGCGGACCTGTCTCCGGCGCGCCTGCGGGCCGCCTCCGCGTCCGACCTGCACCTCTTCAAGGGTGTCGGCCCTGGCCGGGCCGCGGTGCTCATGGCCGCGGCGGAGCTCGGCCGCCGATGGGCCGAGGCCGGCGACGAGGCGGCCCTGCTCGAGGACCCGGGCCGGGTCTGGGAGCATCTCCACGCTATCCGGGCCGAGCGCAAGGAGCACTTCGTCGCGCTCTACCTCGACGGCCGCAACCGGCTCCTCCACCAGGAGACAGTCTCCGTGGGGACCCTGACCGCGAGCCTCGTGCACCCCCGGGAGGTTTTCGGCCCGGCCGTGGAGCGCCGCGCGGCCGCGGTCATCGTGGCGCACAACCACCCCTCGGGCGAGACCCGGGCCTCGCCCGAGGACGTGGAGACCACGCGGCGCCTGGCCGGCGCTGGCCGCCTGCTCGGCGTGCCGCTCCTCGACCACGTCATCGTGACGGAGCGGTCCCACCTGAGCTTCCGGCGCGAGGGACTGCTGTGAGTCGGGAGTCTTGACAATATATCGCAAATGATATATCCTATCTGGGACGGGGGAAGCGTTGGAGAGTTCGAGGTCGAGTACTACACGACGGCCGAAGGTCGTTGCCCGATGCAGGAGATGCTCGACGCGATGCCGAAAAGGCATCAGGAGAAGGTGTTGAAATTCATCCAGCTTCTCGAGAGCAGGGGTCCGGACCTGACGCGGCCCTATGCCGATGCCGTTCGGGACAAGATCAGAGAGTTGGTCGTGGACATCCAGCACCATGCCTACCGGTTCCTGCATTTCTACTCCGGCAGGACCATCGTCGTGACCCACGGCTTCCTCAAGAAGGAGGACAGGACGCCGGTCGGGGAGATCGAGCGGGCCGAGAGACGTATGGCCGATTGGGTCGGGAGGTCGCCCTGATGAATGGAAAGCCCAAACGCAGGAGGATCCTCTTCCGAGATGATCTTCGGGAGCGGCTCAAGGACCCCGAGTTCCGCAGGGGATTCGACGAGATCGACGCGGAGGTGCGCCTGGCGGTCGCGATCGCGGAGGCGCGGGAGAAGGAGGGCCTTACCCAGGCGGAACTCGCCAGGAAGCTCCATACCAGGCAGTCGAACATCTCCCGCATCGAGCGCGGGTCCCAGAACCTGACCATCGGCACCCTGCGGAAGATCGCCCGGGCGCTCCGCTGCCGGATCAGCATCCAGCTTCTTCCCGCTTGACCGGGTCCCTGCTTGCGGCTGGGTCTTGACAAGAGCGAGATCGTAGTGTATGCTGTACTAGTAGGGTAGTACACTATGATCCGACTCGACCTCGCCTCCACGGTCCCGATCTACGACCAGATCAAGGCCGGCCTGCGGGGCCTGGTGACCAAGGGCCTGCTCAAGCCCGGCGACGAGGCGCCCAGCATCCGCTCCCTGGCCGTCCGGCTCAAGGTCAACCCCAACACCGTGGCCCGGGCCTATCGGGAGCTCACGCTCGAGGGGTTCTTCGAGGCCCGGCGGGGGGAGGGCAACGTGATCTCTCCGACCGCGGTGAAGGCCGCGCGGGGGGGCTTGGAGGACCTCAAGGCAGGCGTGGCCGAGGCCCTGCGCATGGCACGGCGCGGGGGTCTGCCCTGGTCCGAGATCCTCTCCGCCGTGGACAAGGTTCGCAAGGAGGAGCCATGATGAAGGACGCCGTCGTCATCGAAGGGCTGAGGCGTTCCTTCGGGAAGAGCGAAGTCCTCGCCGGGGTCACGGCCCGGGCCGAGGCCGGCAAGGTGGTGGGACTGCTTGGCAGGAACGGGGAGGGCAAGACCACCCTCCTTAAGATCCTCCTCGACCTCATCGCCGCCGACAGCGGGAGGGCCGAGGTCCTGGGCATGGCCCCGGACGGGACCGGAGCGGTCCGGGCCCGGGTCGGCTACGTGCCTGAGAAGCCCGTGTTCCACGACTTCATGACGGTCGGGGGGGTGCTGGAACTGCGGGCGCGGTTCTTCCCGGCCTGGAGCGTTGAGAAGGCCGCGGGTCTCTGCGCCAGGCTCGGGCTCGAAGAGTCCCTCCGCGTCCAGGGTGCGAGCAAGGGGAGCCTCGGCAAGCTCGCGTGGGTCTGCGCCGCGGCCCACGATCCGGAGCTCTTCCTCCTTGATGAGCCCACCTCGGGCTTGGACGCCCTGGTGCGCGACGACATCCTCACCAGCCTCATCACCGAGCTCCACGGCAGCGGCAAGACGTTTCTCATCGCCAACCACCGGATGGAGGAGATGTCCGGCCTGCTCGACGAGGTATGGGTCCTGGGTCAGGGCCGCTTGACGGTCTACGACGCCGAGGTCCTGCGGCGGGCTCGGCGCGTGACCGGAAGGGTCAAGGACGGGGAGCGCCCGCCCGCTCCGGCAGGGGCGTTGGAGCTGTCGGCGGACAAGCCTCTCGGAGAATGGCTCGCGCTCGACGAGGGTGCCGTCCGGGAGCTCGCTGCTGCGGTCGAGGGCCTGCAGACCTCTCCCCTGGCCTTCGAGGAGACGCTCAAGTGCCTGCTTCAGCAAGCGGGGGGGGAACGGCCATGACCAGCGCCATCCGTCTCGAGCTGTCCAAGCAGAGGCTCGCCTTCATCGGAATGGGCGCGGCCTTCGGCGTGTCCGTGCCCCTGGCCCTTCTGGGCGCCCAACTGGGCAGGGTCGGCCTCTCCGAGGCCATGGAGGCTCTGCTGGCCTTCTGGGCCGTGCTCGGCATACCGGGCATGGCCGTCTTCTTCGGCGCCTCGGCCGGGGCTGGACTGCGCAACGAGCCCTCGGCTTCGGCGGACGCTCCCCTGCCTCTCTCCCCCAGGACCAAGGCCGTTGCCGCGCTCGCGGCCGCGCTCCTGTATCTGGCCGCCTCTGCGGTGCTGGTTCTGGTCTTGAGCCCGGAGCGCGCAAGCCTCGCCGGCCTGCTGAGCGGGTCCGCGTCCCAGAGCAGTCGGGTCTTCGCGGTCCTGTCCGTGCTCGCGGTCTGCAACATCTGCCTCGCAGGGTTTGCCGCCGCGTACGGCACCGGGCACGGCCTGGCAGGGGGACTCCTGGGCGCGGCGCTCGGCGGGGCCACAGCCGTGTTCCTCGCGCTCGGGTTCGGCATGTGGATGCTGCTCCCGGATTCCGGCATCGCGTTCGGCCTCCGCGCCGTGGCCGTCATCCTGCTCGCGCTCCTGGCCGGAGCGTGGGCCGTGGACACCCTGGTCGAGCGGCGCGAGCGCCTCAAGAACGGGGGCTGGGGCAAGGTCGGCCTGGCGGTCATCGGCCTTGCGTGCGGCGTGTTCCTCAGCAGCGGCTTCGCCAAGAGGAGCGCCTTCGAGGTCCTGCGCCGGCCCTTC
>JBAZSR010000144.1:0-10052 GCA_041662295.1 Elusimicrobiota bacterium | reverse complement strand
CGACAGGCACATCCTACACCTTGTCCGGGGAATTCACCGTCGGTTCCGGCAAGCCCACCGAGTTCACCGCGACGCTGTCCGGCACAGGGCTCAAGGCTGACGTGACCCTCACGGTGTCCGGGGTGAAGCTTTCGGACCTGACAGGTTGGGCGATCCCCGGATTGGAGAGCCTGTCCGTCGAGGACGTGACAGCCGCCAACACCTATAAGTCGGGAAAGGCGAAAGTGAAAGGGCTGGAGGCCGAGGTGTACGTGTTCAAGGCAGCGGGCCAGGCGAAGTCGAACGTGTTCCTGAGGTTCCCTGCCGCGCTCAGGCTGTCGCATTTTGTGTCCGCCTTGAAGAATACGCCCGTGGATGAGCTCAGTCTTTCCCAGGCGGCGTTCCTGTATGTTGCCAAAGAGAACGCTCCCGTGGCCGCGGCAGCCATCCCTGCGCCCATGGCCAAAGAGCTCGACAAACAGGTGTTGGACCTGGCGCCCGGGCTGGGCTTGTTCGCCAAGGCCGATCCGACCGGAGAGCTCCAGGCCATGCTTCGGCAGGCCGGTCTGGCGGTCAACAACTTGCCGCTGACCGGTTCGTTGGACCCTGAGCTGCTCAAGCAGGGCGTGGGCGCCCTTTCTTCCACGTTCATCAATGCCGTGGACCTCGTTGTCCCGTTGGGGGACCTTAAGTTCGCGGGCAAGCCCTACTGGATCGCGTTCAAGGACAACAAGCTGGCGGTCAAGGGCGCGGAAGGCAAGCTGAACGCGGCGATCACCACGGATGTGGAGCTGACCCTTGGTTCGAAGGTGAGCTTTCCCGATGTGAGCATCACCCGCGACCCGAAGGTGGGTCTGGTCATGGCCAGCAAGCCCTCGAAGCCTTCTGCGTCGAACCTGTTCAGCCTGCCGGCTTCGGGCGCGCAGTTGACGTCGCTTGCATTCGGCGGGGTTTCCATCCCAGCCGGCACGAGCTACACCCTGGCAGGTTCGTTTTCTGTCGGGACAGGTCTGCCTACGGACTTTACAGCGGCATTGAGCGGCACGGGCACCAAGGCGGACGTGACCCTCACGGTGTCCGGTGTGAAGCTATCGGACCTGACAGGTTGGCCGGTGCCCGGGCTGGAGGATCTTGCGGTCGAGGATGTGACCGCTGCCGAGACTTACAAGACCGGGAAGGTCACGGTGAAGGGGATGGGAGCCGAGGTGTACGTGTTCAAGGCCGCGGGCCAGGCGAAGTCGAACGTGTTCCTGAGGTTCCCTGGCGCCTTGAAGCTTTCTTCGCTCGCGTCGGCAGTGAAGGACACGCCAGTGGATGCGATGAGCCTGGCCCAGGCGGCGTTCCTGTATGTGGCCAAGGAGAACGCTCCCGTCGCGGCCGCGGCCATCCCCGGTCCCCTGGCTGATCAGTTGGGCAAGAAGGCGCTGGACCTGGCGCCCGGGCTGGGCTTGTTCGCCAAGGCCGATCCCACGGGCGAGCTGGCTGAGCTGCTCAAGCAGGCGGGCCTGGCCTCCAGCGGCCTGGCGCTGAGCGGTTCGTTGGACCCGGAGCTGCTCAAGCAGGGCGTGGGCGCGCTTTCCTCCACATTCATCAACGCCGTGGATCTGGTCATCCCGTTCGGGGAGCTGAAATTCACAGGCAAGCCCAATTGGATATCGTTCAAAGATGCCAAGCTCTCCATCAAAGGCAGGGGCAGCAGGTTCGCTGCTGCTATCACCACGGACGTGGAGCTGACGCTGGGCTCGAAGGTGAGCTTCCCGGACGTGAGCATCACCCGGGACCCGAAGGTGGGTCTGGTCATGGCGAGCAAGCCCTCGAAGCCTTCTGTGTCGAACCTGTTCAGCCTGCCTGCGGCAGGCGCTGAACTGACCTCGCTGGGGCTTTCAGGCGTTGGGGGGAGCTACACGCTGTCCGGGTCGTTCGCTGTCGGTACGGGCAAGCCCACCGAGTTCACCGCTACGCTGTCCGGCACGGGCGCCAAGGCGGACGTGACCCTCACGGTGTCGGGGGTGAAGCTTTCGGACCTGACGGGTTGGGCGGTGCCCGGGCTGGAGGATCTTGCGGTCGAGGATGTGACCGCTGCCGAGACTTACAAGACCGGGAAGGTCACGGTGAAGGGGATGGGAGCCGAGGTGTACGTGTTCAAGGCCGCGGGCCAGGCGAAGGCGAACCTGTTTCTGAGGTTCCCTGGTGCCTTGAAGCTTTCTTCGCTCGCGTCGGCTGTGAAGGACACGCCCGTGGACGCGATGAGCCTGGCTCAGGCGGCGTTCCTGTATGTGGCCAAGGAAAACGCGCCCGTCATGGCGGCAGCCATCCCTGCGGCCATGGCCAAAGAGCTCAACAAGCAGGTCCTGGACCTGAATCCAGGGCTGGGCCTGTTCGCCAAGGCCGATCCTACGGGCGAGCTGGCTGAGCTGCTCAAGCAGGCGGGCCTGGCCTCCAGCGGCTTGCCGCTGAGCGGTTCGTTGGACCCCGAGCTGCTCAAGCAGGGCGCGGGGGCTCTTTCCACAGCGTTCATCAATGCGGTGGACCTGGTGGTCCCGTTCGGGGACATCAAGCTGCCCCAGCAGCCGTCGTGGATCGCGTTCAAGAACAGCAAGCTGGCGGTCAAGGGCGTAGACGGCAAGCTGAACGCGGCGATCACCACGGACGTGGAGCTGACCCTGGGCTCGAAGGTGAGCTTCCCCGACGTGAGCATCACCCGCGACCCGAAGGTGGGTCTGGTCCTGGCGAGCAAGCCCTCGAAGCCTTCTGTGTCGAACCTGTTCAGCCTGCCGGCTGCAGGCGCTGAGCTGACCTCGCTGGGGCTTTCAGGCGTTGGGGGGGGCTACACGCTGTCCGGGTCGTTCGCTGTCGGTACGGGCAAGCCCACCGAGTTCACCGCTACGCTGTCCGGCACGGGCGCCAAGGCTGACGTGAAGATCGCCGTTTCGAGCATCAGGCTGACGGATCTGACAGGTTGGGCGGTCCCCGGTTTGGAGGACCTGGCGGTGGAGGACGTGATTCTCGCGGACACCTACAAGTCCGGGACGGTGAAGGTCAAGGGCCTTGCGGCCGAGGTGTACGTGTTCAAGACCGCGGCGCAGAAGAACTCGGATTTGTTCCTGAGGTTCCCGGGCGAGATGACGATGTCTTCTGTCGTGGCCGCGGCAAAGAACACCCCGCTCGACCAGCTCCTGCTCAAGACGCTCGGTCTGCTGTTCGTGCCCAAGGAGAATCTGCGGGCTGCAGTGACGCCTCCTCCAGCCGTGGCCGCTGCCCTGGGCCAGGCTTCGCTCGTGCCCACGGCCGGCTTGGCCATGACCGCCTTCGCGGCGCCGCAGGGCAACCTTAAGGCGCTCGTGGATTCTCTCGGCATGCCTTCCAGGGACCTGCCGTTGGCCGGGAAGTTCGATCCTTCGCTTCTCTCGGAGGGGGCCTCGAGCCTGACCAACGCCTTCCTGGCGAGCCTCGACCTGCAGGCGCCGCTGGGGGACATGACCGTGCCGGGGGTCAAGGGCGTTTCCCTGGCCAAGGCGAACTTCTATCTGAAGGGGCAGTGCGCGTCGGCGCAATCCTGCAGCGGAGTCACGGCCGGCGTGTACGGCAGCCTCTCCGTGTCCGCGGGGGGCAAGTCCTTTGTCATCCCATCGACGGCCACGGTCGCTTCGGACGGCCAGGTCTCGCTGGCCGGGACATCGCCGCAGGCATGGACCGATATCCTGGGTACTCCCATCGACATCGCCAACATCTCGGCTGCAGCGACGTTCGGCAAAGAAGGCTCGTTCAGCCTGACGGGCGCGACCGAGTTGTTCAATAAGAAGAAAGCCTCCTTCAAGGCCGCTCTGTCGGCGGGTGGGGCTCAGGCGGAAGGAGCCTTCGCCATCTCGGCTCCCGCGGGGACCACCTTCAGTCTGGCGGATGTGACGGGTTGGACCGTGCCCGGGCTCGAGGCACTCAATGTCAGCGGCCTCGAGATCGGAGACGGCGTGCTCTCGACCCGCGTGAACATCAAGGGCGTGGCAGCGGATATCGTCCTCTTCAAGCCCGCGAACAAATCCAAATGGAACGCGGCCGTGCTGTTCCCGGCGGAGCTGAGGCTTTCGTCCCTGGCGCCAGCCTTGGCCAGCACGCCGCTCGATCAGGTGTCGCTGGGCAATCCTGGGTTCATCATCGTGCCGACGGAGAACCAGGGCTCGGCCGTTGGCCTGCCCAAGCAGGTCTCGGACCTGGTCGGAAAGCAGACCATGAATCTCGGGCCTGGGCTCAACCTGACCGCGTCGGCGTCGTTCGAGGGGGACCTCAAGTCCCTTTTCGAGTCGGTCAACATCAAGGCGACCGGACTGCCGCTGTCCGGAAAGATCGACCCTGCGCTTCTTAAGGGCGATGTGGGCGGCGCCGGGTCGCAGCTCTGGAACGCTTTCGTGTCGGGCCTGGACATCTCGGCGCCGATCGGTGACATCGCGCTCCCGGGGACCGATGGCGCGACCATGCGCTCGGCCAAGGTCCTGCTGAAGGGGGAGAACAACGCCATCGTGGCCGGGATCGCGGGGGACGTTGCGTTCAGCGCGGGCTCCGTGAACCTCGTCATCCCTTCGAGAATGACGGTCACGACCCGCAACAACGCGAAGGTCGTGACGTTGGCAGGGACCTCGACCCAGGGCTGGAACAAGATGCTCGGTCTCGACTGGCTCAATGTGCGCAACCTCTCGGTGTCGGCCGTCATCGGAGGGGGGGGCGCCCTGAGCGTCGGCGGACAGGCGGACCTGGGCTCGGGAGCCAACGCGGTCAAGAACCTGGCCGTGACGGTGTTCATGAGCAAGAACCAATCCGGCGGCTCGGATATGGGCGTCTCCTTGATGGGAGCGGATATCCCTCTCGGCGCCATCCCGGGCCTCGACAAGCTCCCGGACATGGCCGGGCTCAAGCTGAGCGACGTGACCGTTTCCATGAACTCCCTGGCCGCGACGCTCAAGACGACCGCCTCATCGCTGCAGTTCCTCAACGGGTTGAGCGCCGTGTTCTTCCAATCCGGCGGGCAGTGGACCCTCGTGGCCCGGAAGCCCAACGCCAGGATCAGCGACGTCGTGCCCGTGGCGGACGCCGCCAAAGCCGCGGTGGACAAGTTCACCATCAAGGAGATGGCGATGGCCGTGAGCCAGGCCGGGGTCACGACCGCGTTCACGTCCCTGCCCAAGGCGGCGCAGGACATGCTGCAGACCGTCTACGGCGCCGAAGCCCGGCGCGTCCAGCTCGGCTCCGGGCTGAGCATGCTAGCGGCCATCGACCCCAAGAGTCTCGGGGGGATGTTCTCCCTGGTGGGCGCGTCGGCGCAGAACATGGTCCTGGAGGGCGGGATCGGGGGGATGTTCGGCGGGAATCCTTCGTTCAATCTGGGCGTCGCCGTCCCGCGCCTGGAGATCCCGGGGGCGCTGTCGTTCCTGAGCCTGCCCAAGGAGATGGAATCCTCGTTCCGCATCAAGTATAAGTACATCGGCCCAAAGAATTACGAGCTTCAGACCGGCGTCTGGCTGTCCGCGACCGTTCCGGTGAAGACCAGGAACAAGGACGTGGATTTCACCACGGACGTCTCGTTCGCGCTCGACACCAAGGGGGGGCTGGAGGTGGGCGTGCAGGGTCTGGCCGCGTCGGCCTGGAAGAACGCCATGGGCATCGACGGCCTGACCCTGGAGCCCGGGACGCGCATGCAGGTCTCCCTGAACTCGGCGGCTCAGCTGATCGTCACGTTCGTGGGAAAGTCCAAGATCGGGGCCAAGTCCGTCGACCTGGTGGGCAGCATGGGGGTCACCGCCGGTATTGTGTCCGGCGGGGCCTTCCGCGGCAAGGTGAGCGAGCTCGGGCTCGAGGACATCATGGCGCTGACCAACGCCATGGTGGGCGCCGCGGGCGGCAAGCCCCTGGAGGCGGACTTCCCCACCGCCAAGGTCAAGAACGTGGACGTCGTCTTCGCCTCGCCGGGCACGGACGTCCCGGAGCTGGAGATCTCCAACGGCGGCACCCGCCTAAAGGGGGACCTGTGGTTCCTGATGAACGACCGGTCCCTCGGCAAGGTCCTGGCCGAGATATCCGGCAACGGCCTCATCATGAAAGGCAGTCTCGCGGACATCAATGTCGGCGTGTTCCAGATGAAGGGCAACATGCTGGACGCCAAGGCCCTGATCATGCCTCCCACGCCGCCTTACTTCAAGATCCGCGGCAACGCGGAACTTTTCGGTAAAAGCGGGCTGATGGAGGCTTCGGCCACGGCCACCGGGGTCGAGTACGCGATGGGCATCGACCTCGGCGCGCTCATGAACTTCGACTACCGCGTCAAGGCGGGAGCCAAGTCGGTCTCGGCCGCGGACCTGGCCAAGTCCGACCTCGCCCTGAGCGCGAGCTTGAAGTCGGACCTCTCCAAGTGGCTGTCCGGGGAGGGCAGGAAGCCCGTCGAGGACCTGTTCAAGGGCATGCAGAAGGGCTTCGACGCCGCGACCGCGGGTCTGAGGGCCGCCCAGGCCGAGGTGGACAAGCTCGACAAGGATATCGAGAATGCCAAGGCAGCTGCGCGCAAGAACCAGAAGGGGATGAACAAGGCCCTTGAGAACGCGCAGAAGCAGGTGAACACCCTCACCGCCACCATCGACAGCCTCGCCAAGGACATCAAGAATGCCAAGGAGCACCTCCATACCTGCGACTACAAGAAGAAGATCTGCATCTGGCGGCACCTCATCACCGGCAAGTGCCTGGAAAAGATGAAGGTGATGGACCTCAAGAGGAACCTCAAGTGCGCGGGAGACAACATCTCCTACGGGGCCGTGGTGGCCGCGAAGGAGACCGCGAAGGCGGCGGTGGTGGCCAGCAGGGAGACGGCCAAGGCCACCTTGAAGGCCATCCAGCAGGGCTCGAAGAACGTGGACGCCGCGGACGTCGACCCGGTGGTGCTCGGGCTCTTGGCCGCCAGGGAGACCGCGACTTTCGTCCTGAACCAGTCCAAGGCCGCCGTGGACGGCATGGACCGCGCCGCCGAGGTGATCAACTCAGGCCTCGACTTCCTCGCCAAGCCGGGCAGCTTCGCGATCAAGAAGACCCTCATCGAGGGCAGCGCGCGCAAGAGCGTCCAGGGCAAGCCCGTGGTCATGGGCGTGAAGCTCGAGGTCATGAACAACGACATCGAGCAGGGGCTGGCCATCAGCTTCACGGACCCGCTGTTCACCATGGACCAGCTGACGGTGCTCCCCCTGATGATCACCAGCAAGGCGCTCGACGCCGATCCCAAGACCCCTGCCTTGGTCCGCAAGGCGGTGGCCCAAGCGTACGAGGCCAAGGCCGACGCGGTCCGGGCCAAGCTCAAGGCGGCCCTGAAGGAGAACGGGCTCGACGAGGATGACGAGGAGGAGGCGGACGACTAGCCCCGACCCCTGGCGCGGGGCGCACCACCCCGCGCCGGGGACGGCCTAGGTCATCTCCGGGTGCAGCGGACCAGCTCGGCGGTCTTCTCGTTCTCGAAGGTGGCGTCGTCTCCCTTCATCCAGAAGGTCACGCCGTCCGCGGAGTACCTGGCCCCGGAGCCCGAGATCGCCCGCAGGAGCTCGTGGCGCGTCTCCCCGTAGGACACCGAGATGCGGTCTCCATCCAGCAGCTCCACTACGATGCTGCCCCCGAAGGTCGTGGCATACTTGAGGCGCTTGCCCTGGGTGCCTTCGTTTCCCCGACTGCCGGCCTTCAGGAGCCGCTCGTTGGCGAGCGAGAACTTCCCGGAGAGGTCCCTGTAGACGATGACCTCCACCGTCCCGCTCTCCCGCCGGTCGCTGTAATCGCAGACCAGCTTGTAGTTCAGGCCCGCCACCACCTGGGTGGAGACCTCCTTGAGCTTGGTCAGGCGGACCTCCCGGTCCGGGTACTTCTTCCCGATGAGTTCTTCGGCGGCCTTGACCACTTGCCTGAATTCCGGCGCGGAAGGTTCCTGCTTCGTGAATCCGCCGGGTCTGGGACCGGCTGCGACGGCCGGGCCGGACATGGTCGCGGCCAGGAAGGTCAGGCCTGCGCCGACGACGCTGAACACTGCGGCCATCCTTCGATCCGTGAACATGGGAATCCTCCTCGTTTGCGTCCTGCTGCCACATTATGGAGCATTTGGAGCCGGTTTTCTAGGACCGGAACCTGAGCCCCAGATTCCCAGTGGGGTCGTGGAGGTCCGCGCCGCCTGAGCAGTTCAGGGGATGAGGAAGAGGTAGATGAGGTCCCCGGCGACGTCTTCGACGTTCTTGTAGTAGTCCTTGTCGAACTTGCCGTCCTTGGTCAATCGGACCAGGTGCCCCACGTTGTCCGTGGCGCTGATGAGCCAGGGACCCCACCAGGCTGCGGTGGCGACAGCGTTGACGGCCGTGACCGCGGTGTAGGTCGCCTTGGCGCCCGCGGCCCCTGCCACGAAGGACTGGGTCCCCTTGACGGCCGTGGCCGCGTGGCCCGTGCCCAGCATGGCCCACATGATCGGGTTGAAGACCGCCTCGCCCACATTCTCGAACACGCCCGTGGCCACTCCCGCGGTCTTGAGCGCGTGGCTCTTCCAGCCCTCTTCCTGCGCGCCGGATTGGACGAGCCGCTTGCCGTAGGAGCCCATGCCGTAATCGGACTTGAGGGTCTCAAAGGCGTCTTTTGCCGAGATCGGTGCCTCGACAACCTGCTTCATGAGGTCCGGCGGCAGGGGGAAGGGGGCGGACTGCAGGGCCTGGAGGCGGTTGAAGCGGACCTGGGCCATGAGCTCCTTGCGCGCGCCCGGGGTCAGGCGGTCGAGGAAGCCCTGCGGCTCGACGAGCGCCCGCATGAGCGGGTTGTGGGCGTAGGAGCCGGCCGCCTCGATGCTGTAGGTGTCGGAATCCGCGACCGCGCTGATGAGGACCTGGGGTGCGGCCGCGATGCCGGTGAAGAGGGTTGCGCCCACGTCGTCGCAGAACTTGAGGGAGGGGCCGACCACCGGCGTCTTCATGACCGTGTCGCCCGCGTTGCCGAACCAGGACTTGCCTTCTTTGAGCGTCAGGGTCTTGGCGTTGTCCTTGCGGGTCTGCTGCCAGACCTTCCCGGTCCAGGACTGCTGGGCCAGCCAGACCTTCTGGAGCTGGTTCTCGTGGGCCCAGGGGCCCCAGCCCTTCTGCTCGGTCTCGGAGGTCGCGCTCCACTCCTGCCTGCGGCCGCCGGCCAGATATTCCCGCCAGTAGCCCATGTCCTGCGAGCGGACCGCGCCGTCCGGTCCGGTCTCGATCGGCCGCATCACGATGAAGCCCGTGCCTGAGGGCTTGCCGTCCGGGCCGCTGGCAGGGAGGAACTGGCCGGTCAGGATGCGGCGGGAGCCGTCCGCCCGCTCGAACACGAGGCTGTAGCGGCCCTGGCCGTCCACGCTGAGGCGCACGGACTTGGCGCCGGAGGGGGCGTACTCGGCGATGTCGCGCAGGAAATCCGCGAGGGCTTCGAGGAGCCGCTCATCCTTCTTGCCCAGGGCAGCGAAGATCTCGGAGGCGATCTGCCGGCTCAGGGCCGCGCGGGCCGCGGGGTCCATCTGACGGAGCAGGTCCGCGACGCCGACCTCGAAGCCCGTCTTGCCTGAGGCGTCCGTGATCCTGAGGACATGCTTGCTGACGCGCTCGACCTTGACCGGAGCCGAGGCAAGGGCCTGCGCAGGGACCGAGGCGGGCTTTGCCTGGGTGGAGGAGACAGGGGAGGGGACCTGGAGCTGGATGTCCTTCTTGCGGCTCGCAGGGGCGGAGAGCGTCGCGGTCCGGGTCCCGCTGGGCTGGGCCGAGGCCTGGACCGGGGGGGCGAAGGAGGCGGAGAAGCGGTTGTTGTCGAAGACCCGGGTGACGGAGGAGCTGTCCCGGGCCGCCAGCGCCTGCGCCATGGTCCCGTTGGAGTTCCGGGGGTCCTGGCTGAAGGAAGCCGCGAACACGGAGAAGCGGGCCGCGGAGGAACCGTTCCGGGCCATGTCGAGGATGGCGCGGAGCTCCTGGACCTGGGGCTTGAGCACGGCCGCGTCCGCGGCCGGCATGGTCCGGTCTGAGAGCCGGGCTTCCACAACATCGAGCCCGGCAGCGAGTTCCTGG
>JBAZSR010000143.1:0-10056 GCA_041662295.1 Elusimicrobiota bacterium | reverse complement strand
TGTGGCGGTTGAGGATCTCGGCGTGGGCCGCGCCCGCCTTCTTCGCGTCGAGCACGATCTCGTTGGGATAGGCGAAACTGCTGTCCGTCTTGACGACGTGCCAGCGGCCTTTGTGCTTGGCGAAGGCCGCGATGACGTCCCTGATGTCTCCGATCCGCGTCCCGTTGACGGACTCGATGATCTGGCCCCGCCAGTCGTGGTAGCCGGCGTTGATCTCGTGGGGCAGGACGTAGGCCAGGACCACGGCCTGCCGCCGCTCCGCGGTGGCGCGGCCGAACTCCCGGTAGACCTTGAAGTCCGTGGGGATGTCCTCTGAGTCCCACTGGTTGATGTAATTCGGGGTCAGGGGGGTGAAGACCAGGCCCGCAAAGATGGTGTAGGTGGGCTTGCGGTCGTAGATTGTGTCGTCCACCAGGTCGCGGTAGCGCCGGAGCGTCACGGAGACGGCGAGGGGCTTGCCTTCGCGCAGGATGGAGAGGTTGACCGTGTCGCTCATCTGGCGCAAGCTCACGAAGTGGTGGAGGATGAGGCGCAGGCCCTTCCTGACCTCGACCGTGCCGTCGTCACCGACCGGGACGCCGTCCACCGAGGTGATCACGTCGCCGGGCCTCAAGGCGTCCGAGGCCGGGGAGCCGTAGAAGACCCCGGCCACGAGCACTCCGGTCTGCTCGGGCTTCAAGCCGTAGGAGGAGCGGAGGCTCTCCCCGAGCATGGGCTGGTAGTTGATCCCCAGCAGGGGGACCCCGTCGTAGGAGCCGTCTTCGATGTCCTTGAGGAACCGGCGGATGAGGGGCGCCGGCACCGCGTAGCCCATGTTCTCGGCGTTGGAGAAGGTCTGGAAGGAGACCCCGATGAGCTTGCCGTCCTTGACCATCGGGCCGCCCGAATTGCCCGGGTTGATGGCCGCGTCGGTCTGGAGGGTCAGGAGAAAGCGGCTTGAGTGCGAGTAGGCCGTGACCTCGATGCGGGAGATGATGCCTTCCGTGATGGAGAGCTCCTCCCCGCCTTCGGGGAAGCCGTAGACGGTCACCGCGTCGCGCTGGCGGGGCAGGTCGCCGAGCTCGAGGGGACGGGTGTCCCTGAAGAAGGAGGGGTCCTCGACCTTGAGGACCGCGAGCTCAGTGTCGTGCGCCGCGAACTCGACCTTGGCGTTCCAGCGCCTGGGGTCCCCGGCCTTGCGCACCTGGATGAAGATCTGGTCGCTGACCACGTGGGCGTTCGTCAGGATCCGCTGGCCCGCGATGACGCAGCCCGAGCCCGTGACGTTGTCCGGCGCGTCCATCTGCCAGGGCTGGTAGAAGTCGGGCTTCTGGGTGGTGACGAAGATGCGCACCACGGACTTGGAGATGCCGTCCTCCTTGTCGCGCTCCTGCGCGGGCAGGGCCCGGGCCGGCAGGCCGAGGGTCAGGATGATGGACGCCGTCAGAAGGGGCCGTCGCGTCATGGGCATGGTCTCCTCGCGGGAGGGTATGGTATCAAAATGGTACGATGTCCCGGCATCGGACTATGAAGAGCGATATCTCCGCTCAGGACCGGCGCCGCTCCTTCTGGCTCATCGGCCTGGCCGCGGCTTTTTCCGGAGCCTTCCTGGCTGCCTGGCTGCTCTATGAAGCCCTCTTCCCCGTGTTCGCGGGCTTCGCCCTGGCCTACGCCTTCGACCCCCTGGCCGACCGCCTCGAAGGTAGAGGCCTGAGTCGGACGCTCGCGGTCTCCCTCATCATGGCGGGGGTCGCCCTCATCCTGCTCGCCCTGGCTGCGGTCATCCTCCCTACGGTCCTGTCCCAGGCTCGGGAGCTGGCCGGCCAGCTCCCGGACTACCTGCACCTGGCGGCCCGGCGCGCTTCGGCCCTTGCCGCGGCCTGGGGCATCCCCTTCCCGCAGACCGAGCACGAGATGGCCGGCCGGCTCAAGGGGTGGCTGCGCGGGGTGTCATTGGGCGCGCTCCTGCCGCTGGGCAAGTTCCTTGGGAGGTTCTGCACGAGCGCGGCGGGCATGCTCGTGGGCGCCCTGAACCTGGTCGTGGTGCCGGTCGTGTTCTTCTACTTCCTCAGGGACATCACGATGATCCGGGACTCCTTCATTGGGCTCTTCCCTCCGCGCTTCCAGGCCTCCGCGGTCCGTCGGCTCGATGACGCGGACCGGGTCCTGGGCGGCTACATCCGCGGGCAGGTCTCCGTGGCCCTCATCCTAGCCGCGCTCTACGCGGCCGGTCTGGCCCTGGTCGGCATCCCCTTCGGCGTGGTCATCGGGGTCCTCTCCGGCCTGCTCAACATCGTGCCCTACGTCGGGGTGCTGACCGGGCTCGTCTTGTCCCTGGTCATGGCCGCCGTGGACTTCAACGGCATCGGACCCTTTCTCGGGGTCTTCGCGGTCTTCGGGGTCTGCCAGTTCCTGGAAGGCTTCATCATCACGCCGAGGATGGTCGGCGACAAGGTGGGGCTGAGCACGGTGGAGACCGTGGTCGCCCTCATCATCGGAGGCGAGCTCGGCGGCTTCCTCGGACTGCTCGCCGCCATCCCCGCGGCCGGCATCCTCAAGGCGTGGGGGGCCGACGCCCTCGAAGCCTATCGCGGCTCGGCTTTTTTCAAAGAAGGCGCCGTTGCTCCTCTTCCTTGACCCTCTTGCCCGACGGGGCTCCGCATTTGATATAATGGACGCATCATGAAAGCTGGCATCCATCCCGTCTACACAGTCGCCAAAGTGGTGTGCGCCTGCGGAAACACCTTCGAGACCCGCTCGACCAAGGAGCTCATCAAGGTCGAGATCTGCGCCGCCTGTCATCCTTTCTACACCGGCCAGCAGAGGCTCGTGGACACCGCCGGCCGCGTCGAGCGCTTCAAGCTCAGGTTCGGCAAGACCGACGGCAAGATGGTGGTCCGCGCCCCTGTCAAGCGAGAGATCAAGAAGCTCGTCGGCGCCCCGACCGCCCGGAAGAAGGTCCTGTCCACCGCCCCCTCCACCAAGGCCGACCCCAAGGCGGAGAAGAAAGACAAGAAGGCCAAGAAGGCCTAGCGTCCCAGGCGCCGCGCAGCCCCGGCCCGTTCGGGCCGGGGCTGCCGTTCTGCCGGGCTGTCCCGAGTCCGCATGAACCCGAGATTCAAGGCCATCCTGTCCGAGTTCGAGGTCATCGAGTCGCGGCTGAGCCAGAGCGGCTTGAGTCCCGCGGAGCTCAAGGCCGCCTCCCAGCGCCACTCGGAGCTCGCCTCGGCCGCGGGCCGCGTCAAGGAATACGAGAGGCTCGAAGCGGAGCTCAGGGACCTCGCGGGGCTCGCATCCGGCCCGGACAAGGAGATGCGCGAGCTCGCGTCCGCCGAGAAGCCGGCCCTGGAGGCCAAGGTCAAGGCGCTCGAGGCCGCCATCCTCGTGGACCTCGTCCCCAAGGACCCCGACGACGCCAAGTCGGCCTTCCTCGAGGTCCGCGCCGGCGCCGGGGGCGAGGAGGCGGCCCTCTTCGCGGGCGAGCTCCTGAGGCTCTATACGCGCTTCTCCGAGGGACGGGGCTGGAAGGTCGAGCTCGTGGAGACGAACACCACGGGCTTGAAGGGCGTCAAGAGCGCGGTGGCCTTCATTCAGGGTCCGGGCGCCTTCGGCTGGCTCAAGCTCGAGGGCGGGGTGCACCGGGTGCAGCGGGTGCCGCAGACCGAGGCGTCCGGCCGCATCCACACCTCGACCTGCACCGTGGCCGTGCTCCCGGAGGTCGAGGAGGTCGAGATCACCATCCGGCCCGAGGACCTCAAACTCGATACCTTCCGGGCGGGCGGCGCCGGCGGGCAGAACGTCAACAAGGTCGAGACCGCGGTGCGCATCACCCACCTCCCCACGGGCATCATCGTCGCCTGCCAGGAGGAGCGTTCCCAGGGCAAGAACCGCGCCAAGGCCATGAAGGTCCTCCAGGCCAAGCTCATGGCCGGCGAGAAGGAGCGGGCGGCCTCGGCCGAGGGCTCGGCCCGGCGCAAGCAGGTCGGCACGGGCGACCGCTCCGAGAAGATCCGGACCTACAACTTCCCCCAGAACCGGCTCACCGACCACCGCCTTGAGCGCTCCTGGTACAACCTGTCTCTCATCATGGAGGGGGAGATCAGTCCGGTCCTCGAGGCACTGCGCCAGGCGAGTCTCGAAGAGGCCATGAAGGAAACGAGCCTCTAATCCGCCCATGACCCGGCCGGCCGCGGTCATCGGACGCAGAGCCGGGGATCTGGCCGAGTCCGCCGTTTCCCGCCTTTCCCGCTCCCGGGTCCCCGAGGCCCGCGCCTCAATCGAGTTCATCATGGCCGAGGTCCTCGGCGTGGACCGCTTGAGGGCGCGGCTCGAAGGGGACCGGGTTCTCAGCCCAGCTCAGCGGGCGCGCTTCCTGCGCTTGACGCGCCTTCGGGGCCGCCGCTTGCCTCTGGCCTATGTGCTCGGCCACCAGGATTTCCTCGGTCTGCGCCTGAAGATCGGCCCTGGCGTCCTCTGCCCCAGGCCGGAGACGGAGGAGCTGGCCGAGGCCTCTGCCCTCCTCCTGGAAAAGTCGGCTTCCCGCAGGATCCTCGACATCGGCACCGGCACCGGGTGCCTTGCCCTCTACCTGGCCAAGCGCTTCCCGGACGCCCGCGTCACGGCCGTGGATATCAGCCTAAAGGCCTTGGCATGCGCCCGGGCCAATGCAGCCCTCCATGGCGTGGCCGCCAGGGTCAGGTTCCTCAAGGCCGACCTTTTCAAGCGCCCTTTCAAGCTCCCCGCCCTGGGATCCTTCGACCTGGTGGTCTCCAACCCTCCCTATGTCCCCAGCGCGAGGCTCAAAGGCCTGGCCGCCGAGGTACGGGCCGAGCCGCGTCTGGCCCTGGACGGGGGGAAAGACGGCCTCAATGCCCTGCGGGCCATCATCTCCGCGGCGCCCGGCCTGCTGGTTCCCGGAGGAAGCTTGCTCGTGGAGATGGACCGGGTCCACGGCCGCAGGGTCAGGGCCTTGATGCAGGCCTCCGGGTTCTCCGGGGTCGAGATCATCAAAGATCTGCTGGGGAATGAACGCATCGCATCGGGCATCCTCTAAGCCTGCCCGGAAGAATACGGGGCATTGAGGCTATGGCAATTCCAAAGTATACTGATATGCCAAGGCGATGGGTCCGGCGCACGATGGAAGACCTCCTGACTTCTCCCGCGTCCGCGTTGCGGCTTTTCCCGGTCTGGCTGCTGCTCGGCCCCAGGCAAGTCGGCAAGAGCTCGCTTCTTAGGCGTTGCGCCGCGGCTCGGCGTTTCGTGGATCTAGATGACCTCGACACCCGGGCCCGGGCCAACCAGGATCCGGAGCTTTTCATGCGGGGGCTCAAGCCGCCGCTGCTCATCGATGAGATCCAGTATGCGCCCCAGCTGCTCAGCCCCATCAAGCGGATGGCCGACAAGAATCCTGGCCCCGGCGCCGTCTGGCTGACCGGGTCGCCATCATCAACCTCCTCGGGCTTTCAGACGAGGAGAAGCGGCTGCCCGACTGCTCCCCGGCGGCCCATTTCAAGGGGATCATGGAAACGACCTTCCCCAAGCTCTCAGGCGTGGCGGACTCGGACGCCCGACAGCTCTATCTCTCCAGTTACGTGCAGACCTATATCGAGCGCGATGTGCGCGAGCTGCTCCGCATCGAGAAGCGCCGCGAGTTCGAGATATTCCTGAAGATGTGCGCCCTGCGCAGCGCACAGGTCGTGAACTACGACGACCTGGCCAGGGACGCGGGGATCTCCGCCGTCACCGCGAAGAATTGGCTGAGCCTTCTTGAAGACAGCTTCCTCATCAAGCTCGTACAGCCTTACCATACGAACCGGACGAAGCGTCTCATCAAGAGCCCGAAGCTCTATTTCCTCGACATGGGACTTTGCGCGCACCTGGCGGGCTGGCAGGACCCCGAGGCGCTCCGCCTAGGACCGCTTGGGGGCGCGTCCTTCGAGACGCATGTGTTCGGGGAGATCCTCCGGCGGCTGCGCCATCGCCTGCGGGACGCGGAGATCCATTTCTGGCGGACCCGGGACGGCCAGGAGATCGACTTCATCGTCGAGGTCTCCGGCCGCTGTTTTCCTATCGAAGTCAAGATGGGCCGGCCCAAGCCGGCAGACTTGGTTTCTCTCGCTCCTATCGCCGACCCGAATTGGGAGCGTGGTCAAGTCGTTTCTCTGAGCGCGGAGAAGACCCCAATAGCGCTTGCCGATGAATGGAGCATCGTGTCGCCGGCAGGACTCAGGCTGACCAAGGGTGTCTAGATCATAAGCCCTGGCCGTGCGGCGCCTCCGGCACCTTTGTATAATCCCTGAACCATGGACAGCTTCATCATCGAAGGCGGCAAGCCGCTCAAGGGGACCCTCCGGGTCAGCGGGTCCAAGAACGCGGCCCTGCCTATCCTGATCGCCACCCTCCTGACGGACGAGCCCTGCGAGGTGGTCAACGTCCCCAGCCTCCGGGACATCCGCACGACCTTCCGGCTCCTGGAGAGCCTGGGCAAGCGCATCGAGTACGACGGCGACGCCGTGCGCGTGCTCTCCCGCGGCCGCCTCGAGACCCGGGCGCCCTATGAGATCGTCAAGCAGATGCGGGCCTCGGTGCTGGTCGCGGGCCCGCTCCTGGGCCGGTTCGGGAGCGTGCGCGTGCCCATCCCGGGCGGCTGCGCCATCGGCATGCGGCCCATCGACATCCACATCCAGGGCTTCAAGGCCCTCGGCGCGACCGAGCACGAGGAGACCGGCGACGCGGTCCTGCGAGTCGGCCGCCTCAAGGGCCGCCGGGTGAGGCTGCGCTTTCCCAGCGTGGGCGCGACCGAGAACCTCATGATGGCGGCGTGCCTGGCCTCCGGGACCACGGTCATCGCCAACGCGGCCCAGGAGCCAGAGATCGAGGACCTGGGGGCGTTCCTCAACAAGCTCGGGGGCGAGGTCTCGGGCGCGGGCACGGGCGTCGTGACGGTCCGCGGCGACCGGAAACTGCATGGAGCGACGCACGCGGTCATCCCGGACCGCATCGAGACCGGGACCCTGCTCCTGGCGATCGCGGCGACCGGAGGCAGCGCACGGCTCGAAGGGGCCTGCGCGGAGCACCTGAAGGCCGTGCTCGACAGGCTTTCGGCGGCTGGAGCCCGCATCCGGTCCGGCTACGGGTTCATCGACGTCTCCATGACGTCCCGGCCCAAGGCCGTGGGCATCAAGACCGCGCCGCACCCGGGGTTTCCGACCGACCTTCAGGCGCCTTGGATGTCCCTGATGTGCCTTTCCCGGGGCGTCTGCCGGGTCCAGGAGACCGTGTTTGAGAACCGCTACCTGCACGCGGCCGAGCTCGCCCGCATGGGCGCCTCCATCCAGGTGCGCGGGTCCGTGGCCCGGGTCGAGGGCCGGCCGGTCCTCAACGGGGCTCCGGTCATGGCGTCGGACATCCGCGGCGGGGCGGCATTGGTGGTCGCGGCCCTGGCCGCCAAGGGGCGCACGCACCTCCAGAGGGTCTACCACATCGACCGCGGCTACGAGAGTCTCGAGACCAGGCTGCGCAGGCTTGGGGCCCGCATCCGAAGGGTCGCTCAATGAATTTCCGGCAGGCGCAGGCGGTCCTCGAGGAGCGGCAGGAGACCCGGGTCAAATTCGGCCTCGGCAGGCTGCGCGCCGTCCTGGCCCGGCTCAACGATCCGCACCTCAAGGTCCCGGTCCTCCACGTGGCCGGGACCAACGGCAAGGGCTCGACGTGCGCCATCCTCGAGTCGGTCCTCAGGGCCGCGGGGTGGAGGACCGGGCTCTACACCTCTCCGCACCTGACCTGCGTCCGGGAGCGCATCCGCGTCGGCGGCCGGCCCATCCCGGAGGCCGTGTTCGGCCGGCTCATGGGCCGCGTCGTGAAGGCCGACACGGACGGCAAGCTCACCTTTTTCGAGCTCCTCACCGCGGTGGGTTTTCTCCACTTCGCGGAGAGCCGGGCCGAGGTCGTGGTGCTCGAGACAGGCTTGGGAGGACGGCTCGACGCCACGAACGTGGTCCCCGCGCCCCTGGTGAGCGTCATCACCTCCATCGACATCGACCATGTCCAGTACCTGGGCTCCACCCTGGCCGCCATCGCGGCGGAGAAGGCCGGGATCGTCAAGAGGGGCTGCCCCGTGGTCTGTCCCGTCCTGCCTCCCGCGGCCCTGGGGCCCATCCGGAGGGCCGCGGCCGAGAAGGCCGCGCCCCTGACCGTGGTGGACTCCCTGCCCCGGGTCGCGCGGACCGACTGGCGCCGCAACGTCCAGGTCCTGCGCGGCCGCGAGGGCGCGTCGTGGAAGCTCCAGCTCCTGGGGAGCCGCCAGCCCCGGAACGTGGCCCTGGCCCGGGCCGCCCTCGACCTGGTGGGCGGCCGGTTCGCGGTCTCGGACCGGGCGCTGGAGCGCGGCTTGGCCGCGGTGCGCTGGCCCTGCAGGTTCGACGTGCGCAGGGTCTCGGGCAAGACCGTGATCATCGACGGCGCCCACAACGTGGAGGCCATGGAGCAGTTCGCCGAGACCTTCAAGGCCTCCCCGTGGAGCAAGGGCCGCGTCCGGTTCATCCTGGGCATGCTCCGCGACAAGGACGCGGCCGGGATGCTCGAACCCCTGGCGCCCTGGCTGAGCGAGGCCGCGGTCTGCCGGCCGTCGAGCCCGCGGGCGCTGGACCCCATGGACCTGGCGGCCAGGGTCCGGACCAGGCTGCCCGAGGCCAAGGTCACGGTCGAACATTCCTTGTCCCAGGCCCTCCGGTCCTGGCGTGCCGGCCCGTCGCCCGCGGTCGCGGTGGTCTGCGGCTCGTTCTACCTGGCGGGAGAGGCGTCCAACGTCTTGAAGGCGAGCCGTGGATAGGTACTCCATCGGCGTCGACGTGGGGGGAACCGCCACCAAGCTCGTTGCCGTGGACGCCTCGGGGCGGACCCTGCGGGAGCTGGAGATCCCCACCCACGCGGAGCACCGGCCGGCATCCTTCGTGCGCAGGGTGGCCTCCGTCATCCACCTCGTGGAGACCGAACTCGGCCGCCCGGCGGCCGGCATCGGGCTGGGCCTGGCCGGGGACGTGGACTGCGTCCGCGGGATCCTGCGGTTCGCCCCGAACCTCAAGGCCTGGAACGGGTTCGATTTCCGGCGGGCCTTCGAGAAGGCGGCTCTGGCCGGGCCCGGCTCCGGGCGTGGGTCCGTGGTGGTGGACAATGACGCCAACGCCGCGGTGTGGGGGGCGTACGTGATGGAGCTGGGCGCCAAGCCCGCGACCGTGGTCGGGCTCACCCTGGGCACCGGCGTGGGCGGGGGGCTCGTGGTGGACGGCAGGCTCCACCATGGGGCGACCGGCGGAGCGGGCGAGGTCGGCCACATGAAGGTGGACCATCCGGGCCTGAAGTGCCGGTGCGGCTCCCGTGGGTGCCTCGAGGCCTACGCGGGCTCCTACGGCATCATCGGCCGGGCGCGGCGTCTGCTGGCGTCCGGGGCCGGGGCGCGCTCCCTCCTGCACAAGCTCTGTCCCGACCAGCGGAAGCTCGACTGCCGGTCCTTGGGCCTGGCCGCGGAGCGGGGGGACCGGCTCGCGCTCCGGGTGTGGACCGAGACCGCCGGCTACCTGGCTCGTGGCATCGCGGACCTGGTCGTCCTGCTCAACCCCGACGAGGTGCTCCTTCTCGGCGGCGTGTCCCGGTCCGGAGCCTTCCTCCTCCCGGCGATCCGCGAACACCTTTCCCGCCAGCCCTTCAAGACCGCCTTCAACGCCGTCTCCGTGCGGGCCGCCCGCAATCCTCATTGCGGGTGCGTGGGCGCGGCCCTGCTCGCCATGGACCGGGGGCCGTCCCGGCGGTGAAATCAGCGCTGCCGGCTCTCCTCCTCCTCCTGCTCCCGGCCGCCCTCTGCCTCGGCGCCGAGCCCGCTCCGGCGGGGCTGCCTGCCGGGACCACGGGCCAGGACTACCCGCTCCCTGAGGCTCCAGCCACCCGCGTGACCTACGCCGCCGACCACTTCGAGTACGACGAGTCGAGCGCGGTCATGCACCTCAAGGGCCGCGTTCTTCTTAAGGAGAGCACTTGGACCGTGAGGGGCGAGGAGTTCTGGATCAACGGAGAGACGCACCG
>JBAZSR010000142.1:5283-10073 GCA_041662295.1 Elusimicrobiota bacterium | reverse complement strand
AAGGAAGAGGGGGTTGCGGCTTCCGGCCTTGCGCAGGGACTGGATGATGCGCCCCGGCAGGGAGCCGATGTAGGTCCGCCGGTGGCCGCGGATCTCGGCCTCGTCGCGCACCCCGCCGAGCGACATGCGCACGAACTTGCGCCCCACGGCGCGGGCGATGGGGCGGCCCAGGGAGGTCTTGCCCACTCCCGGCGGGCCCACGAAGCACAGGATGGGGCCCTTGAGCTTCTTGGTCAGCTTGCAGACCGCGAGGTACTCGAGGATGCGGTCCTTGGCTTTCCTGAGGTTGTAGTGGTCGGCCTCGAGGATCGCGTGCGCGCGCTTCAAGTCCAGGTTGTCCCGGGTGCGCTTGGCCCAGGGGAGGTGGATCATCCAGTCCAGGTAGGTCCGGGCCACGGTGGCCTCGGGCGAGTACGGCATCATCTTCTCGAGGCGGCCGCACTCCTTGAGGGAGGCCTCGTCGGCCTCCTTGGGCATGCCGGCGTCCTTGATGGACTTGCGGAGGTCCTCGATCTCCTTGGCGAAATCGTCCTTCTGCCGGAGCTCCTTCTGGATGGCCTTCATCTGCTCCGTCAGGTAGTATTCCTTCTGGCTCTTCTCGATCTGGGTCTTGACCCTGGTGTGGATCTTGCGCTCCAGGCTCATGATCTCGATCTCGCCCTTGAGGAGCTCGCCGATCTTCGCGAGCCGGCCGGCGCTTTCCACGATCTCGAGCACCGTCTGGCGGTCGTTGGTCTTGACCAGCGAATTGGCCGCGATGAGGTCGGCGAGGCGCGAGGGGTCCTCGATCTGCTGGAGGTTCTGGAGCCCCTCGAGGTTCTCCTTGCGGGCGAGCTTGGCGTGCTCCTCGAAGAGCTCGATGGAGTGGCGCATCAGCGCCTTGACCTCGACCGTCGGCGCGGGCGCGGGAGGCTCCGGGTAGGCCAGGTCGGCCTCCCAGTAGCCCTTGGGGGCGGAAAACTCCATCTTCGAGGCCGAGATCCGGCAGACACCCTGGAGGAAGACCTTGAGCGTGGAGTCGGGCATGCGCAGGTACTGCACGACCTCCGCGAGCACCCCGACCGGGAAGAGGTCTGCGGCCGCGGGGTCCTCGATGTGGCTCGCCTTCTGGGCCACGACCGCGAGGAGCTTGGTCCCGGCCATGGCGGCCTCGAGGGCCTTGATAGACTTGGGCCGCCCGACGGAGAGGGGCAGGACCATGTGCGGGAACACGACGACGTCCCGGACGGCCAGAAGGGGGAGCCTGGCCGGCCGCGGGGTCTCAGGGCTCATCTAGGGCTTCGACGCCTCGAGCACGTGGTCGACGATCCCGTAGGCCTTGGCCTCCTGGGCGGACATGTAGAAGTTGCGCTCCATGTCCTGCCGGAGCCTCTCCTCGGGCTGGCCGGTGTGCAGGGAGAGGATGCTGTTGAGGCGGGTCTTGAGAAGCTGCATCTCGTCGGCCTCGATGACGATGTCCGTCTCCTGTCCCGAGATGCCGCCGCTGATGAGCGGCTGGTGGATCATGACGCGGGCGTGGGGCAGGATGAATCGCATGCCCTTCGTGCCCGCGGCCAGCAGCACCGCGCCAAAGGACATGGCCATCCCCATGCACATGGTGCGTATGGGCGCCTTGATGAACTGCATCGTGTCATAGACCGCCAAGCCCGCCGAGACCATGCCGCCCGGGGAGTTGATGTAGAGGTTGATCTCCTTGTCCGGGTCCTCGGCGTCGAGGTAGAGGAGTTGGGAGATGATGAGGTTCGCCGAATCAGTTGTGACAGCGCCCTCCCAGCCCCCGGCGAAGACGATCCTCTCCTTGAGCAGGCGGGAATAGATGTCGTAGGCGACGGCCGAGCCCTGGTTCCAGGTCTCGAGAATGGTCGGTATCATCATCATAGGCTGTAATTATACATAAATGGTGCCGGGGATTAAGTTATTGAAGTTGTCTGCGACAACTTCAATAACTTAATCCCCGGCACCGGAATATCAGGACTCGGTGACCGCGGCCTTCTCCTTGAGGAAGGCCATGGTCTTGCGGTCGCGGATGAGGCCCGCGATGGTCTCCTTGCGCTCCGCGAAGAGCTTGCGCAGCTCCTCTTTCTCGGCGTCGTCCTTCGCGTGCTCGAGGGAGTGGTCCATCTCGGACTGGATCTCGGCGTCGAGGGCCGCGAGCTTCTCCTTGTCCGCGATGGACTGGAGGATGTAGGAGAGCCGCAGCTCCTTCTCGGCCTGGGGCTGGAGCTTGGGGCGGAGCTTCTCGGCCTCGCCCGCGGGCCAGGGCCGGTCGCCGAGGTACTGCCGCCGGAGGCGTTCCGCCATGGACTCGACCTGCGCCTCGATGAGGGAGGGGGGCAGGGGGATCTGGTTGGCCTTGAGCAGAGCCTCCTCGATCTGGAGGACGAGTTCGCGCTCGCTGCGCTCCTTGCCTTCCTTCTCGATGACGTCCTTCAAAGCGGCCTTCTGGAACCCCATGTCCTTGGCGAACTCGTCGTCGACGGGGGGAAGGAGCTTCTTCTTGATCTCGCGGACCGTGACGGTCAGGACCGCGTCCTTCTTGCGCAGCTTGACGCGGATCTCGCGGGTCTCCTCCCGGGCCTGGCCCAGGAGCCCCTGGGCGAGCCCCTCGAGGTTCTCGTCGGAGGACATGTCCACGAGCACGCCCGTGCCCTTCATGCCCTTGACCGGCCTGCCGTCCTGCTGGGCGGCGTAGTCCACCACGACGTAGTGGCCCTTGGCCACAGCGGCGGCCTCGTCGCGCTCGAGCCGGGCGTGGCTCTCGCGCAGGTCGTCGAGCCTCTTGGTCAGCGCCTCCTCCGTGGCCGGGTAGGACTTGCGCTGGACCGGGATCTTGGTGTAGGCCTTGGGCGCCACCTCGGGCGCGACCTCGGCGACGATGGTGAGCTTGAGCGGCTCGCCGGGCTTGCGGGCGACCTCGGTGACGCGCGGCGGCGCCACCGGCGCGACCTTGAGGTCGCGCAGGGCCTGGGGCACGTACTTCTGGATCATGTCCTCGAGCGCGAGCTCCTGCGCGCGGTCGGCGAAGTTCTTCTGGATGAGCTCCAGGGGCGCCTTGCCGGGGCGGAAGCCCGGAAGGTGCGCGTGCGACTGGATGCGCAGGAGCCCGTTCTGCGCCTCGGCGTCGACCTCCTCCGCAGGGACCTCCACGGAGAAAGTCACGAGGCACCCTTCCTCCTTGACCTTCTTGAAGCGAGGCTTGTTCGGAGACTCTCTAGTGAAAAGACCCATAAAACACTCTTACCCCCTCGACTGCGCGCCTCCCCGCGGGGGAGGCTTGCTGGATGGGCGGGGGGGGAATCGAACCCCCATGCCTTGCGGCACACGGTCCTAAGCCGTGCGCGTCTGCCGTTCCGCCACCCGCCCCTTTGGCGGCGGGAGGCGGCCGCCTCCATCCGCCTCTCTAAGGAACATCCAAGAAAAAGACCGCGGCCGCGGTCGGAAAAAACTCTGGGCTATTTCGGATTCGAACCGAAAACCTTGCGCTTAAGAGGCGCCTGCTCTACCGTTGAGCTAATAGCCCGTAAAGTGCCCTGCGGGCTTGGAACTCTTCCATCAGCCCGCAGGCATTGTAACAAATTGGATATTGAATTTACAGGGGCCCCTGCTATAATCTCACCGAACTCCAATGCGCTACTGGATCTTCCAGAACAACCAGGTGCTCGGTCCGCACGACATCGACGAGCTTTCGGGGCTTCCGTACTTCTCCACCGACTCCCTCGTCTGCCCCGAGGGCCGCAAGGGCACGAGCATGGGGGACTGGCAGCGGGCGGGCCTCGTGCCCGAACTCTCCCTCTGCCTGGTCAAGGCCTCCCAGCTTTCGATGGCGTCCCGGTCCGGCGATTCCAGCCGCGTCATCGCGGGCCTGCCTCCCGAGCCCACCCTCAAGGACCTCGCGGCCCTGGGGAGCCTGCAGGAGAAGGTGAGCTTCCTGGAGAACACGCTCTCCCTGCTCCAAGGCGAGCTGCGCATGAAGGACACCGAGCTCTCGACCATGCACATCCAGCTCGAGGACCGCGGGGTCCAGGCCCTGGAGCTCAAGAAGAAGCTCGAGGCCCTCGAGTCGAAGCTCGGCGACATGGGGGAGAGCATCAAGGAGAACCTCCAGAAGGCCGTGGAGGAGGAGCGCGGCGTCGCCTCCGACGTCGAGACCCAGCGCAAGACCCTCGAGGGCTTGACCTCGGACCTGGGCAGGCTCCGCGACGAGCTGCGCGATATCGAGAAGCCCGTGGGCGAGATCGAGAAGATCAAGGAAGACCTCCACAACTTCGAGAAGCCCGTCGGCGAGATCGAGAGGATCAAGGAGGAGCTCCACAACATCGAGCAGCCGGTGAGCGAGATCGAGAAGATCAAGGAGGAGCTCCAGAGCATCGGCAAGAAGATGGAGGACGCGGCGGCCGCCGCGGCCTCGGCTCCCCCGGCCTCGGCTTCCCCGGCCCCGGCCGAGCCCGCCTTCACGCCCGCGCCCGTGTCCTCCATCAACCCCATCTCGGAGCCCATCGCGCCCAAACCCGACTCCGCCCCCGCGTTCCAGTCCCTTCCCGACTTCACCCCGGCGGCTGTCTCGGCCCAGCCCCAGGGAGAACCGGCGGCCTTCCCCGGGATGCCGGACACGGCCGCGGCCGAAGAACCCGCGACGCGCCTCGCCATGCCCGCGGACGCGGCCGCCCCGGTGGTCGACGAGGCGGTCCCGCCTGCGCCCAAGAAGTCCAAGAAGGTCCTGGTCTTCGCCGTGGTGGGCATCGCGTTGGCCGGCGTGGCCGCCACCTTCCTCGGCCTCATCCCCTTGGGCA
>JBAZSR010000142.1:2379-5273 GCA_041662295.1 Elusimicrobiota bacterium | reverse complement strand
TGGGCAAGAAGCCAGCCCCTCCTCCGCCGCCGCCCGTGGTCGAGGCGCCGCCGCCCCCGCCGCCGCCTGCGGAGCCGCCGCCCGAAGTGGTGGAAGCACAGCGCAAGGACCAGGCCCTGGAGATCGTCCGCGCCTGGCCCCTTCCCAGCGGCAAGACGGTCGGCGCAGAGCTCGAAGGAGCGGCCCCCGCTCCCAGCCCTGCGGCCAGCATCCTGCCCGGCGTCCTGCCCGCCAGCGTGCCTCCAGCCGCCGGCCTCACACCCTGGATGGTGGAGAAGGTCCGGGAGGGCGCGTACCAGGCGAATTTCTATCCGGCCAAGGGCTCGGCCTTCGGCTCTGAAGCGCTCGTCTTCGAGGTCTCCCTGGAGACCCGGTCGGTCACGGCCCTCAACAAGCCGGCGGAGAAACTCCTGGCGGGCCGCCCCTTGGTCGAGCCGCCCAAGCCAAAGAAGAAGGCTGTCAAGCGCAAGACCGACGAGGAGGCAGCGGCCCTCTTCGAGGACGACTCCTCTCCCGCGGGCAAGCCCGCGGACCTCTCCGAGGTCGACGAGCTCTTCGGCGCCCCGAGCGAGACGGGCGAGTCAGCGGCCCCAGCGCCCAAGCCGGCGCGGCAGAGCCGCAGGAAGGTCGCCATCCAGCCCAAGCCCGTTGAGACGGCAGAGCCGAGCCTCGACGACCTGCTCGCCCCGGAGCCCAAGACGACCCAGCCCCTGCCGGCCCGACCCGCGCCCGCTCCCAGGACCGCGCCGAGGAACCCAGCCCCGGAACCAGAGGCTGACGACGCGAAGCTCCTCGACGACCTGCTCGGGGAATAAGAGCCCCTCAAGACGCTTGTGCGTCCGAAGCCGAATCTGATACATTTCCTTTAGAGACCGCACGGGGGACGTCGTCATGGAACAAGAAAGACTTCTCAAGCTCGCCGAAGAGAGGATCATGGAGTTCTCGGACAAGACGAGCGCCATGGGCAGCCGGGCCGAGGACCTGCTCTTCCGCTCCCAGCGCTGGGCCAACTCGATCAAGAACCACACCAACTTCAAGGACAACCTCTTCGCCGACGACCTCCAGCTCCTCCGACGCCACATCCGCGGCTTTCTCCAGGACGCCAGCGCCCTGCCGGGGCTCATGGAGTGGCTCGACCGGGACTGCCATTACGACGCAGACCCAAGGACGATCGACAAGGCCCGCTCGTTGCTCAAGGTCGCCACGCAATTCGAGAAAGACCTGGCCAGCCTCAACGAACAGCTCCGGCACCTCCACCACTACACCCCGGAGACAGACCTCAAGGTCGAGATCTGGTACATGGTCCAGGACGTCGAGATCCTGCACGACAAGTGCAAGGCCTATCCCTTCTTGATCTCCTCGAAGGTCATGCTGAAGATCTCAACCCAGGAGAAGGCGCCGGCCGCCGCTGCTGGCCAGCCCCCTCAGACCAGCCCCGCCTCCCCAGCGGCGCCGCCGCAGGGACCCCAGACCAGTGGACCTCCTGCTTAGGCTGGCCAACGCCAAGACCCTGCTCGTCCTGGCCGCCGCGATCGGCGGTCTGGGCCTGGCCCTGCGCATGGCTCCGGCCACCCTGCGCTGGATCCACGAGCGGCGCTACCCGCCCCAGAAGACGGCCAATCCCGCCGGGGACGCCATCCTCCAGGAGCTCGCGGAGAAGGACCGCGTGAAGATCCTGGCGCTCCACCGGACCGTGCTTGAAGAGCTCGCCCAAGCAAAGGCCGCGGGGTTCGATATCGCGGACCTCGAGACCCGGGCCGAGGCCGCGGCGAAGCTCAACGCCCCGGACACCCGCGCCCTAGCCCAGCGCAGGCTCAACGAGATCCGCCGCGACATCCCGATCAAGGACTCCGAGAGCGCGTCCTCGCCCGTTGCTCCGGGAGGACCGCGGTGACGCGCCCCGGGCCGGCGGTCCTGGCGGTCCTGGCGGTCCTGGCAGCCCTGGGAACGGCGCTCTCGGCGGCCGCGGAGGGACTGCCGATCTCCGACGTGGCCGAGTCCCTCGCCCTGGCCAACAGGGCTTTCCTCGAGGGGCGGGCCGCGGAAGCCGCCCGGCACTACCGCTACCTCGCGACCCTGGGCATCAAGTCCCCCGACCCGGACCCGAACCTCGCCCTCCTCCACCGGGACCTCGCCGAGCCTGACGCCGCCCTCCCGTCCTGGACCAAGGTCTCGCTGGCGGAGAGCGCCGACGGCTTCGTCTGGAACCAGCGCGCCTGGTCCTACCTCGCCTTGGGCGACGCCCGCGAGGCGGCCTCGGCGTTCCGCCGAGGGCTCGACATATCGACGATGACGTCCATGCAGGCGGAGGCGAACCTGGGCCTGGCCCTGGCCGCCATCCGCGACGACCACCCCAAAGCCGCCTTGGCGCCCCTCAAGGAAGCCTGGCTCCAGGGGCCCTACATCCTGCCCATGGCCGCCTACCTGACCGGGCTGGCCAAGCGCGCGGTGGACGACGAGCACGCCGCGATGGAGTACCTCGGCCAGGCCGTGGAGCGCGACCGCCGCGGCCTCGAGGCCCTCAAGGAGCTCGCGGGGCTTTCCGCGGCCGTGGGGGAGAACCTCAAGGCCTGGCACTACTGGCGCTCCATCCTGATGTTCGAGCCGGAAGACGAGGACGCCGCCTCCCGGATGAAGAAAGCCGCCCGCCACATCACGGGCGAGCCGAACCGCCTCATCCCGGTCCGGCGGCTCTCTCGCCCCTTCCTCGACCCCGCCGGCAAGGGGCTGGCCGCCCCCTCGACCTCGCAGGAGCGCGTCCGCGTGGCGCTCTTCGCCGAAGAGGGGGGGGAGCCCTCGCACCTGCTGAGGACCTACTTCATGACCAACGCCCCCTTCCAGGTCGTGGCGCGGCAGGGAGAGATCGTCCGCGACAGCCCGGCCGGCGGGCTCCA
>JBAZSR010000142.1:0-2369 GCA_041662295.1 Elusimicrobiota bacterium | reverse complement strand
CAGTGGGAGATCGTCTTCCGCGAGGAGTCCAACCTCGTGGAGGTGCGCGACACCGCGCACATCCTCCAGTACACCTCCAAGCAGCCTTTCCGCATCGTGCCGCAGTCGAGGTCCGGGTCGACCCTCGTCAAGAGCGCCGAGCTCAGAGGCGCGGCCTCGGCTGTCGCCGACACCGGCGACAGGGAGCTCCGCGGCTCGCTCGAGGTCGTGCCCACCCCCTACGGGTTCGTGCTGATCAACGACCTCCCGCTCGAGGACTACCTTTATGGCGCCGTCTCCGCCGCCATGCCGCCCGGCACCCCGGCCGAGGCCTACAAGGCCCAGGCGGTCGTGTCCCGGACGCGCGCGATGTGGGCCAAGGCCCATCCCATCGGGGGCCCCTTCCCGCACGACCTCTGCGACGCGGCCCGCGACCAGCGCTACATCGGGCTCAACTCGGAGCCGGCCGCCGCGGTCCAAGCCGTGGCAGCAACCGAAGGGGCGTACCTGCGGCACCTCAACGGCGCCCTCGCCGAGGTCCGCCAGCATGCCCATTGCGGGGGCGTCACCGAGCCGGGCCAGGACTCCCTCGCGCACCTTCGGCCCGTCTCGGACGGGCCAGGGCCGGGACCGAGGCTCGACAGCCCGGAATCCCTCGAGCGCTGGATCCACGCCTCGCCCTCGCCAGACCGCTACTGCGACCAAGGGGGGCTGACCCCGCCGGTCGAGGCCCGCTGGGCCCGCCTGCTCGACGCCCGCGACGTCACGCGCCGCGCCCGGCGGCTGCGCGAGATCGGCAAGGTCCGCCACCTGCGCGTCCTGCGGCGCTCCTCCAGCGGACGCATCCAGTCCATCGAGGTCGTGGGCTCGGCCGACACCCTGCTCCTCAACGGCCCGGAGGCCATCGAAGCCGTCCTCTCCCCCAGGTCCCTGCGCTCGACCCTCTTCACGATCCAGCCCCTCTACTCCGGCCGCTCCCCGACCCACTTCCTCCTCTGGGGCGGCGGCACGGGCCACGGGCTCGGGATGTGCGCCGCCGGCGCCATCGGCCAGGCGAGCGTGGGCCGCAAGCACCACGACATCCTTTCGCACTACTTCCCCGGGCTCGTCCTCTGGAGCCCGAAGGCCAAGGAAACCATGCCCGGGGCCGCGCCCTTCAAGAAGCGCAAGCCCCGCCGCTAGCCCCGTGGCCGCCCGGTACAAGATCCTCCACCTCATCACGCGCCTCGACCTCGGGGGCGCCCAAGGCAACACCCTCTACACCGCGCGCCACCTCGACGCCGCCCGCTTCGAGACCGTGCTCGCGGCCGGCCCCGGCGGGATCCTCGACGCGGAGGCCTCCTCCGTCGCCCCGCCGCGGACGATCTTCCTCCCCGACCTCGTGCGCGAAGCCAGCCCGCTCAAGGACCTCGCCGCCCTCAGGAGCCTCACACGCCTCTTCCGGTCGGAGCGGCCCGACCTCGTGCACACCCACAGCTCCAAGGCCGGGGTCCTCGGCCGCGTCGCCGGCCGACTGGCCGGAGTGCCCGCGATCGTCCACACCTACCACGGGTTCGGCTTCCACGACCGCATGTCCGCTCCCCTCCGGTGGTTCTACTCCCGGGTCGAGGCCGCCTGCCGCGGCTTGGCCGACCGCACCGTCTTCGTCTCGCGGGCGAACATCGGGTACGCCTTGCGCCACGGCCTCGTGCGGCCCGGCTCCGAGGTCCTCATCCGCTCCGGCATCAAGCTCTCGGACTACCCGGCCAGGGCCGATAAGGACGCCGCGCTCGCGTCCGTCGGCCTGGCGGGCAAGAGACTCCTCGTCCCCTCCGTGGGGAACCTCAAGCCCCAGAAGAACCCGGAGGCCTTCCTGGACATGGCGCGGGACCTCGCCCCTGAGTTCCCCGACGCAGGCTTCCTTTTCGTCGGAGACGGCCCCCTGCGGGGGCGGCTCGAGGCCCGCATCAAGGCCGCAGGGCTCTCCGGCTCCGTGGCCCTGCCCGGCTGGCGGCGCGACACCGCGGCGCTCCTGGCCGCGAGCGACGCCTTCGTGCTGACCTCCCTCTGGGAGGGCCTGCCCCGGGCACTGCTCGAGGCCATGGCCACGGGCCTGCCCTGCGTCTGCCACGCCGTCGACGGCGTGACCGACGTCCTCCGGGACGGGGAGAACGGCTTCCTCGTCCCGCCGGGGGATGCGGCTGGCCTGGCGCGCCGGGTCCGCGAGGTCCTCGCCGACCCGGGGCTGCGCGCGAGCCTCGGGGAGGCCGCCCGCCTCGCCCTGCCGGAGGAGTTCGGCATCGACCGCATGGTCCGTCGGCAGGAGGAGCTCTACCTCGAGCTCCTCGACGCTCGCTTGCCCTGACGAGGGCCGAGGGGAGGTGAGTTTCCGCTCATAGTATGCGATAATG
>JBAZSR010000141.1:9237-10086 GCA_041662295.1 Elusimicrobiota bacterium | reverse complement strand
CGACGCGAAGATCTCCTTCGACCCCTTCACGGGCCCCATCCGCGACCAGAAGGGCTCTGTCCGGGTCCTGGCCGGCGCAAGAATGACCGTGCCCGAGCTCCTGGCCTTCGACTGGTTCGTCTTCAACGTGAAGGGGAACATCCCGAAGAAATAGCCGGATTTTCCCTGTATTCCCCTGTCCCGGACCCTGATGCGACAATACCTCCGACGGAGAGTTTACAATTCGTCCCAGGGGGAGGACGAGGCTGGGGTCCCTCCCTGCATATTTCAAAGTCTCGACGATGGTTTTGTCGCGATCGTGCGCACAATCAGGCCGAACAGCGAAAACGACTTGATTTCCGGGGTTGGGATGGACAATGCGACAAAACTCATAATCGCGGAACCCTGAATCTAGGAACGCCTGATCGCAGCGTCCAAGGCACCGCGCAGAAGGCGCGAAAAAGGGCCCCCTTACAGTTGAACGACGAGGGCGCCGACGATCGCCAGGCAGACCGCGGCGACCCTGCGCCGCGTCAAAGGCTCCCCGAGGACCGCAGCGCCCAGCAGGAAGATGAACACCGTGGAGAGCTGGGTGAGGATAGCGACATTTCCAGCCAAGGTGTACTTGAAGCCCACGAACCAGAGCAGGGTGGCCAGGAAGGGTCCGAGGAGGCTTCCGAGCAGCAGTGGCCGCAGTGACTTCAAGCCCCGGATGCGGACAACCTCATGGAAGTCCCGACGCAGGAGCGACCAGACGCCATACATGAGGCTGGCCGCGGTGAAGCGGAATCCCACCACCCAGAGCACGTTGTGGGTCCTGAAGATGTCCCGGATCATGAGGGCCGCCACGACCATCACGACCGTGGACAA
>JBAZSR010000141.1:0-9227 GCA_041662295.1 Elusimicrobiota bacterium | reverse complement strand
AGAGGGCGAGGACCGAACCCTCGAAGATCTTCTCCCGGCTCAGGGAGAGCCCCTCGATCCTTTCCGAGCCGATGACCAGGGCGCAGACCACGAGACCGCCGCCTACGAGGGTCGTTCCCGGCACAGTCTCGCCGAAGAGCAGGTAGGCGACCAGGATGGTCAGGGGCGCGTAGAAGCAGTCCACGATGGCAACCAGCCCGGCCCCCAGACGTTTGAGAGCCATGATGAAGAGGACGTCTCCCAGCGTGATGCCGAAGAAGGCGCTAGCCAGGAGCATGGCCCACTCGCGGGCGGAGAGCGCCGGCATCCACGGCCAAGAGGCGTCAAAGAGGCGATAGACAGCCAGAGCGAGCAGGAAGAAGACCGCGGCCGCGATGGTCTTGAACACAGTCAGGTGGAACGACCGGATCTCGTCTCCGGCGATGCGGAAGGCGATGACCGCCACGGACCAGCACAGCGCGCACAGGACGGCGGAAATCTCTCCCAGGTGATTCATGATGGGGTCAGACCCTGACATTGGAAAATCTGACATTGAAACAAGATCATGGATTTGGACCCGTGTCCATTGTAGCGAATGTCAGCACATCAACGTGATGCCTAAAACTTCGTCTGGGACCAATGTCAGATTTTCCAATGTCAGGGTCTGACCCCAATCATATAGAATCCCCTCATGCCGCGCATCGAATCCCTTGAGCTCAGGGGGATATCCAAGGAATTCAACGGGGTCTTCGCCAACGAGGACATCAGCCTCATGGTCCGGAGCGGTTCGGTGCTCGCCCTGCTCGGGGAGAACGGGGCGGGCAAGACCACGCTGATGAACATCCTCTACGGGCTCTACGCCCCGGACCAGGGGGAGATCCTCATCAACGGACGGCCCGTCCGCGTCACGGGGCCGGCGGACGCCATCCGCCTGGGCATCGGCATGGTGCACCAGCACTTCATGCTCGTCCCGCGCCACACCGTGGCGGAGAACGCGGCCCTGGGCCTGGAAGGCGCGCCGTTCCTGCGCCCGGCCGCCTGGGCAGCCGGACGCATCCGGGAGTTCTCGGACCGCTACGGCATGGCGGTCCGGCCCGAGGCCCCTGTCTGGCAGCTCTCGGCCGGAGAGCAGCAGAAGGTGGAGATCGTCAAGGCGCTCCTCAAGGGCGCGGAGCTCCTCATCCTCGACGAGCCTACTTCGGTGCTGACCGACGACGAAGCTTCGGAGCTCTTCGCGGTCATCCGCCGGATGACAGGCGAGGGCAAGTCCGTGATCTTCATCTCGCACAAGCTCGACGAAGTGCTCGCGGTCAGCTCATCCGTGGCGGTCCTCAGGAAGGGGAGGCTGGCCGCGACCCTGCCCTCCAAGGGAGCCTCCAAGGCCGAGCTCGCCCGGCTCATGACCGGCCAGCGTGAGATCACGGCCGCGTCCCGGCCTCCGGCCTCGTCCCATGCCGCGTCCCGTCCCGCGGCCCTGGAAGTCTCAAGCCTGTCCGTCCGCAGCGACCTGGGCCTCCCCGCAGTCCGGTCCTTGAGCTTCAGCCTCGCGGCCGGGGAGATCATCGGCGTGGCCGGCGTCTCGGGCAACGGCCAGCGGGAGCTTGCCGAGGCCCTGACGGGCCTGCGGCCCGTCGAAGCCGGGACCGTGACCGTGGCGGGCGCGCCCGCCGCGAGGCTCTCCCCCCGCGGCCTGCGCGACCTCGGGGTCCGTCATATCCCGGAGGAACGCGTCCGGCTCGGCGTGGTGTCCGCCATGAGCGTGGCGGACAACTCGGTCCTCTCGTGCGGAGGCGACCCGCGCTTCTTCCGGGGATGGTTCCTCGACGGAGCGGCGATCCGGCGGCACGCGGAGGAGATCATCGACTGCTATGGCATCAAGACCCCGTCGGCGGACTCCCGGACCGGGAACCTCTCCGGCGGCAACATCCAGAAGCTCATCCTGGGCCGCGAGACCGAGGGCACACCTTCGGTCATCATCGCCTCCCATCCCACCTACGGGCTCGACATCGGCGCGGCCGAGTTCGTCCGCTCGCGGCTCATCGCCAAGGCGGCCGAGGGCAGCGCCGTGCTCCTGATCTCGGAGGAGCTCGAGGAGGTCCTGCGCCTCTCGGACCGGGTGGCCGTGATGTACGAGGGCTCCTTCGCCGCGGTCCTGGCCAACGAAGGGCTCGACCGGGCCAGGCTCATGCTGCTCATGGCCGGTTCCAAGGAGGCCCCGGGCCGTGCTTGAGTTCATCCCCAGGCCGGCTCCATCGGCCGCAGCGCGCGTGCGCACCACGCTCGGGGCGCTGCTGGCGGGCTTGGGTCTGGCGGCCCTGGCCTTCCTCTTCATGGGCGTCGACCCGGTCAAAGCCCTGGCCAGCATCCTCGCGGGCTCCTTCCTGAGCCCCTACGGCCTGGGCGAGACCGTGACCAAGGCCATCCCCCTGATCCTGGCCGGCATCGGGCTCTCCCTGGCATTCACGGGCCGGCTCTGGAACATCGGCGCGGAGGGGCAGCTCCTGGCCGGCGCCACGGCCGCGACAGCGGCCGCCCTCTTGATCAAGGACAGCCTGCCGTCCTTCCTGACGATCCCGCTGCTGTTCGCGGCCGGAGGCGTGGGCGGCGCGGCCCTGGCGCTCCTCGCAGGATGGCTCAAGACCCGCTGGCGGGTCAATGAGGTCATCGCCACCCTGATGCTCAACTACATCTGCGCCGAGTTCGTGCAGTACCTCATCTACGGCCCCTGGAAGGGGCCCACCCAATCGGGCTTCCCCTACACGGACAACTTCGCGGCCTCCGCGGTCCTGCCGGTGCTGGGCGCAACGCGCATCCACTGGCCGACCCTTCTGCTCGCCCTTGCGGCCGCGGTCGGGGCCTGGGTTCTGCTCAACCGTACGCGGTTCGGCTTCGAGCTCCGCGCCATGGGCGGCAACCCCGACGCCGCGGCCTACGCCGGGATGGACTCCTCCCGGACGACGTTGGTCGTCCTGGCCTTGAGCGGCGGGCTGGCGGGTCTCGCCGGCGTCGGGGAGGTGGCGGGCATCCACCAGCACCTCACCTATCCCTGGGCTGTGTCATCGGGCTACGGCTACGCGGCCATCATCGTGGCCTGGGTCGCGGCCTTGAACCCGCTCCTGGCGGTCCCCTCCGGGCTCTTCCTCGGCGGGATCATGGTAGGAGGAGACGCCATCCAGATCTCCATGGGCCTGCCCGCGGCCGCGATCAGCCTCTTCAACGGCCTGCTCCTGCTGAGCCTCATGGCCGGCGAGTTCTTCCTGACCTATCGGCCGAGATGGAGAAGAGCGTGAGCCCCGACCTCCTCACCGACACTCTGACCCGCACCCTTGCGGCCGGCACTCCCCTCCTGCTGGGCACGCTGGGAGAGATCTGCGCGGAGCGCGGCGGCGTGATCAACCTCGGCGTGGAGGGCATGATGGCGGCCGGGGCCGTGGCGGGCTTCGGCACGGCCATGGCGACCGGGTCGCCTTGGGCAGGACTTGCCGCGGCAATCGCGGCAGGAGCGGGCCTGGCCCTGGTCCACGCATGCCTCTCGGTCACGCTCAAGGCCAACCAGATCGTCTCCGGCATCGCCTTGACCATGCTCGGCCTGGGCCTGAGCGGGGTCTGGGGCAAGCCCTTCGTGGGCACGCCTCTTTCGGCGCGGTTCACCAGCGTCGAGATCCCTCTCCTCTCGGACCTTCCCGTGCTCGGTCCGGCCCTGTTCCAGCGCGACCCGGTGTTCTACCTCACCGTCGCCCTGGCCGCGGGCCTGGCGTTCTTCCTCCGCTCGACACGGTGGGGACTGATCCTGAGCACGGTCGGCGAGAATCCCCTTGCCGCGGACAGCGCCGGGATCCCGGTGTCCTTGGTGCGCTACAGCGCCGTGGTCTTCGGCGGGGCCTTGGCCGGCATGGCCGGGGGCTACCTCTCGCTCGTCTACGTGCCCTCCTGGATCGAGGGCATGACGGCCGGCAGGGGCTGGATCATCATCGGCCTGACCATCTTCGCGGGCTGGGAGCCCTGGAAAGCAGTGCTGGGCAGCCTGCTCTTCGGCGGGATCGACGTCACGCAGTACCTGTTCCAGGCCGCGGTGCCGCCGAACTTCCTCAAGTCCCTGCCCTATGCCGCGACCCTGCTCGCCCTCATGACCGGCTCCAAGAACGCCTCAGGGACGGCCGCGCCGCCGGCGGCCCTGGCCGTGCCCTACAGGCCGGGCGAGAGATAGCCGCGGCCCCGAATCCGGGGAAGAGGGCCAGCTCGACGGGGAAGGAAGGCCGGGGGCCGCATCCGGCCGGGCGTTTGGTATAATCGGCCTGCTGATGACGCCCTCCCTTCGCAGGAAATCCCCCGGCCCAGGCCGCGAGATCGGCGTCGGAGATTTCAAGTTCGGCCCCAGGGAGAAGCGCTACCTCCGCCAAGTCATCGCCTCCAATCGCATCTCCTACGGCCCCTTCAGCCGCAGGTTCGAGGCGGCCTTTGCCCGGGCCCACGCCTGCCGGCACGCGGTGTTCTGCAACTCCGGGACCAGCGCGCTCCACATCGCTCTGGCCGCCCTCAAGGAGGCACGAGGATGGAAGGACGGCGACGAGGTCCTCGTCCCCGCAGTGACCTTCGTGGCCACGGCCAACATCGTATACCACAACCGCATGACCCCGGTCTTCGTGGACGTGGACCCCAGGACCTACACCCTGGACCCTAGACTCCTCGAGGCCAGGACCACCCGGCGCACCCGGGCCGTCATCCCGGTGCACCTCATGGGCCTTCCCGCGGACATGGACCCTATCCTCGGCTTTGCCAAGGCCAAGGGCCTTAAGATCGTCGAAGACGCCTGCGAGGCCCCCTTCGCCTCCTACCGGGGCCGCAGGGTCGGGTCCATGGGCGCCATCGGCTGCTTCTCCACCTACGTCGCCCACTTCATCGTCACGGGCGTGGGAGGGCTGGCGACCACCGACGACCCCGGCCTCGCGGTCCGGCTGCGCAGCCTCATGAACCACGGCAGGGACTCGATCTACCTCTCCATCGACGACGACAGCCGCACGGGCTCCAGGCTCCACGAGGTCGTGGCCAAGCGCTTCCGCTTCGTGTCCATGGGCCACAGCTTCCGGTGCACGGAGTTCGAGGCCGCGCTGGGACTGGCCCAGCTCGAGCAGGTCCGGGGCATCATGAAGGCGCGGCAGAAGAACGCGCGCCTGCTCAGCGAGGGCCTCGCGGACCTCCAGGACGTCCTCCAGCTCCCCTTCGAGCCCCGGGGGAGCCGTCACATCTACATGCTCTACCCCCTTGTCCTGAAGAAGGGCGGCAAGAGGTCCCTGGTCAACCATCTCGAGGACCGGGGCATCGAGACCCGCGCCATCATGCCCCTCATCAACCAGCCCGTCTACCGCAAGCTCCACGGGGACCTCGAGCCGGACTACCCCGTGGCCCGCTGGCTCAACAGGAGCGGGTTCTACCTGGGCTGCCACCAGTACCTCTCCACGTCCGACATCCGGTACATGATCAAGACCATCAGGGAGTTCTTCGGGAGATAAGACCATGTCCTTCTGGAAAGACCGGGCCGTGCTCGTCACCGGAGGCGCCGGCTTCGCCGGCAGCCACGTGGTCGAGGAGCTCCTGCGCCGCGATTCCTTGGTCCGCGTCACCGTGGCCGACGACCTCTCCTCGGGCCGGAGGGAGAACCTGCGCTCCGTGTACAAGAAGGTCCGCTTCGTGCGCGGGGACCTCCGGGACCTCGAGAGCGCGGTCACGGCCTGCCGCGGCCAATCCGTGGTCCTGCACCTCGCCGCCCGAGTCTGGGGCGTGGACTACAACCAGAAGCACCCGGCCTCCATGTTCCGCGACAATCTTCTGCTCGCCTCCCAGGTCTTGGAGGCGGCCCGCCTCTGCGAGGCGGAACGCCTCCTGATGACGAGCTCGGTCTGCGTCTATCCGCGCGAGGCCTCCATCCCGACCCCGGAATCCGAGGGCTTCCAGGGTGTACCCGAGCCGACCAACGAGGGCTATGGGTGGGCCAAGCGCATGGCCGAGTTCCTGGCGCGGGCCTATCACAAGGAGTACGGCCTCAAGGTCGCCATCGTCCGGCCGGCCAACGCCTACGGGCCCAGGGACCACTTCGAGTCCGAGCACAGCCACGTCATCACGGCCCTCATTCGCCGCGCCGCGGCGGGCGAGAGCCCTCTCAAGGTCTGGGGCGACGGCAGCCAGACTAGGTCCTTCCTGTACGTCGAGGACTTCGCCCGCGGCCTCGTGGACGCGGCCGAGCGCCACGCCGAGTGCGACCCAGTCAACCTCGGCGCTTGCGAGGAGGTCCCGATCCGCTCGCTGGCCGAGACCATCGTGAGGCTCGTCGGGTCCAAAGCGGGCCTCGAGTTCCTGCCCGACCAGCCCACGGGCCAGCTCCGCCGCTCCCCGGACACCTCCAAGGCCAAGGCGGTCCTGGGATTCACGCCAAAAGTGCCCTTGGAAGAGGGGCTCAAGAAGACTATCGAGTGGTATAAGGCGAGGATGAAGAAAGGAAGCCCTTCATAAAGAAGCAAGTGAGAGCGCTCGTCATCCTCACCTTCAACGAGATCGAGGCCCTGCCCAAGGTCTTCGACGCCATCCCCCGGGACTGCGCCGAAGAGGTCTTTGCCGTGGATGGCGGCTCCGTGGACGGCACCCGGCAATTCCTCGAAGCCCGAAAAGTCCGGGTCTTCGGGCAGAAGCGCCGCGGCCGCGGGGAGGCTTTCCGGACGGCGATGGACAGCACGACCGCGGACCTCATGGTCTTTTTCAGCCCGGACGGCAACGAAGACCCTGCCGACATCCCGCGGCTCTTCGAGGCCCTTGAGGCGGGCGCGGACATGGCCATCGCCTCGCGCATGATGGACGGGGCCTTCAACGAAGAGGACGTCTCCTGGTGGCGGCCGCGCAAGTGGGTGAACCTCGCTTTCGGCCTGGCGGCCAACGCGGCCTTCAACCGCGGCCCCTTCGTGACGGACACCATCAACGGGTTCCGAGGGGTACGACGGTCCGCGTTCAACCGGATGGCCCCCGACGCGGTCGGCTTCGTCATCGAGTACCAGATGTCCATGCGCGCCATGGGGCTCGGCCTCAACATCGTCGAACTCCCCAGCCGCGAAGGCCCGCGCCTTGGCGGGCAGAGCATGGCCTCCTCCATCCCCACCGGTCTCGTCTTCCTCCGCACCCTCTGCAAAGAACTGGTGTCACACCTCAACTTATGAAACTTATTTTCAGAATAAGTTTCATAAGTTGAGGTGTGACACCCGATTTTTTTGTTTAATAAAGCCGTTGATTGACTGCCCCTCCTGCGGTGCTCCGGTCTCGTTCAAGTCCTCGGTGACGCTGCTCGCCGTCTGCCCCTACTGCCGCAGCCTGCTCTTGCGCAAGGACCTCGACGTCGAGAACCTCGGCAAGGTCGCCCAGCTCATGCCGGACGGCTCCGTGGTCCAGCTCGGAGCCGAGGGCCGCTACCGCGACAGGCCCTTTGCCGTGATCGGCCGGGTCCAGATGCGCTATCCCGACGGCTTCTGGAACGAGTGGCACCTTGGCTTCCTCGACGGGACCACGGGCTGGCTCGGAGAGGCCCAGGGCCTCTACAGCGTGAGCTTCAAGGCCGAGCACGCCCCGGGACTGCCGGCCTATGCCTCCCTCAAGGTCGGGGCTGAGGTCGCCCTGGGCGGGGAGACCTTCGCGGTCCGGGACCGGCGCGAGGCCGAATACGTCTCGGGCGAGGGCGAGCTCCCCTTCCGGGTGCCGTTCGGCGAGAAGGCGCCTTTCGCCGACCTCTCCGGCTCGGGCAAGCGCTTCGCGACCATCGATTTCAGCGAGACGCCGCCGCTCCTGTTCCTCGGCGAATATGTCCCGTTCGACGAGCTCAAACTCACGGGCCTCAAGAAGCCGGAGGGCTGGTGATGGCCGCCGTCAGCTTCAACTGCACGAACTGCGCCGCGCCCCTGGATATCCGCGCCCAGGGCGCGGCCCAGGTCGTGGCCTGCGGACACTGCGGGAGCGTCCTCGACGCCCAGGACCCGCGGCACCAACTCCTCTCCCGCTACCAGGCCAAGTTCACGCGCCCCCCGACCATCCCCATCGGCCGGCGGGGCACGATCAAGGGCTCGGAGTTCGAGGTCGTGGGCTACATGACCCGGAGGACCCGCTACTACGGCATCACCTACGAGTGGGCCGAGTACCTCCTGTGGAACCCCTACAAGGGCTTCCGCTGGCTCGTCGAGGCCGACGGCCACTGGACCTTCCTCACCACCCTGCCCAACCCGCCCAAGGAGAGGCGCGGATGAACTGCCCGAAGTGCCACGGGCCTCTGCAGTTCGTCCGCCTGCCGGACTCCGTGGACATCGAGTCCTGCCCCTTCTGCAACGGCGTCTTCTACGACCTCTCGGACCTCACGCTCGACCTTTCGGTCGACAACCTCACGGCGAGCCGCTACATCTGCCCCAAATGCGGCGGCGGCATGAAGGTCGGCACGGTCTTCGAAGGCCAGCTGACCCTCGAGCACTGTTCCGGCTGCCAGGGCGTCTGGCTCGACCCCGGCGAGGTCCAGAAGCTCCGCAAGCTCTCCGGCAAGGAGAAGATCGTGGGGACCCGCGGGACCCCTGACGTCGAGGCCCCCCCGCCGCCTAAGCCCGCGCCGGCCGAGGCCCCCGCGTCCAAGGTCGATCCATCCGTCAAGGAATTCGGGGGCAAGCTCACGGGAGGCAAGCCCCGGAAGGGGACGGATGAGCCGGTCCAGCCCCCGGACTGCGGGGACTGGAACAACCCGGACATCGCCCGCAACCCCGTGGCGACCCACGAAGGCCGGTCCTACCAGCACTTCCAGACCTCCAAACCCATGACGGCCTATGTCCTGGGCGAGTTCAACTGGAAGGTCAAGGTCGGGGACCTAGCGGTCGCGCGGGATTTCGTCTCCCCGCCGTTCATCATCTCCGAGGACCGGACCGACTCGGACACGACCTGGTCCCTGGGCGAGTACGTCGAGCCTGCAGAGATCTGGCAGGGGTTCAAGCTGGACGGCGAGCCCCCGCCGCGCAAAGGAGTCGCCCCTGCCCAGCCCAACCCACACGAGGAGACCTTCGCCTCCATGGGAAGGGCCTTCTGGCCGCTGGCCGCGGCAGCCTTGGGCATCTTCATCTTCGCGGTCTTTTTCTGCCAGAACAAACGCATCCAGTCCTTCGACTTCCGTTACGACATCACGGACACGGAGAAGTCCCGGATCACCCTTCCCTTCGAGCTCACGGGCCGCGCCTCCAACG
>JBAZSR010000140.1:0-10095 GCA_041662295.1 Elusimicrobiota bacterium | reverse complement strand
GGAATTTAGTTTCCATGGTCTCGGGCATGGCGCTGGAAAGAATCACGACGACGCCGGAAACTATTTCAGCAGTTCAGCCTGGGCCAATGCAAAATCCGGGAGAACGCAACAAGCGCAATCTCTGACACCAGCACACTAGACGCCGCGGAGGAGGCGTTTGCTCACGAGATAGCCGGCGCCGGCGCCGGCCGCCAGGCCCACCAGCATGCCGACCGGGCCGAAGAAGGCGCCGACCAGCAGGCCGAGCAGGCCGCCGCCGAGCAGGCCCCACTTCTTGACAGCCTTGACCCCGCCGGAGCCGCTGTCCATCTTGGCGAGCTCAGCCTCATCCGAACCCGTGGACGGGAAAGGAACGATGATGGAGGGCTTCCTCTCCCCGGGCTTGGGAGGGTTGAGCGCGAGATCCGGGGTCCGGCTGAGCTGGGGAGCCGCCTCGACCACGGGCTCAGGGTCCTTGGGCGCGGACCCGGCGTCCACCACAAGGGTCTCCTTGGACCGGTCGCCGTCGTACACGGGAGCCGCGCCCTGCTTGGCCTCGTCCGCTGAGCCTGTCTTGCCGCGCTCCGCGGTCTCCTTGGCCCTGCGAGCCTGCTCGAGGGCTTGGCGGGCCTTCTCCGCGTCAGCGAGCCTGGCCTTGTCCGCGGAGGCCCTGGCCCTGACAGCCTCTGCCTGCCGCAGGCTCTCGGCCTGGGCCGGAGCGCTCTTGGCCACGGAGGTCTGGAGGTACTTCGACATGGTCTCCTTCATGGTGCTCCGGGCCGTGGCGATGACGCCCATCGCCCGCCCGGTTTCGCCCTTGGCAAGCTTCTCGTTGGCGTCCTTGATCATGGCGATGATGATGTCCTTCTTGATGCCGGCCTCCATCATCCTGAGGTGGTGCATGAGGCCGCCCCACTCCCCGGGCTCAACCATCTCCTTGACGGTCCTGCCCGCCATGTTCGTGACCGGCTCGCGCGCGACGTAGCGGGAAGCCTCGGCCACGATCTTCCCGCGCCAGCGGACCACGGCATCCTTGACCGCCTGGGGATTCCCCGCGGCCTCAGCCGCCTCCTTCTGAAAAGCCGCGGCCTCGGCCGGATTGGAGAGCAGGCCCGCCATGAGGGTCCGCTCGTCCGCATTGAACTGGGAGAAGACGGCCACCTGGGGATCCTCGGCGGCGCATGCCGGCCCTGACAGGATGGTGAAGGACAGCAATCCCCAGAGGAGATGTCTCATGCGAAGGAGTGTATCGGCGCCCCCGGCAGAGTGGAAGTGCCCAACGGCCCATCCTGGGGTCCCTTTGGGCCCGGGTCCCAAGGCCCAGACGCGGCCGCCCGGAAGCAGAAACGCCCTACCGGTGCCGGGGATTAAGTTATTTAAGCTGCCCGACGGGCAGCTTAAATAACTTAATCCCCGGCACCATCTTACCGGCACCATCTTACATATTAGGAAAAAGCTGAAAAATAGGTGTTGACAGTCCGCATTTCCGGGGCAATACTGGGGGTATGCGGCCCCTCTATCCCGGCCGAGGTCCGTGTTCGCGCTTCCTCAGCGCGCTTTTGAGCGCGTCTTTGCTCTGCAGTTCCATCCCCCCTGTCCGCGCCTTCGGTCAGGACAGCCCTCCGTCCCTCGACCCGGCCAAAATCGCGGCAGCGCTCGATTCCGGCTGCGCCAGCCTCAAGAACGACCTCGGCTCCCTCCACCGCCGCGCCGGGGAGTTGGAGAAGCGGCTCGAAACGGAGTACCGCGACAAAGCCTCTGTTCCGGACGCGGCCAAGGCCAGGGACCTCGAGGCGGGCGTGAAGAAGGCCGAGGCCGAGTACCGCAGGCAGATGGCCAAGGCCTGCGCCAGGGCGCCCAGGAAACTCAACAAGCCGGCCAACCTCATCGACAACGAACTCATGGACTACGATGACCTGATCAAGGACTGCGCCTCCATGGGCCTGCCGGTCAACGATCCGATCAACGTGCCCGAGCCCTACAGGCAGGAACTGGTGGACGATGCCGTGAACGGCCGGCCCAACACCTGGCAGCCCTACCTCGCGGCCGCGAAGAAGGCCCAGGCGGAGATCTCCCGCGCCAAGACCTCCTCCAAGGACCACGCCGCCAAGATCGCGTCCTCCGGCCGGGACCGCACCGACGCCCAGGCCCTGGGCGTCTCGGCCGAGGCCTTCCAGTCCATCGATGAGGAGAGCGAGGTCTTCTACCTCTCCAAGCTCCAGGAAGAGGTCATCCGCGTCAACAAGGTGGGAGAGGTCCTGGGCCGCACCCGCGCCCCTGAGGCCACGGCTCTCATGCAGCGCTGCAACGACTGCAGCGTCACCCTTCAGCTGGAGTGGCGGAGCGTCGACGAGGCCCTGGCCGGCATGTCCAAGACCTATGGCTTCAAGCGCAAGCGGGACGCCCCAGGGTACCAGGAACAGCTCGCGGACCGTCAACGCCAGCTAGAACTCGCCCTGACCCGCCAGGTCGACGACCAGGCCGGCGGCCGCATCGATTCCCTCCTGGCCAAGGGCACGATGGGCCTCGGCTCCGCGGCCACGGAGCCGGGCTCGGCGCTGTCTGTGCCCGCTGGCAAGGACGGGACGCAGGCCGGCAAGGACGGCGTCTACGGCGCGGGCGGCACCTCCCCGAAGTTCCGGCACCTGCCCGGACAGGTCCCGGGCGTGGGGACGGGCAAGGACAAGGACGGGGCCGAGGAAGGCCGGCCGGGCGGCGAGCCGTCGGGATTCTCCTTCGCCCTGGACGCGGCCATCGGCGCCCTCTCGCCCAAGACCGCGGCGCCCTTGCTGCGCGAGGACATGGCGGTCCTGGCCCGTGCCGACACGCGGGATTGGATGAGCGCCCGGCAAGCCGAGATCAGGGCTCAGATCGCGGGCATGAAGGAGCAGAGCGGGGACGCCTACTGGGCCCTCGAGAAGGAGGCTCGGAGCATCGAGGACGCGCTCTCAAGCTGGAAGAAGCTTGCCAGGGACCCCTACGCTCTACCTTCGAGCCTGGCCGCGTGGCAGGCCGGCGCTGAGAAGGTCATGGACGGGAGCGGGACCGCCAAGGAGGAGGAGGCCCTGCGCGCCAAGGTGGCGGAGCGCCAAGCCCAGTTGCGCGCCCAGTTCAAGGAAAAGGGCACGGACGAGGAGAAGGCGGCCTTCGCGGAGCAGGCGGCGAAGGACCCGGAGCTCATGAAGGCCCTGGCTTCACTCATGGGCCACCTCGAGGACAACCCGGCCTACGCCAAGGCGAGGATGTCCGCGGCCCAGGCCGTGGACTGGAACCTGGCCAACGCCGGACTCCTCCCTGATGGGGCCGCCTTCTCCCCCTCGGAACTGGGGAACCTGGGCATGAAGCCCGAGGCCTTCGCCAAGGACTCCCCGGTACGGATCGCGACCCAGGGCAGCGGTGAGACCGCGGCGCGCGGGTACAGCTTCAAGGGCCCGGATGGCCTCACCCACTTCCGCAGCTTCGACGACTCCGTGCGCGTGGACCAGGCCCTCGGCCCGGACAAGCGGACCCGGTCGCTTGAGACCCGGGTCGACAAGGACGGGCTCAAGGTCACGGAGACCGACGAGGCCACCGGCCGGCTCCTCGGGGTCCAGACCACAAGCCGCTCCGGCGTGACCTACGTCTCCTACGAGTACCGTTCCCGGTGGAACCCGACGCGCCCCGCGGAGGACAACGAGCGCGACCCCGCGCGCCGGACCGTGGCGTCGCGCACGGAGCTCCCTGACGGCACCGTGGTCGAGACCCGCTACGTCTATCCGAACGGACAGGCGTCCGAGCAGTACGCGATGGAGCTCACCCGGACCCCGGACGGCAGGACGACCTTCGTCCAGACCGCCCTGAAGTACGACCGCGACCTGGGCCGATACAGCGACGGCTTCCCGCGCAAGTCCGGCGTCATCGTGGACCGCAGGCCCGTGGTGGACCGCATCGAGGAATACTACGTTTCCTCCCTCGACAACAAGCCCGTATCCTATGTCGAGACCCGCGAGGCGGACGGCCTTGTCTGGCTTCACACCCCCAAGGATGGCAACACCTCATGGCGCAAGGTCGCCTGGGACCAGTTCCCCCAAGACCCCTCGGAGCGGCGCAAGGCTTTGGGCAAGGCTGCCTCCGCGCTCACCCGCGGCGACGACCTGGCCAGGGGCCCGGTCCTCCTCCTGCTCGAGAGCATCGACAAGGAGAAGGCCGACGCCACGGAGTTCACGGCCTACTACGACGCCGCTGACAAGGGATACCTCTCCTTCACCGCCAAGTACCAGAAAGACGAGTTCTACCAGGAGGAGAGAGGCCGGCTCGAGACCCTCACGGGGGCGGAAGCGGTCCCGGGCCTGACCAAGACGTACTCCATCCCGATCACCATCAAGCTCAAGAGCGGGGTGGAGCTCACCCCGTTCCGCTATGTGGGGCCTGACAGGGTGGACATCTGGACCAAGGACTTTGCCACGGGAAACTGGTTCACGGGCTACGACGTCACGGAGATCACCAAGACCGGCCGCCATCGCATCGTCAACGGCCAGTGGATCTTCGAGCGTCAGGTCGGGGAGGCCAAGGAGCGGGTCATCCACAGCGGCGTGGGGATCGTGGGCGCCACGGGCGGCGCCATCGCCAACGTGGGACGGACCGCGGTCCAGCTCACCGGCTCGGCCGTGGCCCTCACCGGCGCCATGACCTACGGCATGTTCGACGGCGAGCGCCAGCGCGACCTCCTCGACCGGGCCTACTCGAATTTCATGCTCAACGACGTGAGCACCCAGCTCAACACCCTCTACGGCGGCCCTGACGCGGACCAGACCGTGCGCCTGACCGGCGCCAACCCCATGAAGAACGTCATGAACGTGGGCGCGGAGCTCGATTCCATGGGCCACCCGACCGTGGGAGCGGTGCTCCAGGGCGGAGTGGACTTCGCGGCCACCATGCCCACGACCCTGGCCATGGGCCCGGCCATGGGTTGGCTGGCGAACTCAAGCCGCGTGGCCGGCTACGGGGTCAAGGCTTATTCCGTCTACGGCACGGTTCAGAGCGCCTACGACACCGGCGCTGCCACGCTCATCCTCATCGACGCGGCCGGCTCGGACGACCCCAGGGTCTTCCACGCGGCCCTGCGGAACTTCACCACCACGACCCTCAGCAATGTCTCGCTCGTCACGGTCTACAAGGATTTCTGGCCCGGGGCCAGGGGCCGGCCGGCTGAGCCGGGAGCCATGACCAAAGCCTTCACCCGCGACATCAGCGGCGGCAGAGACCCCGGCCTCTCCATGCCCAAGGCGCTTGAGGGCCCTGCCGCGACCCTCAAGAGGATCGACGGCAGGATCGCCGACGCCGCGGAGGGCGCCGCGGCAGGGGTCGCCCGATTCGTCAAGGACCCCAAGGGCACGGCCGCGGCCTGGCACGAAGCCCGCAGCCGCAGGACCCTCGAGCGCGTCGAGGACCTCCTGACCGCCAAGGACTTCAACAAGGCCTATTCCCAGCTCAGGAAGGTCGACCCCGCGGACCCGTCCCTGCCCCCCGAGGTGAAGGCCAAGGCCCTTGAGCTGCGCAAGCTCATGGAGACCGGGGTGGGCGAGGCCTACGGCGACCGCCTCCAGGCCGCCAGGGCCGGCATCGGCGAGACTCAGGATGCGCTCATCGCCCGCCTGGTCAAGCAGGACTCCCGGACCCCGGGGTCCGTGGTGGGGCAGTTCCACAACGAGGGCGTGCCCACGCAGAGCATCAGCGACTGCGTGGTCAAGCAGATGTACCACCACCCGAACATGCGGCACGTGCGCGACTCCATGACCTACGAGCAGTTCCGGGAGGTCGTGTCCCAGAAGACCGGCACCGATTTCACCAAGACCGGCCTGGGCGAGGCGCCGCAGACCGAGGTGCTTAAGATGCTGGGCATGGAGAAGACGCCCCGCAGGCCCCCAGCCTCGGAGGCGGAGCTCCTGCTCCAGATCCACAACAACGGCGCCCTTGAAGGGACCGTCAAGGCCCCGAGCCTCGCGGACTACACGGGAGAGGCCCCCTTCTATCACGCTGTCGTGGTCCTCGGCGCGGCCAAGAACCCGCGGACCGGACAGTGGGAGTACGTGGTCCAGGACTCCAACTTCAAGACTCCCCAGACCTACTCCTACGCCGAACTCCAGAGGCTCGACATCCATACCGGCCAGATCCGCGTCCAGACGGTCACGGACCCGAAGACCGGACAGCAGGTGCCTCTCCCCCCTCAGTCCCTCTCCACCCGGGCCTCCATGGCCAACAAGAACTACGGGGAAGCCCCGGGCAGCCCCGAGCTCCCGGCCAAGCTCAAGGCAGCGGAGGGCGCGCTCGCGGACTTCGACAACTACGCGGCCCGCGAGGTCCAGCGCTTCGAAGCCGGCTACCGGGCTCAGCGATTGCCGGACGGCAAGCCCGCCTTCAGCGAGGGCGACATCAAGACCATGCTGGCCACGGACGCCGTGGACCTCAAGGTCCAGCTCCAGTTCCGCATCGCGGAGCTCAAGACCAAGATCTCGGGAGGCGCCCAAACAGCTCCCCCTGCGGACGGCGCGCCGGCCGACGTGAAGGCCCTGGGGGACACAGCTCCCGGAGGCAAGATCTTCGATCCTCCCATGACCGGCCGCAAGGACGCGGTCAGGGCCGACGCCTGGGCAGACGACCCGGTCGTGAAGGCGGATGTCGAGGCTTTCCACCAGGCGTTGACCACGGGCAAGGGTCTGCGCCAGGGCCAAGCCATCCAGCCCGAGGCTGGTGAGTTCTACCGCGGGGTCGGGGTCAAGGAGCTCAAGCGCATCGTGGACCAGGGCGGAGCTGTCCCCTACATCTACCAGCCCGAGTTCCGAAACTCCACCAGGAGCAACCCCGTGACCCTCCGGCAGGCCATCGACGCGGACGGCAACGCGGTCCTGGCCATGAACGACCACTCCAACGGCAACACCGTCAGGTTCACGGGAGTGACCAAGTCCGTCAAGGTGGCCGAGGTCAACACCGGCAACGGGGCCGTGCTGCGCATCAGGACCGAGCGCGCCTACCCGAACAGGATCAGCAAGTTCAACGAGGGTCCCATGCCGGAGCAGGAGCTCCTCATCCCGGGCGTGGTGAAGGCCGCGGACATCGAGATCCGCGGCAAGGACGGCATATTCTACCCCCTCGCCAGCCCCGAGGGCCGCGCCACCCTGCAGGACCTCGGGGTCAAGTAGCCGGCCCAGCCCTGCGCAGTTCTGGGTCCCTTCCCAGGCCCGAGGCATCCAAAGACGGGACCCCGATTGACCGCCATCCTTGACTCGAAAGCCGGATTCTCGGTATCGTCTCCGAAGGAGCACCTCATGAAAGCTAGGAAGATCTCAGAACGCATCACCTCCGTGGGCGCCGTGGATTGGGACCGGAGGCTCTTCGACGCCCTCATCCCCCTGCCGGACGGCACGAGCTACAACGCCTACCTCGTGCGGGGCAGTGAGAAGACCGCGCTCATCGACACGGTGGACCCGCCCTTCATGGACCTGCTCTTCTCCAATCTCAAGGGCACGGGCCGGCTCGACTACGTGGTGGCCAACCACGCGGAGCAGGACCACGCGGGCGCCATCGGCGCGGTGCTGGCCAAGCACCCCGAGGCGGTCCTGCTGTGCACGCCCAAGTGCAAGGACATGCTGGTCGACGAGCTCCACATCGCCCCGGAGCGGGTCCGGACCGTAGGGGACAACGAGAAGGTCTCCCTTGGAGACCGCACCCTCGAGTTTCTCCACATGCCCTGGGTGCACTGGCCCGAGACCATGACCACCTGGCTGCCCGAGGAGAAGACCCTGTTCTCCTGCGACTTCTTCGGCTCGCACCTGGCGACCAACGACCTCTACGTGACGGACGAGGCCCGCGCCCACGAGGGAGCCAAGCGCTACTACGCCGAGATCATGATGCCGTTCCGCCCCCCCATCCGGGGCCATCTCGAGCGGCTTTCCAAGTTCGGCGTCGAGCTCATCCTGCCCAGCCACGGCCCGGGCTGGCGCAGGCCGGCCTTCATCATGGACGCCTACAAGGACTGGACCTCGGAGAGCGTCAAGAACACCGTGGTCCTGCCCTACGTCTCCATGCACGGCAGCACCAAAGTCCTGGTGGACGCCCTCATCGAGGGCCTGACGGCCCGCGGGATCGCTGTCGAGCGCTTCGACCTCTCCTCCGTGGACCTGGGCCGGCTCGCCATGGCCCTGGTCGACGCCGCGACCGTGGTTATCGGCACGCCCGCCGTGCTCGTGGGCCCGCACCCCCACGCGGTCAACGCCGCCTACCTCGCCAACGCCCTGCGGCCGAAGACGCGCTTTGCCTCCGTGATCGGCTCCTACGGGTGGGGCAACAAGGTCGTCGAGACCCTCGGCGGCCTCATGAAGAATCTCAAGGTCGAGATGCTCCCGCCGGTCCTCGTCAAGGGACTGCCGCGGCCCGACGACCTAAAGAAGATCGAAGAGCTCGCCGAGACCGTGGCTCAGCGCCATCGGGCGGCCGGCATCCTCTCAGGAGAAACCCATGTCCCTCAAGAAGCCTGACGGCCAGACCGTGGACCCCAAGATGGACTCCGCCGCCCTGTGGCGGGAGGAGATGTTCACGGACCGCAAGATCGGCACCATCCGGCGCCTGAGCCCGATCAAGACCGACGGCTCCCCGGACGCGTCCCGCAAGCCCATCTACGTCGGCGAAGCCCAGCTCATGACCTCCGTGGGCGCGCTGCCCCTGAATTTCGAGATCCCGGCCGCCTCGCTCGAGGAGGCCGTGGGCAAGTACGGCGGCGCGGTCCAGGAGGCCTTCGCGGCCGCCATGGAAGAAATCAAGGAACTCCGGCGCCGCGCCTCCTCGTCCCTGGTCCTGCCCGGGCAAGGCGGCCCCGGCATGGAAGGCGGCCTGCCCCCGGGCCTTGGTCCCGGCGGCCTGCCCGGCGTGAGCAAGCTCAAGCTGCCCTGACGCGCGGATACGGACTGCCCTGACAGCCGGGCAAGGGGAACCCTTTCCATCCCCTGCAGCCGTAGGTGTCCCGGAGGATTTTCAATTCTCCGACGGAAGGTTCTGTCGCACTCAGGCCGATTCCGAGCGATATAACCGGTCAATCCGCCGTTTTCCGACCTTCAGACGGCAATGTGACAAAAGTCTCGACGAGACTTTGAAAAACCGCGCTTTCCCACCTGCGATATGCTCCCTTTTGGCTGGACATTCCGACAACGATTCACCTGAGAAACCTGCCTTCGCCCTTTCACCTCTCCTCTAAGCCGCCTCCATCGGCTGGGACGGCATCCCACCAAAGAGAGAGGGCTCCTTTCGGAGCCCTCTCTCTCGATGGGACGCGTCGACCTGATGTCGGCCCGCCGCTTCCAGGCGGCTTGAGCCGCCGGAAGAACCCTACTTGACCAGGACCGCGGCGTCGACCAGGCCCGCGCCCTGCTCAGTGGGCTTGAGGCCGATGGATTTGGCAGCAGCCTGAAGCGCCTTGCGCACGCCGTCCGGGCCCTTGGCGCCGCGCGCCACGGCCAGGGCAGCCAGGCCGGCCACGTGCGGGGTGGCCATGGAGGTCCCGTTGTAGGAGTCGTAGCCGCCGCCAGGGACGCTGGACTTGACGTCCACGCCCGGAGCGATGAAGTCGACCTCGGAGCCCCTGCTCGAGAAGCTCGCGAGGCGGTCGAAGGAGTCGCTGGCCGAGACCGCGATGGTGTCGCCGTAGCAGGCCGGGCAGCCCACCTTGCCGCCGTTGTTGCCCGCAGCGGCCACGACGATCACGCCGCGCAGGGTGGCGTACTTCACGGCGGCCCTCATGAAGATGGTGCCGACGGGCGCGCCGAGGCTCATGTTGGCGACCTGCATGCCGTTGTTGCCGGCCCAGATGAGGCCCTTGATGATGCCCACAAGCCCACCGCTGCCGCTGGCGTCGAGCACCTTGACCCCATAGAGACTGGCCTTGGGAGCCACGCCCGCCACGCCCTTGCCGTCCAAGGCGCCCGCGATGGTGCCGGCGACGTGCGAGCCGTGCCCGTTGTCGTCCATGCACTCGACACTGGAATGCATGGCGTTGTAGCAGGCCACGAAGTTGGCCTTCAAATCCGGGTGGGTGAAGTCGATGCCGGTGTCGATGACCGCGACCTTCACGCCCTGGCCCATGGTCTT
>JBAZSR010000139.1:0-10202 GCA_041662295.1 Elusimicrobiota bacterium | reverse complement strand
CGTCGTGGACTTGCCCGAGCCCGTGGGGCCGGTGACGAGCACGAGCCCGCGCGGGAGGTCGGCCATCTTGACGATGGCCGGCGCCAGGCGCAGCTGCTCGGGGGTCGGGATCTTGGAGGAGATGACGCGCATGACGGCCTCGACCCCGTTCTTCTGGAGCAGGACGTTGACGCGGAACCGGGAGAGGCCCGGGATGCTGAAGCTCGTGTCGAGCTCCCAGTGCTCCTCGAACTTGGCCCGCTGCTCCTCGAAAAGGATGGAATAGACCATCCGCTTGGACTCGTCGGCGTTGATCTTGGGGTAGCCTGGGATCTCCGCCATCTCGCCGTTCAAGCGCATCATCGGCGGCTTGCCGATGACGACGTGGATGTCCGATGCCCCTGCCTGCACCGCGGATTTCAGGACTTCGACCAGTTCCATGTGTGCTCCCCTCGCGTCCCGCGCTGCGGGCGGCTAACGCTCCGACGCTCTTGCGATGGGCTGGCCGGCGCCGACGCCGGCGCAGTCCTCCCCCACGATGACGCTCACTTCGACAAGGGTCCGCTCCCGGATCCTCGTGACGGCCTCGGCCGAAGGGCAGCCCGTCATGTCCCGCACGCTCAGCGCGTCCTCGAGGCGCCCGGTGCGGTCGTAGACGAGGGTCCCCGGGTGCTCGCTCTCGGCATTGCCGAAATGAAGCACGTCGGCTCCCCTCAATCTTATTACTTTTGTCGCGTCCGTGGCGATACCTTTGAGGACCGTGGCGTTGAGGACCTCGACCGTGACGGGGCGGTCCGCTGGCCGCGGGGGCTCCGAACCGGCTCCCAGGATCCTCAGGAGGAAGGGTTCGAGGGACGGGTCCTCCGGGAGCCACGCGGGACACACGGCGCCTCGGCCCAGCCGGTGCAGCTCGAGGCCGTAGGCCAGGCGGTCGGCTCCTTGAAGGAGCCAGGGGGGGAGGATGTCCGCGCCTGGCGCCTGCGCGCCGCTGGCTCCTGGCGAGAGGAGAACGTCGACGCCGGGCTTCCTCAGGAGTCCGGGCAGGCGGCGCCAGAAGGCCGCGCCGGAGGAGCGGCTTGCGAGCCTGCGCTTCATGACCGCGGCGGGGTCCCCGGCCGGGAAGGAGCCGGGCTCTTCGGCAAGGAAACGCGGCTGTCCTAGGTCCAGCCAGCCCAGGGTGGGGCGGGAGAACAGGAGGGCCTGGAGGCGGCGGCAGACTTCGCGGGAGGCCCCGGCGGAGTCGAGATTCCGGGCCAGCCGCTGGAATGCCGTCCCCACGGTCTCCTTGGGTCCGAGCCGGTAGTCCTCAGGGACGTGGATGAGATCGAGCCTTCCCTTGCCCGGCTGATGCAGGGAAAGGAAGAGGAGCGGGACCGAGCGCTCCGGCGTCGGGACCGCGGTCCAGACCGCGAAGGGCTGGAGCGTCCGGACGCGGCCGGCCAGCGCCGAGCGCGACTCGACGAACCACGCGCCGAGGGTCGCGGCCAGGAGGGCCGCGGCGAGCAGGCCGCTGCCCGTTCTCGAAGGAGGCGGCACGCTCGCGCCAGAGACGCCGGGCGCGAGCAGACGCGCGGTCACTGGTGAAGGTTTTTCCATAGAGCGAGGGAGACGGGGTGGAGCCATGAGGCGCGGGAGCGCGCGTAGCCGACCTTGGCCGAAAGGCAGGCCGCCAGAGCCGCGTCGAGGTCCCTGAAGGCCAGGGACCGCAGTCCTGCGGCGCCTGGATGCCGCCGGTCCTCCGAGACCGCGTCCGCGACGTAGAGGAGCGTGTCCAAGGGGGACATGGACAGGCTTCCGAGCGTGTGCTTGCGGACCGCGCTCAGGACCTCCGGGTCGTCCACCCCGAACCTGCGGACCGCGATCTCCGCGCTGAGGTAGGAGTGGAGGAGCTTCGGCGCCCGCCGGATGATGTCCGCGCGGTGGGGCGCGGGGACCTTCCAGGCGAGGGCCCGCTCGACCATCCGCTCCGGGCTCATGCATCGGCCGCAATCGTGCAGAAGGGCGGCGAGGGCCGCCTTCTGCCGGTCGAGGCCGTGCCGGTCCGCGAGCCGGACCGCGGTCCGCGCCACGGCCAGGGTGTGCTCGAACCGGGACTCCTTGAGGGAAGCTTTGAGTGCCTTGATGATGGATAGGCCGTAGAGGCCGCGCTTCCGGATGAGGGCGGCCACGGGCTTGGTCGCGAGCTTCTTCCACTTTCCCCCTGTGGCGATCGCCAGGCGGATCTCAGTGGAGGAGATGTCCGGGAACCTGCCCGGGAGCTTGTTGAAATGGGGGAGGCTGCCGGGCAAAAGGGATGCGCGGGCGCCAGGTCGGACGCCGACCCACCAGGAGGCCAGTCGTCCCAGCGTCTCCGGGTCCCGCCAGCGATGGAAGTTTCCGGCGGAATCCGAGCCTAAAACGAAATGGAGCTCCGCGCCTGGGCGCTTGCGGGACAGGCGGCGGAGGGTCGTGACCGTGTAGACCTTCCTCTTGGATCGGACCTCGGCAAGGTCGATGGCGCAGCGCTCCCGCAGGCCGACCGGCAGCCCCTCGGTCAGGGCGCGGAGCATGGCTAGGCGGTCTGCCGCGGGGGCGCCGGGGAGTCCCTTGAGCGGCGCCTGGAAGGCCGGGATCAGGAAGACCCGGTCGGGCTTGAGGGCCTTGGCCGCGGCGACCAGGAGGGCCTTGTGGCCCTTGTGGGGAGGGTCGAAGCTCCCGCCCATGATGAGGATGCGCTCCGGCATGCTGACAATGATACCAAAGTGCCGGGACGCCCATTCTTGATACCATATCCCCGATGGGTTCCCAGAGTCGAGGAATGACGCGCTGATGCGCAAGAGGATCCTGCTCCTTAACCCGCCGTCCGCCGGCGGCAGGAAGGCCATCCGTTCCGGCTATTGCAACTCGGTCTCGAAGGGAGGCTATTACTGGGCCCCCATCGACCTGCTCTGTCAGAGCGGCATCCTGGCAGAGCGCTTCGACGTGGACGTCTTGGACGCGACGGCCGAGGGCCTCGGCGCGAGGGAGGCCTTCGACCGGGTCGGGAGGATGGGGCGGTTCGACGGGGCCGTGGGCCTGACGAGCCTCGCCTCCAAGGAGTCCGACCTCGGCTTCCTCAAGGGGCTCCGGGACGCCGGCCTCGTGCGGAGCGTCGTCTTGTCTGGAGGATGCCTGCTCTTCGACCACAAGGACGTGTTCGAGCGCGGGGACGCCGACGGCGTCCTGCTCGACTATGTGTCCCGCGAGACCGTCGAATTCTTCGAGGGCGGCCGCGGCTCCTTCAAAACCATCTCGACGCCTGGCCGCGTCATCGGTCTCCAGGACGTCGCGGCCGAGGACCAGGGCGAGTTCCAGTATCCGGTGCCTCTGCATCTCAAGTTCCCGATCCGCGAGTACTATATGCCGCACTGCGACCGGCTGCCGATGACCTCCGTCGCCGCCTCGCTCGGCTGTCCGCACCGCTGCAGCTTCTGCACCTGGGCGGGCCTGAGGTACAGGTGCCGCGACGTGGAGAACACGCTCCAGGAGTTGGACTATGTCGCGAGCCGCGGCATCCGCGAGGTCATGTTCGTGGACCCTCTGTTCGGCGGGGTCAAGAGCCATGCCAAGCGCCTGCTCCAGGGGATCGCCGAGAACGGGATCGACATCGCCTTCAGCATCGAATGCCGGGTGAACCTCGTGGACGACGAGTTCGCGGGCCTGCTCCGCCGGGCCGGGTGCCACGACGTCATGTTCGGGGTGGAGTCCGGCGACGACGGGATCCTCAAGGGCATCCGGAAGGGCTTCACCGTCGAGGACGTCCGCCGGGCCTTCAAGGTCTGCAAGAAGCATGGGATCGGCGTCACCGGCCATTTCATCTTCGGGCTTCCCGGCGAGACCGAGGAGACGATCCGGAGCACCATCGCCTTGGCCAAGGAGATCGACTGCGATTTCGCCTCCTTCAACCTGGTGATGACGCTGCCCGGGACGGACTTATACGAGAAGGCCGTCGCGGACGGAGCGGTGGCCGAGGGGGCGGCTCCCGCGGCCTGCAGTGACGTCGAGGCGCCCGCGGTCACGCATTCGCGGCTGACGCCGGCGGAGCTCCGGCGCTGGGCGGACCGCGCCTTCCGCAGCTTCTACCTCAGGCCGGGCTACGTGCTGAAGGCGCTCCGCGGGTTTTCCCGCCCGGTCCGGATCAGGCTCCTGCTCAGGGAGTTCGCGTATTTCCTGAGGAATTTCGGGGCCTGAGGCTCAGGCCGTCTTCTTCCCCAGGATCCTCTCCAGCCGGTAGCCCTTGAACAGCTCCTCGGCGAGGCTGTCCAAGCGCCGCGTCTGGAGCACCCGCTTGGCGGCGCCGAGGGCCATGGAGGGCCGCTTGACGGCCATGCCCAGCAGTGCCAGGATCACCTGCACGTTGCGCAGGTGGAAATAGTTGCTCATGAAGAAGTCGTTCTGGAGCCTGCCGTGCCAGGCGGACAAGGCTTCCTTGGTCAGCTTGGCCGTCATGATGGGGTATTTGGACTGCCGGAAGGTCCACATGTCCGAATAGGTCAGGCCGGGCGGGATCCACCCGTTTTCCTTCGCCATCGTGTAGAGCTCGGTCCCGGGGAAGGGAGTGGTGTAGAAGAAGGTGGCGTAATCGATCGCGAGTTCCTTGGCCATGCTCCGGGTCTGCTCGATGTCGTCGTCGGTCTCCTCGGGGTTCCCGATCATGAAGCTGGCCGATACACGGATGCCGAACTTCTTCGCGATGCGGACGGCGTTGCGGATCTTGTCGGGGGTGAAGCTCTTGCGCAGCACCTTCAGGATCTTTTCCGACCCGCTCTCGATGCCGAAGTCGAGCTGCATGCAGCCGGCCTCCTTCATCGCGAGGACCAACTCTTCGGTGATCGTGTCCACCCGGGCGCTGCTCGCCCAGGTCAGCCTGATGTTCCGCTCCAGCATGCCCCGGCAGAGCCGGAGCACCCACTCGTGGTTGAGGGTGAACGTGTCGTCGGAGAAGAAGACGCCCTCGATCTTGTAGGTCCGGACGAGCTCCGAGATCTCCGCGAGGACGCTTTCGACCGACCTCCTCCGGACGGTCCAGTGCGAGATGTTGTGCGTGCCGCAGAAGATGCACCGGTAGGGGCAGCCGCGGCTCGTGATGATGGAGGTGGACCGGATCGCCTTGCCGCGGATGACGCCGGGGAAGGTCACGTACAGAGTCTCGAAGTCGATGAGGTGTCTGGCGGGGAGGGGGAGGGAGTCGAGGTCGGGGATCAGGTCCCTTCTGCCGTTGTCCACGACCGCCCGGTTCGCGTCCCGGAAGACGAGTCCCTGGACCCTGTCCAAACCGCGGCCCGAAGCGAGTCTCTCGCAGGCCTCGGCCATGGTGGCCTCGCCTTCGCCCACCACGCAGAAGTCCACGCCGAATTCGTTGAGAACGTTGACGGGCTCCACCGTGGTGTGGATGCCCCCGCAGCAGATCTTGGCGCGCGGGACCTCGCGCCGGAGCATCTTCACCAGGCTCGAGGCCCGCGGGTGAGCCACGGTCAGGAAGCCGATGCCGACGAGGTCCGGCTGGAACTGCCGGATCTCTGCCAGGTACTTGGACGCCAGCTGGTCCACGTTGGGGTCGAAGTCGTACAGCCGTACCTGGTGCCCGGCTTTCTCGAGGACGGCCCCGATGTGCAGGATTCCCATGGGGGGAAAGACGTTGTTGATGTCCAGGATGTTGGCGTTGATCAGGGCGACCTTCATGTCCGTTTCTCCTCGGCCGTGACCGCGCGCGGCCGGGCGCGGCGGTAGACCTCGATCGGCGGGTTCGCCGTGGTGGAAGTGGGATGGACTCGGATCCAGGGTACGAGGACCGGTCTTTCGAACGCGGCGACCCGCTCGTAGCGCGCAAGGTTCGGCTCCATCCCGGGCCGGTCGTCGTAGTCGGGGATGGTGACGACCATGTAATCCGGGAGCTCGCGCGGGGGGAGGTCCTTGAAGAGCCCCTCTTGGAGGAGCACCAGTTCGTAGCGGTCGAACCGGAAGTAGGGGCAGTTCGACGGGGCGGGGAGCCTCAGCATGCCCACGGACGAGCCCGCGGGGACGTTCTCCTCTATCCAGCGGCCCGCGCGCAAGTGGGTGGACTCGGGCGTGGCCGCGGCGTGGAAGTTCCAGGCGTAGGTCAGCCCTTGGAGGAAAAGGTTGAGCCCGGCCAGGGCTCCGGCCGCAAGGCGCCAGGCGCGCCAACGGCCCGGAGCGCACGATGCGCGGGCCGCGAGGAGGAGCGCGAGGGCGAACCAGATCAGGGAGTACCGGATGTCCCGGACGGCGGTGCCGCCGATCGCCGTGACCCGCGACGCCGTTCCCAGGCAGAAGGCCGCCAGGGCCAGGAGGCTGGCCGGGTCCCTCCTGCCATCGCGGATCGTCCAGGCCATCCCGAGCACCGCCAGGGCCAGGACGGGGAGGGACGCGGCATGGACCAGCAGTTCGGACAGGAAGACCAGGGGGTGGGCCAGGGAGAGGTGCGAGTAGACCTTCGTGATGACCGCGAGTTCCTGGCGGACCTCGGCGAAGTCCAGGATCCAGTAAGGGTTGGCGGCGGCGAAGACTGCGAGGCAGCAGAGCGCCGCCGCGGCAATGCCCCGGGCCTCGGACCATAGCCGGCCGCCGGAGCTCAGCCTGATGCATGCGGCGACCGCGACCATCAGGCACACCGGCCAGGACGCGAGCGCGGTGCCGACGGACATCCCGGCCGCGGCCCCGGCGAGGGCGTAGTCCCGGAGCCGTCCCGTCACGGCGGCCGCTGCGGAGCGCTCGAACGTCAGGAGCGCGAAGAACGTCCAGAAGGTCGCATGCTTGAGCACGTGCGCCTGCACCACGACGGCGGGAGAGGCCAGGAAGAGGAATCCTGCGAGCCAGCCGGCCGCGTCCCCCCAGTTCCTCCTCGCGATGAGCCAGAGGAGCAGGCCGCACCCGAGGTACGCCGCGACCGATAGGAGTCTGCCGGGCATGTAGAGGGCGGCCATCCTGGCCGGTTCTTCCATGTACGGCAGCACGCCGCGGTGCAGCTCCACCAGGCCCAGGACCGCGCCCAGCGCGAGGCTCGCCCCCATGGAGTAGACGTGCGCCCCGCCGTAGATGAACATGTGCGGATGGAAGTCCAGCTGGGCGGGCTTCATCCGGGACAGGATGATGAGGAAGGATTGCTCATCGTCGTGGCACGAGCGCAGGTAGAAGGAGCGCAGGGAATGCAGGAGCAGGTCCGGCGGAGAGGACCAGCCGGCCTTGAAGCGTTGGACGCCCGTGAAGCTCCATGTGGACTCCGGGTTGATCATGAGGTTGGAGCCGAGACGCTTATGGAGTTCGCCCCAAGTGTCGCTCAGCCGCTGGCGGAGGGCCGGTCCGTCCGCCCCGGGGGGGAGGACGGCCGACAGGCGGTCGCGGTTGGGCAGGCCCCAGGTGATGCCGAGGAGGCCGAGGAGCAGTCCCGCGGCCACGAGGCCCGCCACAGGGGCCCAGCGGACGAGAGGGGCCTCGCGCTCGAAGCGGCGCCGGACGGCGGCAGGGGATACCGCGGTCCTCTCTTCGCGATCGTTCATGGCTGCCGGTTATGGTACCACAATAGGGGCCGGCCCCGGAGTCCCCCCGACGGAACTCCAGGGCCGGCCTCCTGCGTGCGCAGAGGGCTACTTTTCCACGATCCTGTAGGCCTTGCCTCCGAGCATGAAGGTCACGCGCTTGCCGAGCGAGAGCCACCCCCGGGTCCCCGGGTGGCGGCGCAGGAGCTCGAAGTACGCGTCGCTCAGGAAGGCGACGGTGGTCGCGGAGGGCTTGCCCGCGAGCTCATAGGCGCCGTCGACCCACTCGTCGCCGCGCTTGTAGAAGGTCTTGGAGCCCACGGTCTTGATCTCGGAAGCGAGTTTCTTGACCTCGAAGTCCCGGTAGCCGGCGGACTCTCCCGCGCCGGCCATGGCTTCGGCGGCGGCCGGGGCGGAGGCCGCGGACTTCATGGCCATGAGGTTGCGGCTGAAGGCCTGCCCGCGCACCGCGCTCAAGGCGAACCTGGGCCCGCCCTGGGGGCCGGCATCCGGCGCCGCGGGGACCCCCGGCTGGAAGCCGCCCCCGGCGTCGCCCTCCATCCGGTCGAAGAGGACGCGGCCGCGCTGGCGCAGCTGGGCCATGTCGGAGTCCTCGGCGATGAGCAGCGAGGTGTAGGGGGTCACGATCCCGTAGCGCTTGGCGAGCCTGATGACCTCGTCGACGATCTCGGGGTTCTTGGAGCCGGTCAGGCGGATCTCGTCGAGGAGGTGCGCGACCTTGCGGTGCGCCCAGAGCCGCGGGAGATAGTCGTTGCCGGTCTCCTCCTTGGGCAGGCTCAGGGGGAACTCGAGGCGCACGCTCCCGCCCGCGTTCTTGCCCGTGAGGACCAGGCTGCCCTTGCCCTCCTTGGGGTAGCGGCCGACCAGGACCACGGGGTCGCCGTAGTAGATGTCGGTGATCCCCTTGGGGTAGACCTGGTTGGCCTCGACCGCGTTCCACTCGAAGGACGCGTCCGTGATGGCGGGCTTGGCGATGCGGTCCACCATCTGCCCGACCTTGACCTCGATGTCCTCTCCCGGGAGGACGTAGTCCCGGCTGCCGCGCTGACCCTCGGCCAGCTTGTCGATGAAGAGGGAGTTGACGTCCTTGCCCGTGCCGAGGCAGAAGAAGCGCGCGTGGACCGACTTGTTGCGGCTGTGCACGCTGCGCAGCAGCTCATCCGTGTTGGTCTCGCCCACGGTGGGGAGGCCGTCGGTCAGGAAGACCAGCATGGGCAGGCGCCCCGCGGCCGCCCCGCCCTTGCTGAGGATGTCGAGGGCCGTGTCCATGGCTTCCTTGATGTTCGTGCCGCCCGACGCCTCGATCTTGTCCGCGTAGCGCCGGCCGCGGTTCTTGCCCTCCTCGGTCGCGGCGATGAGGCTCTCGCTCATGGACTCGACGCCGGTGGCGAAGTCCACGATGCCGAAGCGGTCGTCTGCGGTGAGGCGGTTCAGGGTGGACTTCAAGGCCTTCTTGGTCTGCTCCATCTTGCCGTCGTCCTCCATGCTGCCGGAGCGGTCGACCACGAAGACGATGTCCTTGGGCTGGCCTTTGGCGTCGGTCTTGACCGAGGGGGAGAGGCTCAGCATGAAGAAGCCGTCCTCGCCCGCCTCGCGGTGGGTCAGGAGGGATGAGGCCATCTTGCCCTCGTCGAGCGAGTAGAGCACCACGAGCTCGCTCTCGGCCCCGCCGGTCGCGTAGCCCACGGTCGCCTTCTTGTCGCCCTGGCGGTCGATGGAGACCGAGTGGGTGGGGGAGTAGAGCAGGCGCATGGGCGCCTGGGACTCGAAGCCGACCTTGACGGACCGCCCCCCGCCGAGGCCGTCGATGCGGGCCAAGGGGAGCTTCAGGGAGTAGAGCGCGCCGGCCTTGGGAAGGATCTGGGTGTAGTTGAAGCGCAGGACCACTGTCGAATGAGGCTCGATGGGGAAGACCCGGGCGCGCACGAGGCGCTCGCTCTGGAGCTCCAGGAGCGCGGGGTCGCGCATCTGCCGCACGATGTTCTCATAGGTGGTTCGGGCCTGGTCGGCGTTCAGGAGCTCGGCCTTCATGAGCTTGTCTCCGACCTTCATCTCCATCTTGTTGATGACCGCGTCCCCGGGGATGGGCATGAGGAGCTCGCCCTCGAGCCTGGCCCCGCTCTCGTTGCGGAAGACCGTCTCGATCCAGAGCTCGGCGACCTGCGCCTTCACGGAGCCCTCGACCTTCTGCTCCTTCAGCGGCAGGGGGATCATGTCGGGCCGCGGGATGGGCGGCATCGGCATGGGCCTGGGAGGCAAGAAGATGGGCGCCGGCCGGCCGATGGGCCAGGCGATGAGGCGCTGGGCGCTGGAAGGGATGGCGGCCGAGGCAACAAGGATGACGGCGGTCAGGATGGAGCGGAATCGGTTCATGGGTCCCCCCGAAGGCGGTCTTCCCGGTCCGGGAAGGCCGCGATGCCCTTCATGGCAGATGAGACACCACCGGACGGGCGATGGTTCCGTCAGGCTTGGGCGGTGGAAAAGGAGACGGCGCCGGAGAAGCGGAGCTCCCCCGGCGCCGGAGGGGGCTAGAGCGACTTGAGCTTGGCAACGAGCTTGTCGACGCTGGACTGGTCCGAGCGCTTCTTGAGCGCCTTGGCGATGGCGATGCCCGCCAGGACGGCAACGGCCGCCACGATGCCCGCCTTGCCCGCTGTCTTGAGATCGATCCCACCCTTCTTCTCCGCC
>JBAZSR010000138.1:1231-10247 GCA_041662295.1 Elusimicrobiota bacterium | reverse complement strand
CCCACAACTCTGTACGGAGCTTGGCGAGATTGAGGCTCGCAGCATGATTCACCAGGACAGGCGCCAGTCCCGTGATCTGACGCGGAGATTCGGCCACGGCCAGGACCTCTCGGATGACGGCGAGCGCTTCTTTCAGACGCTCCGTGGGCAGGACCTCCGCCGATTCGGCAAGATGCGCGGCTCCCAGTCGAGCCAGAGCATTCTGCAATTCGCTCACAGTCGCCTTCGGAGGGGCGAAATAATCGATCGGAACGTTGAATGTCTTCAGGATCGTCAGCAACTGCTCCGCGGTGAAGGAGCCCTTTCCGTGCTCGACCTCGGAGAGCCTGTTCTGCGAAAGGCCGAGCACCTTGGCAAGCGCCGCCTGGGTCCAATGGCGCTCCTGGCGCAGCTTGCGTGCTCGCTGGCCGATGACGAGGCGCAGGGTCTCTTGGGCTTCAGTCATATCGGTTAAGCGATATTATATCGCTATACCGATAGTATAACAGGTCCCCCCATTTCACGCAAGCCCCCCACGAATAATCTTGACATATCGCCTAGGCTTGCTATAATGTCTCAGGCCCCAAGGTTAGCAGCACGACCCTGGGGGACAGCAAGCGGAAAATCGACGGAGAGCCTTGCCTCGGTTGCATTAAGGCTCATAACCTTGAGGTCGCTGGTTCAAATCCAGCCCCCGCAACGTTCTCCGTCGAAGGAAGCGCCAGAAACCCGGCCAAATCAGGCCGGGTTTTTCTTTGACCCGGCCTCCAAACACCACAAGGTTCGTGGGGGTCCAAATGGCGAGAACGACCGTCGGCAGCAGCCTCAACGCAAATCCCATCACCCTAGTCCAAGCCTCGGAGGCCTTCCGCCTGCGCTGTCAGGCGCAGAACTTAAGCCCCAGCACCCTCATCTGGTACGGCGAGGTTCTCAAGCCCTGGCTCAAGTTCCTCGAGTCCCAAGGCGTGACCCAAGCCAGGGAGGTCACGCCAAACCTAATCCGCCTCTCCTTCGAGGACATGCGGCGTCGGGGCGTCTCGCGGAATACAGTCGCCCGCGCCTACGGCGGCCTGCGCTGTTTCTTCGGCTTCCTCGCCCGCGAGCGGATGATCCCGCAGAATCCCTTTCAACTCGTCGAGAAGCCCCGCATGGAGAAGAAGCTCATCAAGCCCCTCTCCCTCGACCAGGCCCGCCTGCTCCTGGCCCCCATCACGACCAAGCGCTGGACCGACCACAACCTGCGCACCATCATGGTCCTCATCCTCGACACCGGCCTGCGGATCTCCGAGGTGATCGGCCTGCGGCGCGACCAGGTGGACTTCCATGCCGGCGTCCTTCGCGTAATGGGCAAGGGCGCCAAGGAGCGTGAGGTCCCCTTTGGCTCCACCGCCAAGCAAGCCCTCTGGAGCTACATGGCCCGCCGCGGAGACCTACCCGGCCAGGACCTCCTCTTCGTCAACCGCTACGGCGGTAGGCTATGCCGCCACTGGATCGAGAAGGCCATGCGCAACCTCGGCCGCAAGGCCGGCATCGAGGGGGTGCGGGGCTCCCCCCACACCCTGCGCCACACCTTCGCGGTCCTCTACATCCGCAACGGCGGGGACTCGTTCAGCTTGCAGGAAATCCTGGGTCACTCGACCCTGGAGATGACCCGCCGCTACGTCCACCTGGCTCGGCGGGACGTGGCTGAGCAGCACAAGAAGTTCTCTCCGGTGGAGGGGCTTTTGAAGGACTCGAAAGCAATAGGTGGGCCTCACATGCTACGCTCGAGCGCTACACCTCTGAGCGTAGCATGTGATTGGCATGGATGTCAATAAATATCAATTAATACCAGCAGATTGCCCTTGACATTAGTCACACTTAACTATATATTAGTGTGACAAATGAAACCCACGACCGCGTCAAGCCTGGAGGAGAAAATCATCGCCAGCGTCATCCGCCGCGGCCGGGGGTCTGTCTTCTTCGGCGAGGACTTCCGCTCCATGGCACGCCCAGACGCCGTGCGCCAAGCGCTATCGCGCCTGGCCCGAACAGGAACCATTCGAAGGATTGGCACCGGACTTTACCACTACCCAGTGATCAATGAGAAACTCGGAGGCGAGATCCCTCCCTCGATGGACACTGTGGCCAGGGCCATCGCCCGGCGAACCGGCAGTAGGATTGTCGCCACAGGCGCGCAGGCGGCCAATCTCTTGAGACTCTCCACCCAAGTCCCTGCAAAGCCCGTATATTTGACCAACGGCTCATCTAGAAGGGTCGCCGTTGGAAATTATTCAATTTCCTTCCGTCACGTAGGGCCGCGGCGCATATCCACAAAGAACGACATCAGCGCCCTCCTCTTCGAAGCCCTGCGGCATCTTGGGCGAGCCAATGTCACGGATGAAGTTGTCACACGACTCCGGCGTACGCTGCCGGCCGAGGCAAAGGCCGAGCTTCGCCGCGACCTACCCTATGCCTCGATCTGGATGCGACCCATCGTGGACCGCATCACAGGGTAAGGCACATGGACTCTGTCGCCAAGAGTTCGCCGCACGACCGGGCGCAGTTGTTCCAAGCCGCGGAAGCCCGGCAGGCCCCCCTCATTCCTGCGGCAATAATCGAGAAGGACTTTTGGGTCTGCTGGACGCTCCACAGGCTCTTTGCGGTGCTGCGCTTCCGGCCGCAGTTGATCTTCAAGGGCGGCACTTCTCTGTCGAAGGTTTTCAAGGTCATTGCCCGGTTCTCCGAGGATGTGGACCTGTCTTTGAGCAGACGCGACCTGGGATTCGCTGATGATCAAGATCCAGAACAGCCCGGCCTCAGCAGGAGTCAAGGGAAACGCCGCCTCGAAGCCCTGGTGGAGTGCTGCAAGCAAGCGGTTAAGGACAAGCTCCTCCCGGACCTGCGCCGCGATTTCGGCACGGTACTGGGGCCTTCCGGTTGGGCGGTCGAGCTTGATGACGAGGATCCCCAAACCCTGATATTCTCATATCCACAGAGCGATCTCACCGGAGCGCTGGAGTATGTGCGGCCATCCATCCGCCTTGAGATGGGGGCTCGCTCCGACGATTGGCCGGCCGTCGCAGCCGATATTTCTCCGTATGCCGCCGCGAGTTTTCCCAAGGCGTTCACCCAGGCGACTTGCCAAGTGCGGACACTGAGCGCCGAGCGCACGTTCTGGGAAAAGGCGACCCTGCTCCACGCGGAATGCCACCGTCCGAAGGACAAGCCGTCGAACGAACGGCTGTCGCGGCACTACTACGACCTGTGCTGTCTGTCCCGACATGACCTCGGCCACCAGGCCCTCGAGCGAGGCGACCTCCTTGAGCGAGTTGTGCAGCACAAGAGTTTCTTCTTCGCCAGCGCCTGGGCGAATTACCAATCCGCAAAGCCAGGCACGCTCCGTCTCGTTCCAGACGCCGAGCGATTGAGCGCGCTTCGGAAGGACTACGCCGCCATGAAGGCGATGATTTTCGGAGACCCACCGAAGTGGGATGAGATAGTCCGCGAACTAAAGCAACTCGAAGGCCAAATTAACGGATAGCAGAGGAACTCGAATGGCACTTTCTGACGCCCATCGCCGCACTGCCCAAGACCTGCTGAAGAAGTTCACCGATTCCGGCAAGAGCCTGACAAACCAGGGCGTCGTGTTTCCGTCCTATGGAGACCTCGATAGGGCCCGGGCTGAGGCACTGCCGGAACTTCGCAGCTTTCTTGACAAGTTCTTGAGGCGAGAACTTGATCTCCAGGCTTTCAAGCAGGAGAACAACACCCTGAGCATCAAGCACAACTACTGGGGCTTTACAGGCTTCAGCGGCCAAATGACCCTGAATCAGCTTTCCAACTGGTCGCTTGGCTCGGAACCGATGGCCAGTCTCCTGCGTGAGGCTCTCACCGTCCCTGAGTCGAAGGATAAGGCTGCCGACAAGATCAACCGGGTGATGCGTGAACTACCGCGGCTCGTGCCTCCAGAGAAGAGGCTCCGCCCAGCGTCGATGCCATTCGTGTTGAGCTACTTCTGGCAGATTCAACGTCCCGAGAGCATCCCAGTCTACTACCACAGCTCAAAACGGACACTTCTCGATTCAGGACTGCTCGAAGCCAATGATGACCCGGCAGCTCTCTACAAATCGTTCTGGATCGCACATGACGATCTGGCCGCGGAGTACGCCTCTGCGATGAAGGCAGGCGACAACAAATATTGGTTCGTCGAGCATGTCTTATGGGTCACTCGCCCGACGTCCGAGTCTGCTGTGGAGCCCCCGAAGCGCGCCAAAGCGTCCAAGGCGGTGTCCCCGGCCGCCGCCCCAAACGACTACTCAGACTTCATCCCACCGCGCCTTGCCGACCTCCTCTCACTCGGTCGTGGCGAAGGTGCGCCGACCGACTTCGAGGACCGGGTCGCACTGGCCTTCCAAATTCTGGGTTTTGAAGTAACGAAACTGGGCCAAGGAACCGGCCGCAATCCAGATGGGATCGCCTACTGCCGCGAGCACAACTACGCCATCCTTTTCGACGCCAAGGGCTACAAGGACGGGTACGGCATCGGCGTCGATGACCGGAACGTCATCGAATACATCAAGACACATGAGCGGGACCTGCGGAAGCAGGGTTACGCGAACTTCTACTTCTGCTTCGTGTCCGCCAGCTTCCGCGGAGACGGGAAGGCAAACACAGACCGGATCAGGCGGGAAACTGGGACGAAGTCGGTGGTTCTGCTATCCGCGGAGAATATTCTGCGCCTCGTCGCCAGGAAGGTAGAGCGGCCCAGGGAATTCGATCTTGGGGACTTTCAAGCCCTATTGCTGGACAGCGGAGAGCTTGGCAGCGACCGCCTCGAAGCTTTTTGGGCTGACTGAGATGGCGGAGTGGGTCAATCGGGCAGCACTCATCGTCCGCCCCCGAAAGCCATACCTTGACTGGGCGGCGGGCCTCGATGATGCGGCGCCGAAACACGCGAAGGGGCTGGAGAAGCGGATCTCGATCTACCTTGTTGGCGAAGATCCAGAGGGCAAGGAAGAGACTGCCCCTCTCAAGCGCTACTTCAAGCAGATCTTTGAGACCGAGTTGGCCTGGGTGCGTATTCCGGCCAAAACCGCCACCCGTTCCGGAGCAAACCCGGCCACGATTCCGGGCAAACCCAGCCAGTGTCGGAGCGTAGCGACGCTGGGTCGTTCGTAACTTTAGCTTTTCCTCCCTCTTTCTGACAAACTCCATCATCGGCCTTGTGGGCATGTGGGCTGCGCCCGAAGGGCGCTGTCCAAGGGACGGTGGTCGGGGTGGGCCTGCGAAGCAGGTCCACGCCGTCCACGGGCCCGGCATGTCCACAAGGCTTCATCAGGACTTCTCTCCTTTCACCTTCCGGATGGATTCGCCTCGCAGCTCAATCTTGTAGGCGTTGTGCTGGAGCCGGTCGCAGATGGCGTCGGCGATGGTCGGGTCCGCGATGGCCTTGTGCCAGTCCTTGGCCGGCAACTGGCTGGTCACCACCGTCGAGCCTGCCCCATAGCGGTCCTCGACGATCTCGAGGAAGTCCCGCCGTTCGGCCTCCGACAGGGGGCTGATGAGGAAGTCGTCGACGATGAGGACCTGGACCTTGGCAATCCTTGCCAGGACCTTAAGGTGCGTCCCGTCTCCCTTGGCCTGCATGAGGGTCTCGAAGAGCCTGGGGGCCCGCACGTAGAGCACCGTGTAGCCCGCCCGGGCAGCAAAGTTGCCCAGGGCACAGGCAAGCCAGCTCTTGCCGATCCCCGTGGGCCCACTGAACAGGATGTTGCGGTGCGCGTTGATCCAGCGGATGTCGGACAACTCGGCCAGGACCTGGCGGTTCAAGCCACGCGGATGCCTGGTATCGACGTCCTCCAGGGCCGCGGGCTGGCGCAGCCTGGCGTTGCGCAGCAGGATTTGCAGCCGCCGGTTGTCCCGGTAGGCCTTCTCGTCGGCCGTCAGAAGCCCCACGAATTCGGCGTGCGAGAGCTCCGCCTGCTTGGGATTGCCCAGGCGTTCCGGCAGGCTCCGGGCCATTCCGTGGAGCTTCATGGCGTTGAGCGTTTCTACGGTTTGTTCGAGCAGCATGTGTTCACCCCTCAGTGGTAGTATGCCCCGCCCCTGATGTTCTCATGCAGGGGCAGGCCCGGCTGCCGGCCCTCGTCGCCCGCATCGGCGGCGCGGTCAAGGCCGGCGACCAAGATCGATTTGACGGACCGAAACGACAGGGCGTTGAACTTGAGCGCCCGGGCCGCCGCGGCCTCCAGGCGCTCGGGGCCGTAGTCCCTGCCCAGGCGCATGATGCCAAGGCACGCGCGGTAGCCCTCCTCCGGCCGGCGGCGCGAGGCCAGGATGCGCTCGACCAGCACGGCCGCAGACGGTCCGGCCTTGGCCGCCCAGGCGATCATCCTCGACGGCGGCCATTCCCCGTGCTTCTGGTGCTCGGGCGGCCGGTGCTCCTCCAGGATCGTCTGGCCGCCCTTGACGTAGGACCGGGCGTGGGCCGCCACGCGCCGGCCCTCGTAGAACGCCTCCAGCGTCGTGGCCGTCAGCCGCACGTCGAGCGTCTCGTGCATCAGCCGGAAGGGCACGCTGTAGATGTGGTAGTCCACCTCGATGCAGTAGTCGATGTGGACCAGGTGCTTGCTCCACGCGGCGTACTCGTAGGGCCGCTCGGGCAACGGCAGGGCCGCCGGACGGTCGGCGGACTCGAAGATCTCCTTGCGCGACCTCTTGATCTTGCGCATGGCCCGCTTGTTGAGCTTCTCCAACAGCTCCCGGATCGCCACGTTCATCTCGCCCAGGGAAAAGAAAGTCCGGTGGCGCAGCACCGCCAGGATCCACCGCTGGGCCAGAAGCACCCCGGCTTCCGCCTTGGCCTTGTCCCGGGCATGGTACGGCCGGGCCGGCAAGATGGCCGCGCCGTAGTAGGCAGCCAGCTCGCCGTAGGATCGGTTGACCTCGGGCTCGTAGAGGCACGGCCTGGTCACCCCGCTTTTGAGGTTGTCGGGCACCAGGACGTGCGGGGCGACGCCACTGTAGGCGAAGGCATGGACGTGGCAGTTGGTCCAGGCAGGGACGGCCTGATTCGGCACCGCCTCGGCGTAGGTGAAGTTCGAATGCCCCCAGACCCCAATGAAGAGCTGGGTCGTCGTCACCTCCCCGGTCTGGGCGTCGACCAAGTCCAGCCCAGCGGTGAAGTCCACGAACATCTTCTCGCCGGCGCGGTGCTCCTAGCGCATCACGCGGTCGAGCTTGCTGCGCCAAGCATGGTAGTACCGGCAGAACTGCGTGTACTGGTAGCCGTCCGGGTGGAGCTCCTTGTACTCGATCCAGAGCTGCATGATGGTCAGGTTGAGCTTCTTGTGGGCTCGCAGCTCGTCGTAGATGTATTGGCAGTCCGGCATGGGCCGTTCCGGCCCCAACGGGCCCGCGGGCACGGGGAACAGCCGCTCATCGAGCTCGGCATCGGTCAGGCCCTCGGGCAACGGCCACCCAAGGCCCGCTGTATGGGCGCGCTGGAGGTAGACCGCGACGGTCTCCCGGTTGACCCCGCATGCGCGGGCAACCTCCCGATTGCTCAGGCCGCAGGCGTACTTCAGGCGCAGCAGTTCACGGGTACGATGCATGGGCAACCTCTCGTTGGCCAAAGGACTTCCTATAAGAAAAGGATGACCTATGACAGCTTGTTGCCCAACGTCGCTACGAGAGCCCGATGGCCCTCAAACCCTCAGCCTTTCGGCCCACCTTCAGGTGGCTGGATTTGCTCCGAGGCGCTGGCCGGGTTTGGTCCGAGACGGTGGCTGGGTTTGCTCCGAGACAGTGGCTGGATTTGGTCCGAAATACGCAGCCAAGCGGCCTGACGCGCACAAATGACTATCGGCACCTGCTTCCCTCTGAAATAGAATGCATGGATCAAGGCACCTCGATCCACCACGCGATCTCAATCCGGATTACTTCAATTCGTGCTGGGCACCTAGGAGGCCTACTACCGCAAGGAGGTTCCAAGGCCCAAGATGAATTGGGCCCGGTCACGCAAAGACTGACAGACCGTCGCCAATATTCCCGAACGGTAACAGGCTATTGACTTTCTGGCGCATCGGGCTATAATATTACCGAGCGGGAACATATGCCAGAATCAAAGCCACGAGCGACCTTCTCTGGGAAGTCGGTGGTGAAGGACCCAGTCCGGATCGGCGAGATCGTGCGCCAAGTCCGGAAAGATTCAAACCTGACTCAGCAAGAAGCCGCGGCCCTCTGCAAGGTGGGCGCGCGTTTCATGTCTGACTTGGAGAATGGAAAGCCGACCCTTCGCCTGGGCAAGGTCCTGCATGTGCTCGCCTGCCTCGGGCTGACTACCATCGTCAAGCGCAAGGAGTTGAGCGATGAGCGAGACGCTTAGCGTTTTCTGGGGGACCTCTCTCGCCGGGCGCCTCAGCCAGGAAGACAAGGGCGGCTTCGCCTTTCAGTATACCCCTGAGTGGCTGTCGAACCCTGCCGCAGTGCCGCTCTCCATCCGCCTTCCGCTACGGTCGGAGCCCTTCGATGATGAGACCTGCCGGGTCTTCTTCATCAACCTGCTGCCCGAGGGAGCAACAAGGACCCTCATCGCGAGGAAACTGGGCATCTCCGAGAGCAACGACTTCAAACTCCTGGAGGCGCTCGGCGGCGAATGCGCCGGAGCCCTCTCTCTGCTGCCCGAAGGCCAAGCCGCCAGCGGCCAGGGCAGTTATGAGCCTCTTCCACAAGATGAGCTCGACAAGATGATCGAGCAGATGGCGCAAAGCCCTCTGCTCGTCGCGCACGAAGACCTGCGGCTCTCCTTGGCAGGAGCGCAGCAAAAGCTCCCCGTTCTCTTTCGAGATGGACGATTCTATCTCCCCCATGGGGCCTCCCCGAGCTCGCACATCCTCAAGCCCGAGATACCAGGCCTTGAGAGCATCGTCGAGAATGAAGCCTTCTGCATGAGACTGGCGGCGGAATGCGGCTTGCCGGTTCCCCAAGCCGTGTTCCTCAAGGGAAAGCATCCCGTCTACATGGTCGAGCGCTACGACCGGCGCCGTGACGACAA
>JBAZSR010000138.1:0-1221 GCA_041662295.1 Elusimicrobiota bacterium | reverse complement strand
GAGACCTCGTTCGCATGCACCAGGAGGATTTCTGCCAGGCGCTTGGCTACAGCTGCAGCAAGAAGTACGAGTCCGACGGCGGGCCCGGACTGGCGAAGTGCTTCGCCCTTCTCGACGAACACAGCACGCAACCGGCCTCGGACAAGCGGAGCTTGCTGCAGTGGACCGCCTTCAATTACATCATCGGCAACTGCGACGCCCACGCCAAGAACCTTTCGATGATGATAAGCCGGGCCGACTACAGGCTTGCGCCGTTCTATGACCTGCTCTCTACAAGGGCTTATCCGGCGCTCTCTGCGAACTTCGCAATGCGCATCGGCAAGCAGCGCCGCGCGGACTGGGTCTCTAGAACGCATTGGGAACGCGTGGCTGAAGAGGCAGGCGTCGGCGCCAAAGCCGTTTTCGCTGCGTGCGAAGAGCTTGGCGAGCTGGTGCCCCTCAAGGCGCAGGCGCTTTCGAAGGACTTCATCGCGAGCCACGGAGCGGAGCAGACTCTCGGCCGGATTCTGAAGGGCATCGAGGCGGCAGGTCGCGGACTGCTGGGAACCATCAAGTCCAAAGCAGGACCCGACAAGGAAAGAACATGACCTCAAAGACCGAAGTCCAACTCACCTTCACCAAGGAGCAGCTCGCGGACTTTCTCGACATCGTCTGCCACGGCGAGTGGATGATCAACGCCCCGCGCGTCGATCGGATCAAGAAATACGACGAACTTGCCCAGCATGTCTTCAAGGCTGCCAGAGCCGCAGGAGTCAAGGGAGTCGAATACGACGAGGACGACAAGAGCTGCTGGCTGACGGGGGAGTATGAGGAATCGATCCTCCAGGAGTTCAAGGAGGAATATGACAACGAGGTGTTCTGGGACGCACTCTCGGACCGCTTGGCCGCCCGCGACCTTGAGTCCGCATTCGGAAGCAAGGCCATCGAGGCCATGGACGGGGAAGAACGCTTCAAAAAGCACATGACGATCTGCCAGATATACGAGGATGAATTCGAGAAGCACGGGATCGACCGCCTGACGATTCCGGGATTCCCCCCACCTGCCGCAGAACCTGACCGGCCTTCGGCCTGATATGCTATACTATCTTTGGCCACAAGGTTAGACGCTTTAGACTTTCGAACCTGAGACGAGAAATGTCAGGCCGGAACCCCCGAGAGGGGGTTTTGTGTTTTTAGGCGCGCCGGGAAGCCCCGCGGGGCCTGCCGCAGGTTGCCTTGCGG
>JBAZSR010000137.1:0-10369 GCA_041662295.1 Elusimicrobiota bacterium | reverse complement strand
AAAAAGGGACTTGACGGGGCTCGTCTATATCAGCAGGCTGCTTGGGACCCTCGGGGCGGGAGGAATCCTCCCCCCGCCCCTCGGATCCGGTCAGGACTAGCGCCGAGCCAGGGCGGGCTGGAGCTTGTCGAGCTTGGTCTCACGCCCCTCGCGCTGCACCTTCTGCGCCTTCTCAAAGCTCTCCGTGAGAAGCTGGTAGTGCGGCAGGAGGTCCATCATGACGGCCGCGAACTCCATGGCGTCCGGCCTGTTCCAGGTGCCCATGAGCTCCCCGCAGACCGCGAAGGTGTCGATGGGCATCGCTCCCGCCTGCACGACGCGGGCGAGCGTGATCTCCGTGGCCATGGAGGACCAGTTCCCCGAGGCGTCCACGACCGCGAAGACCTTGTACCCCGCGGCCGCCGCGCTCAGCACCGGAAAGGCCATGCAGACGCTGGTGAGCGTGCCCGCGACGATGAGCGTCTTGCGGCCGGTCTTCTCAACGGCCTGGACCCAGGCCGGGTTGTCCCACGCGTCGATCTGCCCCGTGCGAGGGATGAAGACCGCGTCCGGATTGTTCTGCTGGATCTCCGGGATGAGCGGCCCGTTGGCCCCGTCAGGGACCGACGCGGTGGTGAAGGTGGGCAGCTTGGCCAGCTTCGAGAGCCTGGCCAGGGCGGCCACGTTCGCGCGCAGCCGGGGCAGGTCCATGTCCTGCACAAGCTGGAAGAGTCCGGACTGATGGTCGATGAGCAGCATCACGGCGTCCTGCGGGTCGATTCTCCATTTGTTGACTTGAGTCATCTTATCCTCCCATGTGGTGCGGCATGGGACAATCCTGGCATGGCCGCGTAAAACCGCGGTCAAAGCCGCGGGCGGCTGCCGGACCTGTTAATGGCTTTATAACGGCTCCGGCTGGTATCGTGATGCTGAGACCGCACGGAACACCCTTATGGAACCGACGCCGCCCCGCTCCCGCCTCGCCCTGCTCTGCCTGACCGCCCTCGGGGTGGTCTATGGGGACATCGGAACCAGCCCCCTCTACGCCATCCGGGAGTGCTTCCACGGCAGCCACAGCGTGGCCGTGAGCCAGGCCAATGTCCTGGGCGTCCTTTCCCTGATCGTCTGGACCCTGGTCATCCTCGTCACCCTGAAGTACCACGTCTACGTGCTCAGGGCCGACAACAAGGGAGAAGGCGGCATCCTGGCCATGATGGCATTGGCCCGGGGACCGGACCTCGGCCCCCGCACCAAGAAGCTCCTCCTGGGACTGGGCCTCTTCGGGGCGGCCCTCCTCTACGGCGACGGCATGATCACCCCGGCCATCTCGGTCTTAAGCGCTGTCGAGGGCCTGGAGGTCGCCACTCCCCTCTTCACGCCCTACGTCATCCCCATCACCACGGCCATCCTCATCGCCCTTTTCAGCATCCAGAACAGGGGAACGACGAGCGTGGGCCTCGTGTTCGGGCCCGTCATCGCGGCATGGTTCCTCTTCATGGCCGCGACCGGCACGGCCAGCATCGTGCAGGAGCCCTCGGTCCTGACCGCGTTCCACCCCGGACACGCGGTCCGCTTCTTCCTGGAGAACGGCTTCCACGGGTTCCTCGTGCTCGGAGCCGTCTTCCTCGTGGCCACGGGAGGAGAGGCCCTCTACGCGGACCTCGGACACTTCAACGAGAAGGCCATCCAGCTCGACTGGTTCTTCTTCGCGGCGCCATGCCTGCTCCTCAACTACTTCGGCCAGGGAGCACTGCTCCTGCGCAACCCGGCGTTCGCGGACAACCCCTTCTACCGCCTGGTCCCGGGCTGGGCGCTCTATCCCGCGGTCCTGCTGGCCACGGCCGCCACGGTCATCGCCTCGCAGGCCGTCATCTCAGGGGTGTTCTCCCTCTCCCGCCAGGCGGTCCAGCTCGGGTACCTGCTGCGACTGCGCATCACGCACATGTCCTCGCACCAGATGGGGCAGATCTATGTCCCGGCCGTGAATTGGATCCTCATGCTGGCCACCGTCGCGCTCGTCGCGGGATTCAAGCGCTCCACGAACCTCGCCTCGGCCTACGGCATCGCGATCTCCATGACCATGGTCATCACCACGCTCCTGGCCTTCATCGTTTCCAGGCACGTCTGGCGCTGGCGTCTGCCGCTCGCCTTGGTCGTCACCGGAGGGTTCCTGGCCGCGGACCTTGCCTTCCTTTGCGCCAACAGCGTGAAGATCCTCGACGGAGGCTGGTTCCCCATCCTGGCAGGCACCCTGGTCGTCGCGGTCTTCGTCACCTGGAACAAGGGCCGGGAGCTCCTGGCTGGTCTGCAGAGGAATGAGTCGCTGCCCCTCTCCCAGATCGTGAGCGAGGCCGGCCGTGGGCACATCGCCAGGGTCCCCGGGACCGCGGTCTTCCTGAGCGGCACGCCCGGCACCACGCCCAGCGCGCTCCTCCACAACCTCAAGCACAACAAGGTCCTCCACGAGCAGAACCTCTTCGTGTCCGTGCGCACGGAGGACATCCCCCGGGTCCCGGAGACGGAGCGCTTCCGGTTGAGGAGCGTGGGCCCGGAGTTCCACGAGGTGGGCGTCCGCTACGGCTTCATGGAGGACCCGGACATCCCCGCTGTCCTCGCCAGGATGGAGTCCTCGGGCTTCGCCTTCAACGCCGGCCCGACCAGGCTCACCTACATCCTCAGCGACAACACGCTGGTGACCACGCACCAGGGCCGCATGCCCCCCTGGCAGCTCGCGCTCTTCGCCTTCCTCTATCGCAACGCCCTGCGGCCGACCCAGTTCTTCCGCCTGCCCTACAACCAGGTCATCGAGATCGGCCGGCAGCTCCAGCTGTAAATGCGCTAGGATAACGCCATGGGCCCGCTCCTCCGGGAATACGGCATCGCCCTGGCCGCGGCCGGTCTGTGCACCGCGGCCTGCTTTGCCATCTCCCCTTTCACGGCCCTCACCGACCTCGCCATGGTCTACCTGATAGGGACGACCGTTGTCGCCCTGCGGGGAAGCTGGGGGCCCTCGGTCTTCACCTCGCTGCTCGGCGTGCTCTGCTTCAACTTCTTCTTCGTGCCGCCCCGCTTCACCTTCGTCGTCGAGCATCCTCAATATGTGGTCACCTTCCTCGTCATGTTCAGCGTGGCCATGGTCATCAGCAGGCTGACCTTCCGGGTGAAGACGCAGTCCGAGGAGGCCCGCCGCCTGGAGGTCTCCGCTGAAGCGGAGCGGCTGCGCAGCTCCCTCTTGAGCGCGGTGTCGCACGAGCTGAGGACCCCGCTCACCGCCATCATCGGCTCCGCGGGAAGCCTGCTCCACGCGCCCGGGCCAGGCGGCGCCCACTGGCGCGAGCTCCTGGAGAACATCCGGGAAGAGGCCGAGCGCCTGGCCCGGCTGGTCCACAACCTCATCGAGACCACGCGCCTGGAATCGGGGAAGGTCCGGCTCAAGAAGGAGCTCTGCCCCATCGAGGACGTCATCGGCACGGCGCTCGGGCGGCTGGACAAGCCGCTGGCGGGCAGGGAGGTCCGGACCGAGCTCCCGGAAAGCCTCCCCTTGGCGCCCATGGACCCCGTCCTCATGGAGCTCGTGTTCGTCAACCTCATCGAGAACGCCGTGCGCCACGCCTCCGGGCCCTTCCCCATCGACATCTCGGCTTGCGAGCAGGGCGGCTCCCTCGAGATCGTGGTGGCCGACCGGGGCCCGGGCCTTAGAGCCGAGCCCATCGAGAGGATCTTCGAGAAGTTCTACCGAGAGAGCGGCTCCTCCGGGGGGGCGGGGCTCGGGCTGGCCATCTGCAAGGCCGTGGTCGAAGCGCACGGCGGCGGCATCCGGGCCGAGAACCGGACGGGCGGGGGCGCGCTGTTCCGCCTGACCCTGCCGCGCAAGGACAGGGCATGACCGCCCGGCCGAAGACCGTGCTCGTCGTAGACGACGAGACCGCCATCCGGCGGTTCCTCCGCGCCGCCCTCGAGGAGAGCGGGTTCGCCGTGCTTGAGGCGTTCAACGGCAGGATGGCCCTGGAGCTGGCCGCCGCCAGGAAGCCCGACGTCATCCTCCTCGATCTGGGCCTGCCGGACATGGACGGCCTCGACGCGCTCAAGCGCATGCGTGAGTGGACCTCCGCCCCGGTCATCGTGGTCTCGGTCCGGAGCGACGAATCGGACAAGATCGAGGGCCTGGACTGCGGCGCGGACGACTACCTCTCCAAGCCCTTCGGCGTGGAGGAGCTCCTGGCCCGCATCCGGGTCGCCCTGCGCCGCGCCGAGCGCGTCCGCGAGGATCCAGAGCCCGTCTACAGCCACGAGGACCTCAGGGTCGATCTGGTCGGCCGCCGCGTCTGGCTCGGCAAGAAGGAGGTCCGCCTCTCCCCCCTGCAGTACGCCCTGCTCTCCTCACTGGTCAGGAACGCCGGCCGCGTCGTCAGCCAGAAGCAGCTCTTGAAGGACCTCTGGCCGGAAGGGAGCAGCACCCCCGAGGCCCTGCGCATCCTCGTCCACCAGACGCGCCACCGCATCGAGCGGGACCCGGTGCGGCCGCGCCACCTCAAGACCGAGCCGGCCGTGGGATACCGCCTCGAGGCTCTCGACGACTAGCCTGCCTGCTGATATAGACGAGCCCCGTCAAGTCCCTTTTTCTTCGACGTTGCGGCATTGATGGTCCATCCCTGGGAAGCCCCGGACCTGGAAGCGAAGCCGTTCTCGACGGTGGATCAAGCTGATATTCGCGGGTTGCGCGGGTCGTTGACCCGTGCCGAGCCGCATGATCATGGTTCGTCGGGAGCTGCCTCGATCTAGTGGCGTGCGTGGCGTCCTTGCGGACGCTGCACATAGCAGGCACGAGGATTCTCCTTGCCGTTGCCTCGCCTCCAGGACCGCGACTTCCCAGGCTCACGTTGGTGTCATCCCTCCTGGCTGATCCGACCGATGTGCCATACGAAGCCGGCGAGCTCGCGGGCCACAGCGACAACGGCTTTCTGCCGCGGTTTCCCCTTGCCCGTCAGCTTGCGAAACTTGCCGCACAACCGCTCCTGCGCGCGGCGCGCCGTCGCAATCGCCTCGGGTGAACCGCTCTCGCGTCGTCTAGTCAGCGTCGGCCCGGTGCAGTCCCTCTGCGTATACGACCACGCCGCCTCCACCAGCACCCGACGAAGATGCGCGTTGCCCATCTTCGTGATCCTGAAGCGCCGCACGCTTTCGCCCGAGCTGTGCTCGCGGCTGACCAGGCCGGTGTAGCCCATGAACTCGACGGCGCCGCCGAAGCGCCGGAAATCGCCAACCTCGACCGCCATCGTCAAGGCTGTGAGGGTGTCGACTCCCTTGAGGCAGCGCAGGTTCGCCACCGTCCCCTTCCACCGATCGCTCCCGCCCAAAACGTCGACACTGCGATCCAGCGCGGCAAGCCTCGCTTCAGTCTCCTCGAGTCCGCGTAAGCCCGCCTCGTAAGCAAGCGTCTGGGACTCGAACTCGAACCGCAGGCTCCTCAGCCAAGCGCGGTGTTTGAGGGTCCAGGGCTTGGTTTCGCGCCACACGAGGCCCTGCCGCAGGAGGAACTTCGCGATCCGGTGCCGCGCGCGCAGCCGCTCGGCCAGCACGTCCTCCCGCGCACGCACCAGGTCCCGGTCGGCCTCCTCCGCGCGCGTCGGCACCCGCACGGCCGTCAGCTGGCCGGCCCGGTAAAGCTGCGCCAGCCTGTCCGCGTCGCGCCGGTCGGTCTTCACCTTGTCCCCGGGACACTTCGGGACCAGCCCCGGCGCAATCACGACGCACTCCTCTCCCTGCGCCGTCAGGTCCCGATGCACTTGATACCCGCAGGGACCCGCCTCGTAGACGAAGCTCAACGGCTGCCTCGCCCGCAGCCGCTCAACAAACGACTTTAGCGCTCCAGGCGTGTTCTCGAACTTCGTCGTCAGCGCGATCCGGTCCGAATCCGGCGGCAGGATCGCGGCGACGATCGATTCTTTGTGGACATCCAGACCGATGACCGTCTTGCTATAATGGAGCATAGAGCCAGCATCACCTCCGTGTGTGGATAGGTTCCCTCTCCGGGGAGCAACCCACGATAGCACGCAGGCTGCTGGCTCGTCTATTTAATCTAGTCGTTGAAGGCGATGGCCGTGCCTTTGACCGTGGTGCAGCCCACGCTCAGGACGTTGTAGATGGGCAGGAAGCCGTAGAGGCTGTTGGCGGTCGTCACGTTGATGAGCGCGTCGCCTCCGGACTTGGCCAGAGCCTTGTCCGCCGCTGATTGGATGTCGCCGTTGCCCCCTGGGATGAGGCCGAGCGCGAGGAAGCGGCAGGACCTGGCCTCGGCGGGCCCGACCTCGTGGAAGCGGCGCTGGCCCTTGAGCAGTCCGCCCGGGTCGGCTGAGCCGCGCGTCACGAGCCCGACGCGGCCGACAGAGGTGCAGCCGGTCAGAAGGAGGGAGACGAGGGCCGCGCCTAGGATCGTGATGGTCCTGTGAGATGTCTTCATACCGCAAAAGGTTAACAGGAATCACCGGTCCGGTAAATTCACGGCTTGGTGATTCCAAGTTGCACTCCTGTTACCCCCGCATTAATATAGAATTGGCGCGTGTCGGGGGATCGCGCTGGAGGCAATGCCATGGGATGGATGCGAAGGACGAAGATCGTGGCCACGGTCGGACCGGCCGTGGCTGGGCCGGAGCGGCTCGAGAGGCTCATCCGGGCCGGGGCGGACTGCCTGCGCTTCAATTTCTCCCACGGCACGGCTTTAGAGCACTGCCGGGCCATGGCCCATGGCCGCGCCGCGGCCAGGCGCGCGGGCAGGAACGTGGCGCTCCTCGCCGACCTCTGCGGGCCAAAGATCAGGACCGGCCCGGCTCCCGAGGCGGGCGTCGGACTCAAGACCGGTTCCGTGATCGAAGTGGTGCCCGGGTCCGTGGAGAGCCGTCCGGACCGGATCAGCGTCTCCTACGCTGGCCTGGCCCGCGAGGTCCGCAAGGACCAGCGCCTGCTGCTCGCCGACGGCCGCATGGAGCTCCGCGTCTCAGCGGTCAAGGGAGGGGCCATCCTGGCCAGGGTCGTCCGCGGGGGTGTCCTGGGCGGCCGCAAGGGCGTCAACCTGCCGGATTCGGACCTCTCGGTCCCCGCGCTCACCTCCAAGGACCTCGCGGACCTCAGGGCCATGGCCCGGGCCAAGCCTGATTACGTGGCCTTGAGCTTCGTGCGTCAGGCCGTGGACCTCAGGGCCTGCCGCAAGGCCATGGACCGCGTCGGTCTCCGTCGGGCCTGGCTCATCGCCAAGCTCGAGAAGCCCGAGGCGCTCGAGAACCTCGACGCCATCCTCGCCGCGTGCGACGGCATCATGGTGGCGCGCGGGGACCTGGGCGTGGAGATGGCCGCAGAGGACGTCCCGGCCGCCCAGGCGCGCATGACCGAGGCCGCCGCCCGCGCGGACCGGCTCTGCATCGTGGCCACCGAGATGTTCGAGTCCATGATCGAGAGCCCGCGGCCGACCCGCGCCGAGGTCTCGGACGTGGCCTGCGCGGTCCGCGACCACGCGGACGCGGTCATGCTCTCGGCCGAGACCAGCATGGGGAAATACCCGTTCGAGGCCGTGGCGGCCATGGCCCGCGTGCTCGAGGCCGCGGAGGCCGAGCAGCTCCGCGCCGGGCGCTTGAGCGCCCCTGAGTGTCGGCGGACGGCCGGGGGGATTCCGGACGCGCTGGCCCTGGCCGCGAACCTCCTGGGCGAGCGGACGGGCGGCGCTGTGCTGGCCGCCGCGACCGAGTCCGGGAGCACCGCGCTCTATCTCTCGAAGTCCAGGCCCGTGTCGCCCATCCTGGGCCTGACACCGTCGGAGGCGGCCCTGCGGCGCATGGCCCTCTACTGGGGCGTGCTCCCGGTGCGCATCCCGAGGCTGACACGGCACGCGGACCTGCTCGACGAGGCGGGCCGGTGCGCCCGCCGCTTCGCTGGAGCCAAGGCCGGGGGGCACGTGGTCATCCTGTCAGGCACGCCTTTAGGACGGAGCGGCAGGACGAACACGCTGCACCTTCGAAAGATATAGGGCCTAGGTGCCAGGCTTCTAGCTAGGCGACATCCGCGGGCAAAGCCTGGCACCTCCAAGGAATGCGCGTGATTCGCATCATTTCGCGGCAGCGCATTCCTTGGGCCACTTCTGGGCGATCGCCGGATCCTTGTCGCAGAGCTTGGCCACCTGCTTGCGCGACCAGGAATCCCCCAGCGCCATCCCGGCCGAGCAGGTCAGGTAGGTGGCTTCGAGCTTGCAGCCCTTGCGCGCCCAGGTGATGGCCTCCTCCTTGTCCGCTTTGGTCCCGAGCCCGCCGGCGATCCAGCCTGCTGCCGAGGCGCAGTCCGAGGCCGCGCCCAGCTCGCAGGCTCTTTTCCGGAACGTCAGGGAGCGCGTCCGGTCCAGGGCCTCTCCTTCCTGGCCGATGGAGGCGTAGAGAGCGACGTCGCCGCAGGCGTCTGCGTTCCCGAGCTGGCAGGCCTTCAGGCGCAGGGAGGCGGCCTTGGCCGGGTCTTGCGGCACGCCGTCACCCAATCTGTAGCGGAAGGAAAGGGACCGGCAAGCCTCGCCGTCCTCGGCGCCGCAGCCCTTCTCGTAGAGGGAGGCGGCGAGGATGGCGTTCTTGTCGGTGCCGCAGTTGCCGTTGGCGAAGCAGGAGGCGTAAGGCGCGCATCTCTTGGCGTCCTTGGCGCAGTCCTTCATGAGGCCTTTGCATGCGTCGGAAGCCTCGCACGCGGCTTCAAGTCCGGGCCGGAGCGACGCGAGCTCCGCGGCCTGCTTCTGGAATTCCGCCAGCTTCTTCTCCTCCGCGAGCATCTTGGCGAGCTCGGCCTCGAGGTTGGGCCACGAGTTCTGGATCGACGCGAGCGCCCCGCAGGACTCCCCATCCTTCTGGCGGCAGCCCTTGGCGAAGAGGAGCTTGGCGCGCTTGAGGTCCTGGAGGGTCCTCGAAGACCTGTTCCTGTAGGAGTTCCCGGCTGAGAGGCAGGGCTTGGTGAATCCTCGCAGGCAGGCTGCCTCGGACGCGAGCACTCCCTGATTCTGGAGAGCGGTGGAGTCGGCGCTGGTCAAGCCCCTGGCCTGGCTGTAGGTCTGGCCCAGGAAATCGCAGGAGCCGGGGTCCCTGAGGGAGAGGCACCCGTAGGTCCAGACGGCCATGGTCAGGCCCAGGGTCTTCGTCTTGGTGAGGTCCGACAGGGAGAATCCTCTGAGGCTGCCGCAGGAACTCGCGGTTCCATGCAGACAGCCGAGCATGTAGAAGGCCGCCTTGCGGGGGTATTCGTTATAAGACAATCCGTATTGGGCGAAGGTCTCGCAGTGACTGCCGCTGCCGGTCTTGCACTGCTCCTGGTAGCTGCACCAGCTCCCGCAGGGCCCGAACGCCTGCTCCACCAGTTCGGCCGGGAGCTCAAGGCCCTTGAGCCGCGCGAGCGGGCCGCGGTCATCCATGGGGGGGAGGGAAGGCGTGCCTGCGGAGGCCAGGAGGTCCCTGGCTTTGGCCGCTTCCTGGAAAGCGGGATGGTCCTTGAGCGGGCCGTAAGCCGTGAGGAAGGCGTTGAGGGCAGAGGCCTTCTGCTCAGGGGTCTTGAGCTTGAGCGAGAGATAGCGCGCCAAAGTCGAGTAGTCGTCGAGGAGGTTGAGCTCCGCCTCCTGGTACTTGTCCGTGAAAGCGCGCCATTCCTTGCAGGATGCCGCGGCCTGTTCCCGGTAGGGATTGCCCTCCGGGGTGCCCCAGAGGCCGCACCAGTACTGCATCTTCTCCAGGGGCATGGCATCCGGGTCCTTCTGGGTGAGGACCGCGGTCTCGAGCATGCGCTCGACGTTGATGTCAGCTTCCTTGAAGCCTCCCTGGATCTCCGCGATCTTGAGACTGGGGAGCGCCACGGCCGCGATTTCGCCGAACGAGAGCTCGCTGGCTTCCTTGGGACGCACGCTGCGTGCGATGGCGCCCATGTCCGGGCCAGGCTCATGGACCGGGCCGGACAGGGGGGCCGCAAGGCTGCCGAAGAGCTCAGGGGTCTGCCGCCTGTCCTTGAGAAGGGTCTCGAGCGTGCTCTGCGTGAAGGTCAGGGCCTCGGGAGCAGTGACAGAGCCGTCCTTGTCCGAGTCCGCCCACCCGCGCAGGGCTCCGAGCAGGAGGTAGCTGAACGCGGGCCTCTGGCTGCCGGGCAGTGGGCCTGCGAACTGGTCGGATTTGCCGGCTGTAAAGACAGCGGTACGGTCCCAGCCCTGCAGGGGCGAGGCGATTGCGATGAGGGGCTGGAGCCCCCTGATGAGCTCCTTGCCTTCCGCTGTCCTGCCGCTGAAGCACGCGTCGAGCACCACCACGGAGCTGCTCTGCCCTCCCTTTGAGAGCAGGCTCATGAGCTCGCTCTGGCGCAGGCTCCGGTTGTAGAGGCTCTCGGCCCT
>JBAZSR010000136.1:0-10372 GCA_041662295.1 Elusimicrobiota bacterium | reverse complement strand
GGCATCGGCGATGGCGAAGCCTTCCTTCTCGAGCACGACCCTCAGAAGGGTGACGATCTCAGGCTCGTCGTCGACGATGAGGATGGAAGCCATGTCAGCCTTTCCTGGCCGCCGTCGCGGCCACGGTGTCGCGCAGGGATTTCGGGTCGAAGGGCTTGTCCACGAAGCCCGCCACGTTGGGGCAGTCCTTGAGGGTGTCGCGGGCCGTGCCCTTGGCGGTCAGCACGAGGACCGGGATCCTCCCGGCGGCGGCGTGCTCCGAAAGCTTCAGGCACGCGGTGTGGCCGTCCATGACCGGCATGAGCATGTCCATGAGGATCAGGTCGGGCAGCTCCGCGGGCGCTCCCCCGGGCGCGACGCCCAGGGTCTTGAGGGCCTCGAGCCCGTTGGGGGCGGTCCGGACGTTGTGCCCCTCCTTGACCAGCACGAACTGGATCAGGGTCACGATGTCCTTCTCGTCGTCGACCAACAGGATGTTCGCCATGGTCTTCCCGCGCCGCAAATGGTAACAAATTGGGGTCAGGCCCCGGAAGTGGAAAGTTCTCCGCGGCTGGGGCCCTGGAATTTTCCACTTCCGGGGCCTGACCCCATTTTATAGAATTTAGCCGTGGAACAGACCCTCATCCTCATCAAGCCGGATGGAGCCAGGCGCAAGCTCACGGGGCTCGTCATCGACCGCTTCGACGCGTCGGGACTGGAGCTGGTGGGCGCCAAGATGACCGTCGTCACCGAGGAGCTCGCTCGTGAGCACTATCGGTCCCACGAGGGGCAGCCCTACTTCCCCAGCCTCGTGCGGTTCCTCCGGGGAGAGTTCCACGGCTTCAAGGACCACCGCGTCATGGCCCTCGTCTACCGCGGCGAGGACGCCGTGGCCCGGGCCCGCGTCGTGGTCGGCGCCACGCACCCCGAGCAGGCCGCGCCGGGTTCCATCCGCGGCTCGTTCGGGAGGATGACGACCGATGGGCGCTACGAGAACGTGGTCCACGCGTCCTCGGACGCCGTTGACGCGGCGCGCGAGGTATCCCTCTGGTTCAAGCCCGGCGAGGTCCTTCCGGGTTAGCCTCCCGGGGCCTGCCATGAGACTCATCCTTCTGCTCCTGCTGGCGGTCCCGTGCTCCTGGGCGGCCGCGCCCAAAGCCGCGGCCCCGGCCTCCAAGGCCACACCCCTGCCGGGAATCCTCGTGGACCTGCGGACCCGCGACGGCTGGCCGCTCAGGGCGAAGTACGTGCCCGCCAAGGATGGGCGCCTGACCTTCCTCCTGCTGCACGCCAAGGGCCGCCGGATGGAGGATTGGTCGGTCCTCGGCAGGGCGCTCGCGGTCTGGGGCTACGGCTACCTCGCGCCGGACTTCCGCGGTCACGGCCTGAGCGTGACCGCTCCCGAAGGGGGGAGGGTCACCTGGCGGGATTTCAAGATCACCAAGACCTACAACGAGTTCGCCAACATGCTGCTCGACGTCGAGGCTTCCGTCGCCTACCTCGCGAGCCAGGGCGTGCCGGAGGAGGACGTCTGCGTCATCGGAGCCGAGGTCGGCTCGAGCATCGGCCTCAAGTTCGCGGCCGTGCACCCGAAGACCCCGCTGATCGTCATGCTCTCGCCGGGGCTGCGCTACCAGGAGGTCCTGACCGTCAACGCGATGCGCGCCTACCGGGAGCGGCCGGTCCTCATGGTCCACTCCGAGGGGGACAAGAAGACCGCGGCCGAGACCCTCCTCCTCGCCAACATCGCCAAACGCGCGGCCGGCGAGGCCAATACCGCCGTCCTGATCGTGCCCCGCGCCGAGCGCGGCGCGAAGATGGTCAACGCATCGCTGGCGCGCAAGATCGTGGACTGGATCGCGGACCCCGTCCAGATCCCGGCGCCGGAAACGGTCGCGGTGGGCTCCGGGACCGCGGTTGCCCCGCTGAGCCCCGCCCCGGAGCCGGAGATGTCCCCCGACGAGGGCGCGCCCTTCCCGAAGGCCGCCGACGACCTCGCCGAACCCGGCCCCGAGGCCCCGTGAGGCTCCCGCCGGCCCGCCTCTACGCGCGCCTTCCGACCGAGCGGTCCAATCCCCGCGTCCGCGACCTGGACCTCAAGACGACTCTCCAGGTCGTGGCCGCCATCAACGCCGAGGACCGCGGGGTCGCGGCCGCGGTGGGCCGCCAGGCGCAAGCCATCGCCAGAGCCGCGGAGGCCGCGGCCCGGTCGCTGGCCTCCGGCGGACGGCTGGTGCTCGTCGGCGCCGGCACCAGCGGGCGCCTGGCCGTGATGGAGGCCGCTGAGTGCCCGCCGACCTTCAACACGAGGCCGTCCCAGATCATGGCCGTCATGGCGGGAGGCCGCTCTTCCGTGTTCCGTGCCAAGGAGGGCGCCGAGGATGACGCGAAGGCCGGCGCGGCTTCGGTCGCGGGACTGAAGAAGGAAGACATGGTCGTCGGCGTGGCTGCTTCGGGGATCACGGCTTTCGTCCTTGCCGCTCTCCAAGCGGCGAGGGCGAGGGGCTGCGTCACGGTCCTCGTGACCTCCAACGGCCGGCCTCCCGGCGACCCCGCGGCCATCGTCATCGCCCCGGACGTGGGCCCCGAGGTCGTGGCGGGCTCCACCCGCCTCAAGAGCGGCACCGCGGCCAAGCTCGTGCTCAACACCCTGACCACGGCCGCCATGGTCCGGCTGGGGAAGGTCTACGACCATTGGATGGTGGACCTCAAGGCCACCAATCACAAGCTCCGGCTGAGGGGCGTCAGGATGACGACCCTGGTCGGCGGTGTCCCCCCCAAGGAGGCCGAGGGCCTTTTCGCGGCCTCGGGCCGCAACGTCAAGACCGCGGTGGCCATGGCGCGTCTGCGCTGCGATGTCCGCCGGGCCCGGGCCGCGCTCGCGGCTGCCGGAGGCTCCCTGCGCCGCTGTCTGCGGGGGCGCTAGCCGTGCGCCTCTCCTGTCCCCGCTGCGGGCGCGAGATCCCCGCTCCGGACATCGACATCCACGCCGCCATGGCCAAGTGCGGCCACTGCGGCGAGGTCTTCGGGTTCGCGGGCCTGGTGCCGGAGAGCCGCGACGTGTCAGGGGGGGCGGTGAAGCCTCCGGTCGGCATGCCCAAGGGCGTGGCCGTGGAGCGCGACGCAGTGTCCATGACGATCGTCCGGAGCTGGTTCCACCCGGCCCTGGTCTTCCTCGTCTTCTTCTGCGTGGCCTGGGACTCCTTCCTCGTGTTCTGGTATGCGGTCGCGGCCCGGGCCGAGATGCCGGGCCCCGCGCGCCTGCTCGCGGTCGTCTTCCCGGCCGCGCACGTGGCCGTGGGCCTGGGCCTGACCTACTATGTCCTGTGCGGCTTTCTCAACAAGACGAGGATCAGGGCCTCGCGCTCCGAGCTTGACGTGAGCCACGGCCCCCTGCCCTGGTATGGCGCTCGGACCGTGCCCGCCCGCGAGGTCGACCAGCTCTTCTGCCGGGAGAAGGGGCGCGGCAAGGAGGGGCAGGCGGCCTATATCGTCTCGGCGGTCCTGCGGGACGGCAAGCGGATCGATCTGGTCTCCGACCTCCAGTCGCGGGAGCAGGCGCGCTACATCGAGCAGGAGGTCGAGCGCTACCTGGGCATCGCCGACCGCCCGGTGTCGGGAGAGGCTAGGGACGCCTGATGGACCTCTCCTGGGGGCTGGCTCTCGCGGCCCTAGTCGTGGTCTTGGCGGTCGGCTTCGACTTCGTCAACGGGTTCCATGACGCGGCGAACGTGGTCGCGACCATGGTCTCCACGCGCGCTTTCCAGCCCGAGACCGCGCTGATCGTCTCCGCCCTGGCCGAGTTCGTCGGCCCCTTCCTGTTCGGGACCGCTGTGGCCAAGACCATCGGCGCCGGCATCATCGACCCCGGCGGCGCCACCACCGGGGTCGTGGTTGCGGCCCTGGCGGGCGGCATCGCGTGGGACGTTCTCACCTGGTATTTCGGCCTGCCCTCATCCTCGAGCCACGCCCTGTTGGGGGGCTTGGCTGGCGCGGTCCTCGCGGGGTACGGGGCGGGGCACCTCCGGATGGACGGCTTCCTCAATGTCGTCATCGTGCTCTGCGTCTCTCCGCTGATCGGCGCATTCGCGGGCTACTGGTTCCAACTTATCCTGAACTTCCTCTCCCGCGGCATGACGCCCCGGGCCAATGAGGGCTACAAGAAGCTCCAGCTGGTCTCGGCCATCGGCCTGGCGCTTTCCCACGGCGCCAACGACGCACAGAAATCCATGGGCGTCATCACCATGGCCCTGGTCTCCCTCGGGTATCTGGGGTCCTTCGCGGTCCCGTGGTGGGTCATCTTCCTGTGCGCGTCCGCCATTTCCCTCGGGACCGCTTTCGGCGGGTGGCGCATCATCAAGACCGTGGGAAACAGCATCTACAAGCTCAAGCCGATCAACGGGTTCGCGGCCCAGACCTCCTCCGCTGGGGTCATCCTGGGGGCGGCGTTGCTCGGCTGGCCGGTCTCGACCACCCATGTCGTCTCCTCGTCCATCGCCGGGGTGGGGAGCGCGGAGCGCGTCAAGGCCGTGCGTTGGACCACGGCGTTCGACATCGCGCTGGCGTGGGTCGTCACCATCCCGGCGTCCGCGGCCATGGCCGCGGCGGCCTATCTGGCCGGAAGCGTCACGCTGAAGATCGTCAGGGGGTTCTGATGTCGCTGAGAGATCTGTTCTTCCCGCCGAAGCGGGATTTCGTCAAGATGCTCCACGAGCAGGCGAAGAAGACCTCGGAGGGCATGGACGCGCTGCTCGATTACCTTGAGGACCCCACGCCCGCCAAGGGCCACCGGGTCAACCAGCTCGAGGGGGAGGCCGACGAGATGCGGCGCATCCTCATCGAGGAGCTGAACCTCTCCTTCATCACCCCCTTCGACCGGGAGGACATCAACGCTCTCTCGCGCGACATCGACGACATGCTCGACTACGCCAAGTCCACGGTCGAGGAGATGGTCCTTTTCGAGGTGGAGCCCACCGAGCACTTGAAGCGCATGAGCGAGGGGCTCGCGGAGGCGGCCAAGGAGATCGCGGCCGCCATCCCTCTCATCATGAAGCACCCCAGCGTCTGCACCCAGCACATCATCCGCGCGAAGAAGTCCGAGAACTTCGTCGAGCACCGCTACCGGGAAGCGCTCGTGGAGCTCTTCAAGTCCAAGGACGTGGTCCACATCCTCAAGATGCGCGAGATCTGCCGGCACCTCTCCAATGCCGCGGACCGCGGGGACGAGGCCGCGGACATCATCAGCGACATCGTCGTCAAGATCACCTGAGCCCGGCTCAGCGCCCTTTCTTCTCCGCGGGGAAGACGATCGCCCGGACCTCGCCGCGGGACAGGCTCAACACCCCGGAGGACAGCTTGAAGTGGAGCTTGGTCCCGGTGGCCGTGGCCAGCCTCCCGCGCGCGGTGCTCCCGTCCGCCTTGAGGATGAGGGGCAGGTCCCCCTGGGAGGCTGCGGAGCGGATGTCCTCGGCGTCGGCGTCGACGGCGGCGCCGGTCAGGATCAGGGCGCGCACGCTCTCCTGCTTGACCCCGGTCACCCCATTGCCTGACTTGAAGACGATCTTGTCCTGGGTCGCGGCCGTGACCTTGCCGTCGAGACGGCTGCCGTCCCAGAGCAGGAGGATGTCGGTGAGAGCGGGGACAGGAGGGGCCTTGGCGATCGCGGGAGCCGGCTTGGCCTCGACAACGGGCTTGGGCTCAGGAGCGGGCTGAGCCTCGCCGATGGAGGCCTGGGCCTCTGGCGCGGCGATGTCGAAGCCGGCGGCAAGCTCCTCGTAGACCTGTCCCAGCTTGTGGTGCAGTCCCGCCTCCTCCGCGTCCTTCGAGGCAGAGGCGAGCTTCTTCTCCAGCTTGTCCGCCTTGCCGCGGAGCTTGTCATTGCCCTTGGCGAGGCACTCGCCCTTGTGGAGCCGCGTGCCCTCGGGGCAGGAGGCTTCCGGCTCGGGGGTGACGACAGGCGGCTGGACCGCGGTCCGGCGGCCAGGCTTGCCCTGGCGGCGCTGGAGCTCGTAGATGCCGTAGCCGAGCCCGCCGAGGGCGAGCAATCCAAGCAGCTTGGTGCCCCAGCCGGTCTCCTGCAGGGTGGAGGGGTCCACGCCGATGTCTTTGCCGCGGGTCTTGCTGACGCGCTCGAGGTCCGCGGTGAACGTTTCCTTCTTGGGCGCCGCTTCCGAAGCGGCGCGATACTCGAGGGCTGCCAGGGTGGCGTAGACGCCCTTGAGGGCCTGGCTGCGGGAGGCGGGCAGGGACTGCGCCGGAGCATCGGGCGGCAGGGCGCGGCGGACCTCGCTGAATTCCTCGTCCGAAACGGACTCGAGGAGGCTTGCCAGCATCCGGAGGCGCTGGGCCTGGACCGCGGCGCGATCCTCGGGCAGGTCGGCCTTGAGCGCCGCCTCGGCCAGTCCTTCGTAGGCCGAGCCCCGGGCGAAGTGCCGCTCGGCTGCTGCCGCCGGAGGCAGGGAAGCGGAGGCTTCCTCGACCGCGGCGCTGGAGGCGGCGGAGCCGCCCTTACCCTTCCAGCCCCGTGCGATGTAGTCCTCGCCGCCGTGCAGCCAGTAGTTCAGGACGGCGTTGCCGAGGAATTTGAAGAGGTCCCCTGCCAAGCCGGTCTCCTGCAGTGTGACGGGGTCGACCGTCAGCGCGTCCGCGCTCCCGCGCGTCACGCGATTGTACGCCGCCGAATAGCGCTCCGCGTCGGGGCCGGCCGCGGTCTTGACCGCTTGGCGGTACTCGAGCGCGGCCAGGGTCGCGTAGGCAGAGTGGAGCGCCTTGCTCCGGGAGGCGAGGCCGGGCTGCTTGGACGCGCCGGGCGCGGACTCCAACGCCTGCCGGTATTCATCGTCGGAGATCGAAGCCAGCAGGTCCGCGAGCTTCTGGAGACGGGCGGTCTTCAAGGCCAGTTTCTCGGCCTCGGGGTCGGGGCCTTCCGGCGCTTGGGAGAGGCGCTCGTAGAGGGCTCCGCGCTTGTAGTGGAGCTCGGCCTTCTTGGAGGGGTCGCGCTCGACCTCCGCGGAGGCGGCCGAAAGGCCCGCGAGGGTGCGCTCGGTTTCGGTCCCGCCGCCCGCCGGGGCCTTGCGCCCGACGTAGGTCTGCCCGCCGCTGACCCAGTAGTTGAGGACCGCGTTGGCGAGCCACTTGAGGACCGAGATCTCCGCGCCGGTCTCCGAGAGCCTCGCGCCGTCCGGCCCCGCGACCCTCTCCTGGGCGTCGGCGTAGCGGGCCTTGGTCTCTTCGGGCGCGGCCTGGGCCGCCTTGGAGTACTCGAGCCCGGCGAGGGTGCCGTAGGCGGAGCGCAGCGCAGCGCTCCGGGAGGCGAACTGAGGCGTCCGGGCCTCGGCGGGCGCGGACTGGAGGGCGGCGTCGTATTCCTCGTCCGTCAGGGACTTGAGCGTCTCGATGAGGGAGCTGAGGCGGGCGGAGCGTTCCGCCGCGGACTCAACGGCCGGCGCGGGGTCGGAGGCCGAAGACGCGCCTGCGGCGGCCCACGCTGCGGGTTCCACGGCCAGGATCAAGGAGATGGCGGCTGCCAGAAAGCGGATCATAAGATGCCTCCCACGGGGCGGATCACGGAGTGCGTCGCCCCATTATAGCTAATGATATGATAGGCAGGAACCATGACCGAGCGCGTCTACGAGATGCTCTGGGACTGCGCGTTCTGTTCGACGCGCAAGCTCCTCGGCAAGACCCACCGCTACTGCCCCAACTGCGGGGCGCCCCAGGACCCGGGCCGCCGCTACTTCCCCTCCGAGGCCGAGAGGGTGGCGGTCGAGGACCACGAATATCACGGCGCGGACCGGCTCTGCGTGGCCTGCCGGACCGCCAACGGCGCCAAGACCAAGTTCTGCGTGGGCTGCGGCGGCCCCATGGAGGGCGCCAAGTCCGTCGCGCTGATGAGCGGCGGCTCCGCCGAGGGCCCGGACAAGGCCGCCTTGGCCGAGGTGGCCTCCTGGGAGCAGGAACAGAAGTCTTCCAAGCTCCGGCTCTTCGTGAAGGTCGGGCTTGGCCTGGTCGGCTGCGTTGCCCTGCTCCTGCTGGCCCTCCGGCTCGCCACCAAGCCTGTGGCCCTGGTCGTGACCGGGCACCTCTGGGAGCGGGAGGTCGACATCGAGTCCTTCAGGACCGTCAACGAGACCTCCTGGTGCGACGCCATGCCCCTGGACGCGTACGGAGTCTCCCGCTCACGCGAGGTTCGGTCCCACGAGTCCGTGGCGGACGGCGAGGACTGCGAGACCGTGCGCAAGGACCGCGGGGACGGCACCTTCTCCGAAGCCGAGGAGTGCACGACCCGCTATCGCGAGGAGCCTGTCTACGACCATCGGTGCCGCTATTCCGTGGACCGCTGGGCCCGGGCCCGCTCGGAGACGGCCCGGGGGGGGCTCGCCGAGACCCCGGCCTGGCCCGACGTCAGCCTGCGGCGCGAGGGCGTTTGCCAGGGCTGCGAGCGCGAGGGGGCCAGGCGGGAGCGCTACACCGTGCTCTTCGAGGGCAACGGCAAGGGTCGCTCCTGCGTCTTCGGCGCCGAGCGCTGGCGCTCCTTCGCCCCGGGTTCCGCGTGGAAGGGCCGGGTCAATGCCCTGACCGGCCTGGACTGCGCCAAGCTCGAGCCCCGCCCCTGAGCCCGCAGGATTCGGGGAAAGCATATCATGGAATATGCTTGAATCGGGGAATGGAAAGGATCGCTTCCGACGCGACTGAGCTCGTCGGTCGGACCCCGCTCGTGGCTCTCGGCCGGGTCGGCAGGGGACTGCCTGGCCGTCTCGTGGCCAAGGTCGAGTCCGCCAACCCCACCTGGTCCGTCAAGGACCGCGCCGCCCTGGCCATGATCGAGGCCGCGGAGGCCGAGGGCAGGATCAAGCCCGGCACCGTGCTCCTCGAGCCCACGAGCGGGAACACGGGCATCGGCCTGGCGTTCGTCTGCGCGGTGCGCGGGTACAGGCTCGTCTTGACCATGCCGGAGACCATGAGCGTCGAGCGCCGCAAGCTGCTCAAGGCCCTGGGCGCCGACTTCGTGCTGACCCCTGGGCCCGAGGGGATGAGGGGAGCGGTGGCCAAGGCCGCGGCCATGGCCGCGGCGGACCCGAAGTACCTCGTGCTCCAGCAGTTCGACAACCCGGCCAACCCCGAGGCCCATCGCCGCGGCACGGCCAAGGAGATCTGGGACGACACGGACGGCAAGGTGGACGTGTTCGTCGCCGGGGTGGGGACCGGCGGGACCATCACCGGCGTGGGCGAGGTCCTCAAGAAGCTCAAGCCCTCGGTCCGGGTCGTGGCGGTCGAGCCCGCGGATTCCCCGGTGCTCTCCGGCGGCAAACCCGGGTCCCACAGGATCCAGGGCATCGGGCCTGGGTTCATCCCCAAGGTCCTCAACCGGAGCGTCATCGACGCCGTGGTCCAGGTACGGCACGAGGACGCGGGCGCGATGGCCCGGCGTCTGGCCCGGGAGGAGGGCATCCTGGCCGGCATCTCCTCGGGCGCGGCCGTCTGGGCCGCCCTTGGCGAGGCGGCCAAGCCCGAGCACAGCGGCAAGACCGTGGTGACGCTCCTGCCCGACACCGGGGAGCGGTACCTGAGCACGTGGCTCTGGGAGGAGGGATCATGAGCGCCAAGAGCCGCAAGGACAGGACCCTGGAGACCGTGGTCCGGGCGCTGAGCACCCACCCCGACGAGTCCATCAGCCCTCTCAGGCGCCGCATGGTCCGCGAGCCCCTGCCCTCCCGGACCGCCGTCATCGAGGCTGCCGAAACCCTGCGCTCGGCGCTCTTCCCCGGCTACTACGGGGAGAGCGAGTTCTCGCCGGCCGCCACCCCTCACGCCATCGGGACCAAGGTGGACCATGCCCGGCGCCTCCTCGAGGAGCAGATCCTGCGGGCCTTCTGCTTCTTCTGCGAGCGCCGGCGCGCCTCCTGCGGGGCCTGCGAGCACCGCGCCGCGGACCACGCGGACCGGTTCATCCGCCAGCTCCCACGGGTGCAGGAGCTCCTCATGACGGACGTGCGCGCCGCCTACGAGGGCGACCCCGCGGCTTCCTGCCCGGCCGAGACCGTGCTCTGCTACCCCGGCATCCTCGCGATCTCCTACCAGCGTCTCGCGCACGAGCTCTACCGGCTTCAGGTCCCTCTCCTGCCGCGCATCATCACGGAGCACGCCCACGGCGTGACCGGCATCGACATCCACCCCGGGGCCTCCATCGGACGCAGCTTCTTCATCGACCACGGGACCGGGACCGTCATCGGGGAGACCACCACTATCGGGGACAACGTCCGTCTCTACCAAGGCGTGACCCTCGGCGCCAAGAGCTTCCCGCTCGACAAGCACGGCAACCCTATCAAGGGCGTCAAGCGCCACCCCGACGTGGAGGACGGCGTCATCATCTACGCGGGTGCGACCATCCTCC
>JBAZSR010000135.1:0-10486 GCA_041662295.1 Elusimicrobiota bacterium | reverse complement strand
GCCTGGAGCTCGACGATGGGCTCGACCGAGGCGGTGATCTCGGCCAAGGGCTCGACGACGGGCTCGGGCGCCGGGGAGGACACCATCTCCGGCGAGATCAGCGGGACCATGCCCGGGGCCATCACGATGGTCTTGTCGCTCGCGGAGGAGTCGGCCAGGGGCTCGACAGCGGAGGCCGGAGCCTCGGCCGGCGCCTCCGGTGGAGCCTCGACCACAGCGGCGGTCTCGACGCCAGGCTCAGGCGCCGGGGCCTGGAGCTCGACGATGGGCTCGACCGAGGCGGTGATCTCGGCCAAGGGCTCGACGACGGGCTCGGGCGCCGGGGAGGACACCATCTCCGGCGAGATCAGCGGGGCCGCGCCCGGGGCCATCACGATGGTCTTGTCGCTCGCGGAGGAGTCGGCCAGGGGCTCGACAGCGGAAGCCAAAGCCTCGGCCGGCGCCTCCGCTGGAGCCTCGACCACGGACGCTTCGGCAGGGGGAACCTCAGCGGCCAGGGAAGACAGCGGCGTCGTGGGCGCCGCCTCTTGGACCGCGCCAGGCGCGTTCAATGAGATCCGTCCCCGGACCGGAGCCAAGGGGAGGTCCCCGTCCGCGGCATCCGCGGCCGGCAGGGGCGCGGTCTCAGGACCTGCGGCGATGGGCTCGAGCCGGATCTTGGGACCGGAGACTTCGGCGGACGGCTCGGCAGCGAGGGCCGGAGCCTCGACGACGGGCGCTTCGAGGGGAGCATCGGCCGCAGGGGCCGGCTCGACCGCGGGAGCGTCCTCGACGACAGGAGCGGCCTCGACGACGGGCTCGGGCGCCGGGACCGGCAAGGGCTCGACCGTCAGCGTGGCCGGAGCCTCGGGACGGGGAAGCGGCGGCACCACGGCCGGCCCGGCGTCGGGCGCGGAAGGGGCCATGGGCTTGCCGGATTTGACGGCCTCGACGAGGGCGCGAAGGTCCTTGGACATCTGGGAGCCCCGCGCGTAGCGCTTGGCCGGGTCCTTGGCCAGGCCCTTGTCGATGATCGCGGACGCGCCCGGAGGGAGTTCCGGCCGGACCTTCAGGATGTCGGGATGGGGATCGTTGGCGATCTGGAAGAGCAGGGTGCCGATGCCCTCCCCGCCCTTGAAGGGCTTCTCTCCCGTCAGGAACTCGTAGAGCGCGACCGTCAGGGAGAAGAGGTCGGAGCGGCCGTCCACCTTCTTGCCCGCGACCTGCTCCGGGCTCATGTAGGACGGGGTGCCCATGACCGTGCCGGTGGCGGTCTTCGAGGAAGCAGTGATGCGCGCGATGCCGAAGTCCGCCACCCGGATGGTGCCGTCCTTGAGCAGCATGATGTTGGCCGGCTTGATGTCGCGGTGCACGATGCCCTGGGCGTGGGCAAAGTCGAGGGCGTCCGCCACGAGCGCCACGTACTCCATGGCCTGCACCGGGGACAGGAGCTTGTCCTTGGCCGCAAACTGGGTCAGGTCGACGCCGTCGAGGAGCTCCATCGCGATGTAGCAGACGTCGGACTCCTCTCCCGCGTCGAAGATCCGGATGATGTTGGGGTGGTTGAGGGTCCCGGCCGATTCGGCCTCGCGGAAGAAGCGCTCCTTGATCTCCTTGGCGGCCGCCGCGTCGGTCCCCTCCTCCATCATCATGGTCTTGATGGCGACCATGCGGTTGATCTTGGGGTCCTTGCCGAGGTACACGATGCCCATGGCGCCGCGGCCGAGCTCCTTCTCGATCTCGTAGCGCCCCAGGGTGGGCTTGGTCGCGCCGCCCGTGATGAGGACCGTGCCCTCCTTCTTGGATTGGCCGACCCCGCCGAAGACCGCGCCCTCGCTGGCCGCCTTGAGGACCTTCATCTTCTCCGCGATGTCCTTGTAGGCCGGGTCCTTGGCCGCGATGTGCTCCATGACCGAGACGGCCTTGGCGTACTGGCGCTTCCTCTCGAAATCCAGGGCAAGGTTGTAGAGGGCGTCCTTGACGTTGTCGTCGATGGGGCACTGGCGGAACTTGTCGAAGGCCATGTCCAGCATGCCCTGGCCCTGGAAGGAGAGGCCCAGCATGCGGGCCTGCTCAATGGCCGAGGCCTCGACGAGCTCCTTGCCCTTCTCCGTGCCGACGAGCCGCCGTGCGATGGTGACCAGGCCGCCCGCGAGCAGGAGCGCCATCGGGTAGGTGACCTTGATCCAGTAGCCCTCGAGGAACAGGAAGCTCCCGGCCACCGGGATGACGATCAACAGGACGAGCGCGATGAGGTTCCCCCAGAGCGCCTTGAGCCTCGGGAAGCCCACCATCAGGAACAGGGCGATGAGCCCCAGGAGACCGAGCTCGAGCTGCGCCGCCCACGGCGGCCGGGTCAGGAAGCGGCGGTTGAGGATGCTGTCGATGACGTTGGCGGTCAGCTCGATGGACGGCATCAGGGGCGCGGCCGGGGTGACGTAGAGGGTGCCCACGCCCTGGGCGGTCAGGCCGATGATGACGATCTTGCCCTTGAAGGCGTCCATCGACACCTTGTCGTTCATCACGTCCTGGTAGGTGTAGGAGCGGAAGGTCCCCTCGGGCCCCGCGAACGAGACGAGCATCCCGTTGGAGGAATCGAGCGGGATGTCGAGCTTGCCCGCCTGGAACCTCATCCCGGGCGTGAAGACCGCGTCCGCCGTGGGCATGCCCATGTGGGCCAGGATGAGCCGGACCGCATAGGAAGGGTAGTAGCCGTCGGCGTACCGGATGACCGGGATCTCGCGCCGGGAGGTGCCGTCGAGGTCGGGGTAGACGTTCACATGCCCGACGCCCGCCGCGACCTCGGCGAGCCTGACGATCGGGTAGGTCGCCTTGCTCCCGTCGGGCATCTCGGATTCCTGGACGCCCTGGACCACGGCGTAGGTCACCACCGAGCTCGACACCGCCGGAGGCAGGGGCTCGGGCTTGGCGCCCTGCAGGCCGCCGAGGGAGAAGGACATGGGCAGGATGACGTTGCCCGCGGCCTGGATGGAGGCCAGGAGCTTGGAGTCCGTGTCGAGCCGGACCGCGGCGGAGGAGAATTCGGCGCTGAAGGCCACTCCCTTCTCCACGATGTTCCGGGAGGAGACGAACGCCTCGTACTGGGCCTGGAGCTTCTGGATCTCCAGCAGGCCCTCGTTGCTCTCCTCCTCGGAAAAAAGGATGTTGAGGCCGATCACCTTGGGCTGGGCCGAGGCCAGCTTGTCGACCAGCCCGGCCACCCGCCACCGGGGCCAGGGCCAGCGTCCGATCTGCCCCAGGGAGGAATCGTCGATGGCGACCAGGATGATCTCGTTCGACGGCTCCCCGGTCTGCCGGAGGGAGGAACGCAGATCGTAGGACTTGAGCTCGAGAGACTCGAGGAAGGGAAGGAGCGGCGGCAGGAGGTAGCAGCCCACGACAAAGAGGCTCAGGAAGAGCCCGATCACCACATCCCACAGCCAAGACCGTTTGCTCATATGCGGTGTAGTGTATCGGAACATAGAGTTCCTGTCAACACTTTCTTTAATAGGAAATTCTACTACTGGTGCCAGACATTGACCGAATTAGCCAGTGATAATCCTGGTTAATTTGGTCAATGTCTGGCACCAGTATATGTATAATGTGCCATGCGCGGATTGATTCTCATGGCATGTCTGGCCGTCACCGCGGAGGCCGCGCCCTCCGCGAGCCAGCTCTACAAGGACCTGACCCCCGGGCCCTACCTCATCAAGATACGGGGCATGCTCACCCAGGCCTGCGGCAGGGTCATCGAGGCCGAACTCAGCCGTCACCCCATGATCTCCAAGGCGGAGGCTGATTTCGAGAAGGAGACCGCGGTCTTCACGGTCAAGCCCAATGGACGACTCTCCATGGCGGAGCTCAACGCCGTCCTGAAGAAAGCCTCGAAGCGGATGAGGCTCTCGACCTACACGGTCGCGGACATCCGCTATATGCCCTCCGGAAGATGAGGAGGCTCGCCGGACTGGTCCCCGGACCGGCCACGGCGGCCCTGGCCGCGGTCGTCGCGCTCATCGCCTGGCCCATCCTCACCAAGGCCGTGGAGTTCCGCGACCTCTACCGCTCCCGCGTCCAGCTGGGCTGCCTGACCAACCTCGCGGCCATGACCTCGGGGCTCGAGGGCGGCGGGCCTGTCTGCCCGTCCAGCGCCAGGCCCTATCGGACGGACTTCGCGGCCGACGCCCAGGTCTTCCGATGCGACGACCCGCGGAATCACCTGCGGGTCCCCATGATATTCCTGCGCTCCGGAGAAATCGTCCAGGTCCGCATGACCCTTCCGGACTTCGCGCTCATGCCCGGAGGCAGTGAACTCGCCACCACCAAGGTCCGGACCGTGCTGACCCCGGGCAACGGGAGCGTGACGGTCCACCTCGAGAGGAAGCCCTGGGAGCGGTTCTTCGTCATGCCCCTCGCAGCCCTGGCCGGGTTCATCGCCCTACTCATCTCCGGGCACTTCGCCGTGGACTCGCACCTCGAGACCCGCACGGAGCTCGCCGCGACCACGGGGGTCGTGGCCTGGCTCGGGACCGCCTCCAGGGGGCTGGCTTGGCTGGGGCTCTGGACCTGCGTCGCGGTCTGGGCCGGCGTCCTGCTTGCTGCCGGGATCCGCGGCTCCTCACACACCCGGGACATCACGGTCCAGCGGGAGCAGGGCCGGCTGGAGATCCAGGACCGATGGTTCGGCAGGGCCTGGAACGGCCCGGAAGTCATCTCGGACATCCAAGTCGTGGCGCCGGTCGCCTTCGGCAAGCGCTACTTCCGTCTCTACGCGCTGTTCCCGGAGGCAGGGGCCGTGGGGCGGCGGTTCCTCTTTACGGTCGGCGAGGCAGAGGTCGGAGCCGCGTCTTTGCTCCAGCGGCCTCCGGTCGTCAGCGGCCGATGAACGCGGCCTCACTGCAGGCCGAGCTCAGGCGCCTCTCGGACCCCGAACGGGCGGCCGCGCTCCAGCGCTACTTCAAGACAGGCAAGGGCCAGTACGGGGCGGGCGATGTCTTCCTCGGCGTCACGACGCCCCAGTTGAAAGCCGCTGTCAAACGATACCGAGACCTGCCCATGCCGGAGCTTCGCAGGCTCCTGGCATCGGCGGTGCACACGGACCGGTCTGCGGGCCTTGAGATCATGGTCAGCCGGTACCAGCGCGGGGACGCCTTGGAGCGCGGCCGCCTCTACCGGCTCTACGTCTCGAGCCTCGACCGCGTGAACAACTGGGACCTCGTGGACTGCTCCGCGCCCCACATCATCGGCGCGCACCTGCGGGGCAGGGGCAAAGGCATCCTCCTGCGCTGGGCCCGCTCGCCCGTGCTCTGGCGCAGGCGCGTGGCCGTGCTCGCGACCCTCGCCTTCATCAGGGACGGCTCGTTCGGCCCAACCCTGCGCCTGGCGAGGATGCTCCTGGACGACCGCGAGGACCTCATGCACAAGGCCGTGGGCTGGATGCTCCGGGAGGTCGGCAAGCGCGACCAGGCCGTCCTCGAGAGGTTTCTGTCCCGACACTGCCGGAGGATGCCGCGCACCATGCTGCGCTACGCCATCGAGCGCTTCCCCGAGCGCCTCCGAAGGGCCTACCTCAAGGGCAGGCCTCCTGCCCCCGACATGGAAACCCGGAAAAAGATAGGATAAGTCCATGACCAGGAACCTCCGCCCTGCTTCGACCCTGCTGCTCCTCAGCGCCATCCTCGCGACAGGCTGCGGCGCCCCGCCCACGGACAGAAAGCCCGCTCCTGCCGTGAGCCTCCAACTCCTCCAAGCCCCCTTCCCGGGGCTCAAGGACTGGAGCGGCTTGAAGGGCAAGTTCGTGGTCCTCGAATTCTGGGCCACCTGGTGCGAAGCCTGCGTCGAGGACATCCCCCATCTCAACGACCTGGAAGGCCGCTTCCAGGGCCAGGGAGTCCAGTTCCTGTCCGTCACGGACGAGCCCCAGGGCCTCGTCGAGGAGTTCCTCAAGAAGCACCCCATCTCAGGCTGGGTCGGCCTCGACCCGGACGGCTCGGCCCTCCGGGCCTTCAAGGTGCGCGGCCGGCCCCGCACCGTCATCCTCGACCGCGCGGGCCGCGTGGTCGGGGAGACCTACCCCACCCTGCTGACCGAGAGCATGCTGGCGTCCATCCTCAAGGGCGAGAAGGTCGCCCTGACCGGGGTGGGCGTCGAGGACCGCTCCTCCGGAGCCCCGGCGCTCGCCAGCGCCCGCATCAGCGTCTCGAGCAACAGCGCTCCGGGCTACTCCATGGGGCCCGACCGGCTCGACGGCCGCGCCATGCCGCTCCTCAACGTCCTCGAAGCGGCCTACGACGCCCCTTCCTCCCGGGTCGAGCTCGGGCCTGGGATCGACCCCGCGGCCGCCTACGACTACGAGGCGCAGGTGCCCCTGGCAGCGTCCGAAGACCTCCAGCCCCTGCTCCAGGGCGCGGTCCAGGCCGGGCTCGGGCTCAAGATCGGCTGGCAGGAGAGGACCGCGGAGGTCCTCGTCCTCAAGGGACGCCCCTCCTCCGGCGGGAAGCTCTCGCCCGCGAAGTCCAAGACCAGCATGACCCTCAAGACCGGCCAAGGGTCGATCCAAGCCACGGGCTTCCCGCTGTCCGAGGCGCTCAAGAACATCGAGCAGCAGTCCGGCAAGCCCATCGTCGATGAGACCGGCTTCAAAGAGAAGGTCGACCTCAGCCTCGAATGGTCGCCCGCCGGAGACGCGAAGGCCATGGCCGCCGCGGTGCGGGACCAGTGGGGGTTGACCCTCGAGCCGGGCAGGCGGAAGGTCCGGTTCCTGAAGGTCGAGAAGCGCTGAGACCTAGTCCACCGTGATGGACTTGCTCACGTTCTTGGGCGAGTCCGGGTGCACGCCGTGGTCCGCGATCTCCAGCTTGTCGAGGAGGGTGAGCTTCGCCGCGCTCATGTGGAGCGCCAGGAGCTGGAGCGCGAGCGTGCTCGTGAAGAAGGGCAGAAGGTCGTCGTCCGTGCGCGGCAGGCGGATGTAGGTCGAGCGGAACTTGCGGCCGAACCGGTCGGGCTGGGGCCGGCCCACGGCGTCGCGCAGGGCAGGGCTCTCCTCGGCGATGATGGTGATGTCCGCCCCCCTGATCTTGTGCGTGTTGATCTGCGAGATCGTTAGGTTCACGTCCCGCTCCGAGGGCCCGGTCACGAAGACTAGCGGGTAGTTGGTGTAGAGGCTCTCGAAGAAGTCGTGCCGCTCGAAGACGGCCGAGAAGGCCCGGCGCTCGGCGGCGTCCAAGCCCGCGGGCGCGACGTCGTCGAAGGCGTAGTCCGCCACGGCCTTGTAGAGCCGGGCCAGGCTCCGGGCCGAGAGGCTCCGGTCGCGGGCGAGCTCCTCCGAGAACCGGCCGAACCGGCCCAGCAGGGACCGCACCGCCTCCAGTCCGAACACGGTGTTGACCCCGAGGATCGTGTTGGGGCCGTGCTTGAACTCCGCTCCCTCGTAGCCCTCGGTGTGGTTGAGCACCACCTCGCGGACCTTGAGCGCCCCCTCCTTGGCCACGCCCTGCATGCCCGTGGCCAGGATGTGGATGCTCGGCTCCATGAAGAGGTCCCGGGCCGCCTGGTCGAGGGGCTCACGGATGGAGGCGGCCGTCTCCTCGAGGAGGGTCGGCACCTTCAGGAGGTTGTCCCGGCGCCGGGCCGTCTCCCCTCCCGGCCGGGTCTTCTCCGCGGTCTTGAGCGCGAGGATGTAGAGCACCGCGAGCTGGTTCATGAAGCTCTTGGTCGCGGGCACCGCGATCTCCGGGCCGCAGAAGAGCGGCAGGTAGAGGTCCGTCTTCTCCAAGGCCAGGGTGGAGTTGACGTTGTTGACCACGGTCACGACCGAGACCTTCAACCGGCTGGCGCGAACGAGGTTCACGACGTCGATGAGGTCCTTGGTCTCCCCGCTCTGGCTGATGCCGATGACGAGGTCGCCGTCTTGCAGGGAGCCCGCGCACTCGGCCCGGAAGTCGCCTGGGAGCATGGCTGTCACGCGCACGCCCGCGATCTTGTTGAAGAAGACCGAGGCGCACTTGGCCGCGTGGAAGGAGGTCCCGCAGGCCAGCATATAGACGGCCCTGCCCGACCGCCGCGCCCGCGCCAGCAAGGCCGCGAACGCACCGCAGCGCCGGGCGATGTCATCCGCCTCCTCAAGGAGGCAGAAGCCGTCGAGGAGCCGCACGACCGGCAGGGAGCCCTTGGGCGCCAGGGCCGAGAGCTCATCGAGGAAGCCTCCCATGGAGGACTCGAAGCCCTCGCCCTTCAGGGCCGCTCCGGCGTGGGCGGCCATGGTCTTCAAGCGTCCGGCCTCCGGACCCTCCAGGAACCGCAGGAAATCCGCCTTCAGCCGGTCCGCGTGGGTGCGGGAGGCCAGGAGGCCCACGGCCTTGACCGCGGCCCGGGCCGAGGAGGGGTGACGCCCGGCCAGCCGCTCGGCCAAGGCCAGCAGGTCCGAGCGCCGAAGGAAAAGGCCGATGACCTTGGCCACGGCCGCGGGCTGGCTGAAGATCTCCTGCTGCATGAAGAACCGGAAGGGCTCGGCTAGCTCGGTTTCCTCGACCCTGAGGCGGCTGCGGACCGGCTTCTTCGCGAGCTCGCGGCCCGTGCGCAGATGGTAGAAGCGGGCGCTGTCATGGGTGTAGAAGGCGAACTCGTCCTCCATGATAGGCAGGAGGATCTTGGTCATGGACAGCACCGAGGCCAGGTCCGAGGAGGCGATGGTGAAGGGGCCGTGCGCCTCGTCGTGCCCCACGCCCATGTAGAGGGAGCTGCCGGCCTTCACCGCCGCGACCAGGTGCGTCACGGGGTCGACCACCACCGCGGCGTAGGAGCCCACCATCCTCCGGGCCGCTTCGAGGATCGCGGCCTTGAGCGCCGCCTGCCGCTGGGCGGGATTGCCCGCGCCGCGGCCGGCCGAGGTCTTCAGCCCTCTCTTGGAGAGCTCCAAGGCGAAGAAGTGCTCCACGGTGTGGACCAGCATCTCTCCGTCGTTGTCGCTGAGGACCCTGTGGCCCTGGCGCGTCAGCCAGACCTTGAGCTGGTCGCAGTTGGTGATGTTGCCGTTGTGCGCGCCGTAGAGGTGCGTCTTGCACCGCGCCTCGTGCGGCTGGGCGTTCTCCTTGGTGACTCCGCCAAAGGTCGCCCAGCGCACCTGGCCGCAGAAAATCTTGCCGGAGAGCTCCCCGATGCCCAGCCTCTTGGTGACCGCCGTGGGCGAGCCCACGTCCTTGCGCAGGACCACGCGGCCCGCCGAGTCCTGGATGGCCGCGCCCGTAGAGTCATAGCCGCGATACTCCAGCATCCGCAGGAGCCTGGCGGCCACGGCCCCGAGGTCGCCCCGGTCCTTCTCGCAGCGGAGCCCGATGACGCCGCACATGGTGGAGGAATACTACAAAATAGCGCGTCCGGTCATCGTCCCAGAGAGCGGGACCCGGGAGAAGGCGGTCTTACCGCCGGTTCCAGGAATCCTTGAGCCACTCCTCCTGCCAGGGAAGCACCCCAGGCAGGACCGTGCCCGTGACCGCGGCCGAAAGGCCGATGACCGCGATGGCGGCGGCTTCCCAGAACAGGACCTGCCAGAACCACCAGCACCCGGGCACGGACGCCAGCTTGAAGGACGCCCACAGGAAGACCGGCGGGTCGATGGCGCAGGCCAGGACCGCGTAGCGGCGCATGGCCTCGCCGTCGATCGCGTTGGGTATGACGAGCCCGGCGCAGAGGACCCCGAACATGATGATGAAGGCAGCCAGTCCGGCCATGACCCAATGACTCATCGAGCCCGGCCCGAGATGGAGCCAGCCTCCCGGCGTGAAGAGGAATTTCGCGAAGACCGCGGCAGCGGCAGCGCTCAGCCAGCCCGAGATGAGGTTCTCGCCGTGGGCCATGGGCTGATTGAAGCAAATCAGGAGTCCTCCACAAACAGATCACATGACCAAGGCCGATGTCAGGCGTGGCTGAGCCATGCCGCATGGACGGCCTGCCCTTGGACCAATCCGCTCAGGGAGAGTTAGGTAGCATAGCGCAGGTGGGAAAGCGTGGTTTTTCAAAGTCTCGTCGAGGCTTTTGTCGCGATGCCGTCCGAGAGTCAAAAACAGGGGGATTGATGGGTTATATCGCTCAGAATCGGATCGATTGCGACATAACCTTCCGTCGGGAAATTGAAAATCCTCCGGGACACCCACGGCTGCGGGTCGCCAAAGAAAGACGAGGAGCAGGACGCTCCCGCCGCCTTGAGTCCCGGCAAGTGTTGTAGAATGAGACGAGAACGGGCCGTTAGCTCAGCGGTAGAGCATTCGCCTTACACGCGAATGGCCGCAGGTTCGAATCCTGCACGGCCCACCCTGATTCCGACCTCGGAACCGACTCCGATCCCATGACCCCTCCCTGGACCAAGCTCGAAAGGATCCTCTCCGATGAGAGGGGAACCCTCTACGAGATCCCCATCATCATCGTCCTGCTCGTGGTGATGGCGGCTGCCGCGGTCAAGCAACCGACTCTCGGCAGGGCGGCTTTGGCCGCCGTGTTCGCAGCCCTGATCTTC
>JBAZSR010000134.1:0-10507 GCA_041662295.1 Elusimicrobiota bacterium | reverse complement strand
CAAGAAAGTCACCCGCCTGCTGGCGGGCTGATCCGAAAATCAGCCGCCTGGCCCTGCCCGCCGCTGCTGCGCCCGCCGCTGCTGCGCCCGCCGCTGCTGCGCCCCCGATGACTATTCCGTCCCCCTTCCTCTCCGCGATCCACTGCTGACTCCAGCAGCCCCTCCGCAGCGACATAAGGAAAGCTATCCACAAACATATCTTTACGCGATGTCTGTGGATAACTCCCGTCTCAAAAGGGAACTAATTCGGGCCTGAATCGTATCATTAGTATGGACCACCTGAACTATTGTCGGCAGTTGAGCGACCAATCGTTGCTGGCCCGACTCGAATCCCTGGCAGCGGAAAGCCGGAAAGACCTCTCCGGACTGCTGGCGTGCCTCTTGGAGACAGATCGGAGAAAGCTCTATGCACCAGCAGGGTATCCCAGCATGTTCGCCTATTGCGTTGGCAAATTGCGATTCTCCGAAGGAGAGACCGCCAGGCGCCTTCACGCAGCTCGAACCGCGGCACGGTATCCGGAGATTCTGGCCTTCCTACAGGATGGCTCTCTTTCCCTGACGGCGGTCTCCCTGCTCGCCCCCCACCGGAACAGGAAGGATTTCTCGGAGCTGCTCTCCCGGGCCCAGGGGCTCAGCCAGAACAAGCTCGAGCTCCTCCTCGCCGAGATCGCGCCGGAACGGGCCCGCCGCGACTGCATCCGATATCTCGGCCACCCGCCCCTGCCGGCCCTGCCGCCCAAGGAGGAGCTTTTCGCGGGAGTCCCGGAGGCATCCTTAGAAGGAGGCTGCGCCCCTGCCGAAGGGACCTTTCCGGAAGGAAGCACATGTCTGGAGGGAAGCGCCCAGCCAGGAGAGGATGCCGGCCTGAATGGCGACAGGGGTCCGGGAAACGGGGCCGCGGCAGACAGGAGCGCCGGCGAGGGACGGTGTCTTCTGGAAGGCGCGGGACCGAGACCCAAGCCTCTGGTCCGCTTCTCCTTCACGGCCGATGAGGGGCTGTTGTCCTGGGTCGAGCGCGCCCGCGACCTGCTCCGGCACAAGTACCCGGCCGTGAATCTTTCGGATATCTTCCGGGAAGCCCTCGACGCGCTCCTGGAGAAACGCGATCCCTCCCGGAGGATCGCCAGAAACAAGGAACGCGGGCAACCCTTTGAAAAAACCGCCGGTGGCGGCGGGAATCCCGCAGGAAGCGCCGGCGGTCAGGGTGCCGGGAAGGTCGATGGGCGGGAAAACGGCCGGACCAGGGGGATCGAGGGGAAAGAAGATCGCATCCCGGACCGGTCGCGCCGCATCCCCCGCTGGGTCAAGGACAAGGTCTGGGAGCGGGACGGCGGCCGGTGCTCCTACGTCTCGCCGGAGGGACGACGCTGCGAGGGGACCGGGATGCTGGAGTATGACCATGTCATCCCCTGGGCCCTGGGCGGCCTCTCGGATGACCCGGACAACATCCGCCTCCTGTGCTGGACGCACAACCAGTGGGCGGCCCGAATGGTGTTCGGTCCATGATCCCTGCCGGCCGAGGAGGAGGCCGGGGGCCACCACCCTCCGGACTCATCGCTCCAGGACGGACTCAGCCGTCTTCATCCGGCGGCCGGGAAGCGCTGGCCGCGGCCCGGAAAACGAGGCTCCCGCCCTCCGGCCTTGAGGCGGCCAGATGATGGAGCTGCGGAGGGTCCTCGGCCGGCTCCTCCAGCCCGGAGACCGTGACGAACCCGGCCCGCTGAAAAGCACGGTCGAGGATCCAGAGGAACGCCCGCGGGCCGCGGCGGAAGCGGAACGCGAATTCGGGGTCAGTGACCGCCCGGGACAGGAAGGCCAGGCGGTCGCCTGCGTCCCATGGGAGGATCGCCGCCAGCCTGGCCGCGTGCCCCTCGATGTCTCCGCGGCCATGGACCAAGAAGCGCAGTTCGCCCCCCTCGTTGAGCACCTTGCCGGAGACGCCGGGCAGGCGGGCCAGCAGGATGTTCATCTGGAGCGCCAGCTCAGGCGCCGGCCAATCAGGAAAGTCCTGGAGATGGAGAAGTCGGCCGCCCGGACGAAGGACCCTCCGGCACTCCCTGAGGGCCCCTTCCAGAACGCCGGGCTTGATGGAGTCGAACAAGGTCAGCCCCGCGACAGCGTCGAAGCTGGCCGCCGGGAAGGGGAGCCTCAGGACGTCGCCGCAGACCGCGCGAGGAGACCTGCCCACGGTGCGGCCCCAGCGCAGGGCCACGGGGTCCCTGTCCAGCGAGATCCAGTCCCCGCGCAGGGCTTCCGGAAGGAACGACCACAGGGTCCCTCCGCCGGCCCCGAGCTCAAGCACCCGGCTCCCCGGCCGCACGCCTCCGGCCGATCTGCAGACCCGCCGGACGGTCCGCCGGACAGCCTCGCGGCAGGGGTGCGCCAGACGCTGTTCCTCAGGGCAAAGGAAAGGCCAGTGACGGAAATCGTCCGCCACGAGATCGCCGTAGCGGTAGGAGCCGCTCTCCTCGGCCGTCCATCGGCCGGCCGCCAGATGGAGGAGGAGCATCAGGAACGCTTCCAGGACGAAGCTCCGCCTGGTCAGGTGCTGACCCAGCAAGCGGATGTTCGCCCACGGACCCGCGATCTCGATGAGGGACCGGTCCAGAGGGCTCAAGGAGCCGCCCTGGTCCGCGGGCTCCACGGCCAGAGGGATACCCTTGGACCACCATTGGACAGGCCAAAGCCCCCAGCCCCGGCGGACCCGGCAGCCCAGCCGGAGCGCCTCGCGGACGTGGGCGGACCGGTGGGTCCTCAGCACCGAAGCGACAAGCGCCGCGGCCGACACCGCCCCCCAGGCCGCGGCCAGCCGGCGGATGGAGACGTCGTCCAGGACGCCGGAAAGGACCCACCATGCGTAGCCGGCGCAGGCCGTTCCAAGGGCCAACGCGCCGCCGGGCAGCAGGCGGATCAGCCGCCTGTCATCGCAGATCAGGGACGCAGGAACGGGGAGGCCCCTAACGCCGCGCCGGCGCCCCGACCATATCGAGGACCGCCTTGACCAGCGCCTCCATGCCCTCGGCGACCTGGGAGATGCGGGTCGCGAGCATGTAGCAGGGCGTGGTGGCAAGCTTGAGCTCGGGATCCACGACCACCCCGGTCACGGGCGCATCCTGGTGCCGGGCGCCCATAGCCTCGATGGCCCGGGCCGTCCCAGGGTCAGAGCCGATGGTGACCAGAGGCTTGTCGCCGCCGAAGAGCCGGGCCAGCACGACCGGCGCGATGCAGGCCGCGCCGATGGGCTTGCCGGCCCCCCTCATCCCACGGAGGACGCGGGCGACCTCGGGGTCCACCTGGCACTGGGCCCCCTCCTCGGCGAAGGAGCTCAGGTTCTTCGCGGCGCCAAAGCCCCCGGGGAGGATGACGGCGTCGAGCTCCGCGACCTGGGCCTCGCGCAGGTCGCGTATCTCGCCGCGCGCCACGCGCGCGGACTCGACGAGGACGTTGCGCTTCTCGCGGCCGGGCCTGCCGGCGAGATGGTCGACGACGTCGGCCTGATCCTTGTCCGGGGCGAAGCAGACCGCCTGAGCCCCGGCCTTGTCGATGGCCAACAGGAGCAGGGCCGCCTCGTGGATCTCCGACCCGTCCTTGACCCCGCAGCCCGACAGGATGACTCCGATTTTCGGCATGGACCCCTCCCGCGGCTTGACCGCCGCCTCGAAAGATTATAAAGTATCTTGTTCGGATTCAATCCTATTTCCGAGGGGGAACGACCCACAATCGGCAGAGAATACGGCAGTAGAGACCATAGAGGCCCAAGCCAAGGCCAGTTGCGCATCAACGCCAGGATCCAGGCCAGTCAGGTTCGCCTGATCGACTCGGACGGAACGATGCTTGGAATCAAGCATCTTTCAGAAGCTCTCGCGATGGCGCGGGAACGCAAGCTCGATCTCATCGAGATCGCCCCACAAGCGAATCCTCCGGTCTGCAAGATCCTGGACTTCTCGAAGTTCAAGTACGAACAGGAGAAGAAGGTCCGGGAATCGCGCAAGCACCAGAAGGCGGGGTTGCTCAAGGAGATCCAGCTGCGGCCTAACATCGGGACCCATGACCTGGACTTCAAGCTCAAGCACGCGATCGAGTTCATCACGAACCACGACAAGGTCCGGATCACGGTCGTCTTCCGCGGGCGAGAGATGCAGCACCAGGACCTCGGGGCCAAGCTCCTCGACGCCATCACGGAGAAGCTGGCCGCGATCGCGGCCCCGGAGGCCCCGCCGCAGCGGGAGCGCAACAGGATGATGCTGACGTTGGTGCCGAAACACTGAGATATGCCCAAACTAAAATCGCACAGCGGCGCGAAGAAGCGCTTCACCAAGACGTCGTCCGGGAAATGGCGGCACCAGCGCGCCTACAGGCGGCACCTCCTGACCCCGATGCCCAAGAACAAGAGCCACTGCATCCCGGGCAAGAACACCGTGACCAAGACCGAGGGCAAGATCCTGTCCCGGCTCCTCCCCTACAGTTGAGCTGACATGAGAATCAAATCAGGCGTCACCACCCGTCACCATAAGAAGAAGCTGTTCCGCCTGGCGAAAGGCTCCTACTCCGACAAGAGGACCAAATGGCGCCAGGTCAAGCAGCAGACCGCCAAGTCCATGGCCCACATGTACGTGGGCCGCAAGGACCGCAAGGGCGACTTCCGCTCCCTGTGGATCGAGCGCATCAACGCGGCCTGCCGTCAGGCTGACACGACCTACAGCAGGTTCATGGCCGGCCTCAAGAAGGCCGGGGTCACCCTCAACCGGAAGATGCTCTCCGAGATGGCCCTGCGCGACCAGGGCTCCTTCCGGAAGCTCCTGGAGATCTCCCGAGCCGCCGCCTAGGCCGGGGGATCCCCAGACGCAGGTCCGGCATCTCATGGCGACCTCCGACTGGCTGGTTGCTTTTGAGAAGACGGCCGCGGCCATCGGAGCCTGGGACCCAGCCGCGGCCGCGACCCTTGACGCGCTCGAGGCCGTCCGGCTCGAGTTCCTGGGCCGGAGCGGCCGGCTCACCGAGGCTTTGAAGGGCCTCAAGGACCTCCCTCTCGAGGACCGCAAGCTCCACGGCCCCAAAGCCCAGGCCGCCCGGGCCGACCTCGAGGAGCGCCTCGCCCGCCGCCGGGCCGAGCTCGAGTCCCGCGGGGATCGCTCCCTGGAAGATGCGGGCGTAGACGCCACCCTGCCCGCCCCGCCCCAGCTCCGGGGCAGGCTCCACCCACTGACGCTGATGGCTGCGGAGATGACGGGCATCCTCCGGCTCATGGGCTTCTCCGTCGCGGAGGGACCCCTCGTCGAGACCGACTGGTACAACTTCGGGGCTCTCAATATCCCCGAGCACCACCCGGCGCGGGACATGCAGGACACCTTCTACCTCAAGGACCTGCCGAGGCTGCTCCGCACCCACACCTCCCCGGTCCAGATCAGGACCATGGAGAAGACGAAGCCTCCCCTCAAGATCATCTGCCCGGGCCGTGTCTTCCGGCACGACCAAGTGGATGCCACCCACTCAGCGGTCTTCCACCAGGTCGAGGGCCTCGCCGTGGACCGCGGCGTCACCTTCGCGGACCTGAAGGGAACGCTCGAGGTGTTCATGAAGACCCTCCTGGGCCCCTCCACACGCATCCGCTTCCGGCCCTCCTACTTCCCGTTCACCGAGCCCTCAGCCGAGGTGGACGTCAACTGCCTCTTGTGTGGAGGGAAAGGCTGCCCTGTCTGCAAGCAGTCAGGATGGCTCGAACTGCTCGGCGCGGGCGTGGTCAACCCCGCGGTGCTCAAGGCCGTGGGACTCGACCCCGAGGAATGGTCGGGCTACGCCTTCGGCATCGGCATCGAGCGCCTCGCCATCATGAAGTACCGCATCCCCGACATCCGGTACTTCTACGAGAACGACCTCCGGTTCCTGGGACAATTCGATGAAAGCGTCCTATAACTGGCTCAAGGAGCGCCTCGCGCTCGAGTGGAGCGCGGAGGAACTCGCCGGCCGCCTGCCCTCGGTCGGGATCGAGGTCGCCGGCATCGAGAAGCGGGGCCCGGTCTTCACCGGGGTCGTGACCGCAGAGGTCCTCACGAAGGTCAAGCATCCCAACGCGGACCGGCTCTCCCTCTGCCAGGTCTCGGACGGCGCCAAGACCTACTCCGTGGTCTGCGGGGCCCCCAATGTCGCGGCCGGGCAGAAGGTCCCCTTCGCCAGGGTCGGGGCGGTCCTGCCGGGCGGCAAGCTCTCCAAGGCCAAGATCCGCGGGGTCGAGTCCGAGGGAATGATCTGCTCGACCAAGGAGCTCGCCCTGGAAGGCGACGCCTCAGGCATCATGGTCCTCGACCCCTCCACCAAGGCGGGCCAGGACTTCGCCGCGCTCCTCGGAGGCTCCGACACGATCCTCGACGTCGAGATCACCCCCAACCGGCCGGACCTCATGTCGCACCTGGGGCTCTGCCGCGAGATCGCGACCTGCTTCGGTGTGCCTTTCAAGGAGAGCGCGGAAACGGCCCTCCAGGAAGACGCCAGCCTGAGATCCCTTCCGGTCGAGATCCTCTCGGCCGGTGATTGCCCGCGCTACGTGGGCCGGCTCATCGACGGCGTGCGCGTCGGCGAGAGCCCGGACTGGATCAAGGACAAGCTCGCGGCCGTGGGCCTGCGGCCCATCAACAACGTCGTGGACGTCACCAATCTCATCCTGATGGACACGGGCCAGCCCCTGCACGCCTTCGACGCGGACCTCCTCGCCAACGGCCGCATCATCGTCCGGCCGGCCAGGCCCGGGGAGCGTCTCCTCGCCCTCGACGGCAAGGACTACGCCCTCACGGAAGGGCTCCTCGTCATCGCGGACTACGCCAAGCCCGTGGCCATCGCGGGCGTCATGGGAGGACAGGCGACCTCGGTCACGGCGTCCACCAAGCGCGTGTTCCTCGAGTCCGCGGCCTTCATCCCCGCTGCCGTGCGCAAGTCGTCCCAGTCCCTGCGCCTGCGCTCGGACTCATCCGCCCGATTCGAACGCGGGTGCGACGTCGAGGCCGCGGCGTGGGCCTCCCGCCAAGCCGCCGCGCTGATCGCAAGCCTCAGCGGAGGCTCGGCGCGCGTCTCCCCCGCCCTGGACATCTACCCGGGCAGGAAGGATCCTTTCCCCATCCGGGCCACCGCGGCCCGCGTCAACGCGATCCTCGGGACGGCCTTCCCCGCCGAAGAGGTGGAGAAGACGATCCGGGCGATCGCGGCAAAGACGGACCAGGAGGGCGACGTCCTGGTGGTCACGCCCCCCTCCTGGCGCCGGGACCTCGCGACCCCATGGGACCTGGCCGAGGAGACGGCACGCATCCTGGGCTACGACCGGATACCCTCAAGCGTCGGGACGAGCCCGCTCAAGCCCACGGAGGAACTCCGTTCCCACAGCCTGGCACACAGGGCCCGGGCCCGCCTGGCAGCGCTCGGCCTCCACGAGGCATGCACCTACGATTTCATCTCCGAGAAGCACGCCGCGCTCCTCGAGGTCACTGAGGACCAATGGGTCAGGCTCGCAAATCCCCTGACCGAGGACTGGGTCGTGCTCAGGCCCTCGCTCCTGCCCGGCCTGCTCCAGAGCCTGCGCCGCAACATCGAGCGCCAGGCCGAGTCGGTCCGGCTCTTCGAGGTCGGCAAGACCTACCTCCGGGACGGCTCCGCGGTCCGTGAGCACAGCCACCTGGCCGGCGTGCTCTACGGCCCGCTGTCGCCAGCGCACTGGAAGGCCTCCAAGGACAAAGCCGGGCTCTTCGAGGCGAAGGCTCTCCTCGCGGACCTGCTCGCGGGCGTCACCGGCCTCACGTGGACGGCCGACGACCCAGCGGGCACCTTCGCAGGCTCGGGCCTCCTCCTGCCCGGAAGCCGCCTGACGGTCTCTGCCGGAGGAGCCCCCCTGGCCCGCTTGGGCATTCTCCACCCGAAGCTCGCCCGCGCGTGGGAGGTGGACCGAGAGCAGCCCGCGTATTTCGAGCTCGACCTCGAGCGCCTGGCGGCCGCCTCGGCCGGACCGCGGACCTTCCGGGCCATGAGCAGCTTCCCTTCCTCCTGGCGCGACCTCTCCGTGGTCGTCCGGTCCGACGTGCCTTACGCAGACATCGAGGCCGCGGTCGCGGGACTCAAGCTCCCTGCGCTGGACTCCGTCGGGCTCGTGGACGTCTACGCCGGCAAAGGGGTGGCCGACGGGTGCCGGAGCCTGAGCCTGCGCTTCGTCTTCCTCCTCCCGGACCGGACCCTCAAGGATGCGGAGGTCGCCGCAGGGGTGGAGAAGGTTCTCGCGGAGCTGAAGAAGAGATTCGGGGCGGAACTGAGGAAGTGATAATAGCCAAGAACGAGCTCAAGTCGCTCGAGGCCCACGTCCACGAGGCCTCCCGCAGACTCCGCGACCTCGGCGGCGAGAACCGCAAGCTCGCCGAGGAGTCCGGGCGCCTGAGGACCGAGGTCCACCGCCTGCGCGAGGAGTTGCGCTCCGCCCAGGGCCGGCTGTCCCGGTACGATCGTCTGAAGGAACGGCTCGAGAAGCTGGCCAGGAAGCTGGAAGCCGTCGCGTGACGCAGCCCTGCCCGGGGTCCCGGGACGGGGAGGAGAGGCCGTGAAAGACACCTACGAGATCGAGATCCGCAAGCGGCGGCTCGCCGTCGAGGTCGAGGGCATGACCCAGATGGAGGTCAACGTCCTCGCCAAGGAAGTCGAGAACAAGATGATCTCCATCGAGCAGAAGTACGACATCGTGGACGCCTCGAAGCTCGCGATCCTCACCGCCCTCGAGCTCTCCATGGAGCTCAACCAGCTCCGCGAGTCCGTGGACATCGCCAGGGACACGGCCGAGAAGAAGATCATCGAGCTCGATTACGCGCTGAGCTCCGCTGTCGAATCCGCGGGCTCGGGGCTCTAGGACACGGCCCGATGAGCCAGGAGCTCTTCCCCACCGAGCTTTCTCCCCGGGATCAGCCGCTGGCAGCGCGCATGGCCCCGCGGCAGCTTTCGGACTTCGCGGGCCAGGAGGGCCTCGTGGGCCCGGGCAAGATGCTCCGCCGGCTTGTCGAGTCCGGCAAGCTCAGCTCCGCCCTCTTCTACGGCCCGCCCGGCACTGGCAAGACCGCCATGGCGCGCCTGGTGGCAGAGCGCTCCGGAGCCTCGGTGGTCGAGCTCAACGCCGTCGTCACAGGCGTGGCGGAGCTTAAAAGGGTCCTGGAGGCGGCCAAGTTCGACCGGGCCGCCAAGGGGACCCGGACCCTCCTCCTGCTCGACGAGATCCACCACTTCAACCGGACCCAGCAGGATACCCTCCTGCCCGCGGTCGAGCGCGGGGAGGTCATCCTCGTGGGCCTGACCACGGAGAACCCGTCCTTCTACGTGAACGCCGCCCTGCTCTCCCGCTTCACCGCCTTCGAGTTCAAGCCCCTTGCCGAGAGACACCTCGCAGCCATCCTTGACCGGGCCGTCTCCGACGGGACGATGGGCCTCGGCTCCTTCAAGCTCCGAATCGACCCCGCGGCCCGCGAGCACCTCCTGCGCATGGCCTCGGGCGACGCGCGGCGCCTGCTCAACGCCCTGGAGCTCGCGGCCCTCTCCACCCCGCCGGACAAGGACGGGGCAAGGGACATCACCTTGGGGGTGGCCGAGGAGTCCATCCAGAAGCGGGCCGTGCGCTACGACAAGAAGTCCGACGACCACTACGACCACATCTCAGCCTTCATCAAGTCCCTCCGGGGCTCGGACCCGGACGCGGCCCTCTACTGGATGGCCAAGATGCTCGTTGCGGGGGAGGACCCGCGCTTCATCGCCCGGCGCCTGCTCATCGCGGCCTCCGAGGACGTGGGCCTCGCGGACTTCCGGGCTCTGCTCGTGGCCAAGGCCGCCTTCGACGCTGTGGAGGTCCTCGGCATGCCCGAGGCCCGCATCCCCCTGGCCCAGGCCGCGGTCTACGTCGCCTCGGCCCCGAAATCCAACTCAGCCTACCTCGCCGTGGACGCGGCCATGAAGGAGGCCGCGGAAGGCCCTGGCCGCGAGGTCCCCATGCACCTGCGGGACGCCTCCCTCGACGCCGAGACCCGCGGCCATGGCAAGGGCTATCAGTACCCTCATGACTTTCCGAGCCACTGGGTGCGCCAGGCCTACATGCCCGACCCCATGACCTTCTACCGCGCCGCGGACCAGGGTGACGAGAAGCGCATCGCCGAAGCCCTCAGGAAGCTCAAGGGGAGCGCGTGAGCGCCCGGCGGGAGTCCCGGTCCGAGGACCCAGGAACGCCGGAGCTTGATTTCGGCGAGTCCAGCCGCAAAGTCTACACGGTCGGAGAGCTCGTCAGCGGCATCCACGACCTGCTGGAGAGGGACTACCAGGAAGTCTGGGTCGAGGGCGAGATCTCCGGCTCCCGAGCCTACCCTTCGGGCCACACCTACTTCACCCTCAAGGATGCCCAGTCGCAGATCTCGGCCGTCCTCTTCAAGGGCTACGCCAGCTCCATGAAGTTCGAGCCCAAGGACGGCATCAAGTGCCTGGTGCGCGCCCGCGTCTCGGCCTATGT
>JBAZSR010000133.1:8311-10528 GCA_041662295.1 Elusimicrobiota bacterium | reverse complement strand
CCGGCGTCGTCTTCGGCGTGGAGGCGGTCCGCAACGCCATCCTCGAGGAGGACCTCAAGATGCGCATGGAGCTCTGCGCCGGCATGCGCGTCGACCTCTCGGCTCACGACGAGAAGAAGGGCCACCTCGGCATTGAGACCGCGGCCAGGCTCGCCTTGGACCTCTGCAAGAAGGGGGCCTTCGACGTCCTGCTCCTCTTCAACGGCGAGACGCCCGTCCTCATCCGCCGCCGGGGAAGCCTGCACCTCCACAAGCCCTTCTGGTCCGCCCTGGACCGGCTCGCGCTCGTGGACGTCCCCTACAAGCTCGAGGACCTTCCCGGGCTTTGAGCCTCAGGGCGACCAGCCCTGAAGGAAGGTCAGGACCTTATCCTGCGAGACCATCACCGCGCCTCCAGGTTCCCTGCCGTCGCCTCGGTCGGCGCGGTTCGGGCCTGGTCCGGCCCCGGGCCTCCGATGGTCGGGGCGTGCGGCCTGTTCATGCTGGCCGTGGCTGTCATGAGGACCGAGAGGGTCCCTTGGCCGTCCCTGTAATAATCCAGGGGCCGCGCGCCCTTCAGGGTCCCGGAGACGGAGGTGGTGGTCGTCTCGCTGCCGGGGGTCCGGGCGGTCCTGGTCTTGGAGCGGCCCATGGCCGTGAGCAGTTGGGTCTGGGCCATGGTTTGAGCCTGCATCGTGGCCAGCTCGCGCATTCGGATGCCGCTGGAGGTCCCGACTCCGAAATAGTACGTGTCGCCGTTGTTCGCCTCGGACCAGTTCGTGCGGTCCGCCCAAGACGGCTTATCGGCGGTTCGGGCATCCCGAAGGGGGTCGATCCTGTTGTCAAAGATGTCTTTGAGGCGGGTCTCGACGCCCGCGACCGCGTACTCCCAAGCCGGACGGGAGGAGACAGGCTCTTCCGGTTCCGGCCGGATCTCAGGAGCCGCGGGCGCATCCGGAGACTCGGGCTGGGAAGAGAATTCCAACGTGACGCTGGTCGTGGTCCCCGCGAGATCGGAACTTCCTGAACCCCACATGCCCCGCGCATAGCCGACATACGCGGCAGCCGCTGCAGCCAGACCGAGGGCGGGCAGGGCCCACTTCAAGACCTGCCTCCGCGGGAGAGGGTGGGGAGCCGGGGCGGACTCGGGCATGCCGCGCTGGGAGAAATCAGGCGCGACCCTGAAGGAGCCGGTGCTGGCCGGGCCTGGGACCGGGAGGGGAGCGGCGGCCGCGGGAGCCTGCGGATCAGGGGCTTGGGGTGAGGGAGGGGAAAGCGGGATGGCTGAAGACGGAGGCGGGGCTTTCTTCCTCCGGAAGCGCCGGAAAGCCAGGCTCGCGGCGAGCAGGGCGAGCAGGCCTGCTCCGCCGAGCTTGGCCTTCTGGATCGTCCCAGCCTTCCTCCTGCTCTCCAGGGCGAGAGTCAGATCGCGCTGGATCTCGGCGCTGCCGGGCTCAGCCTTGAGTCCGGCCTCGAGGTCCGCGATGGCGAGGTCGAGCTGCCCGAGGCGGAGGCGCGCCTTTCCGGACATGGCCAAGACCGGGCATCCCGGATCCACGGCCAGGCACGCTTCGAAGTCTGCGAGCGCCTCGGCGGGCTTGCCGGTCTCGAGGAGGATCTTGCCGCGGTGGTAGAACGCAGAGACGGCTTTGGGATCGAGCTCGAAGGCTTTCGCGCAGTCCTTGAGGGCTCCTTCGTAGTCCTTCTTCGCCGTCAGGACCTCGGCCCGGCGCGTGTAGGACAGGGGGTCGTCGGGCCGGAGCTCCACGATCCTGCTCAGGTCCGCGACGGCTTTTTCGTAATCCTTCTTCCTTCCGGCGTAGGTCATCCCGCGGATGGTGAGGGCGTCCGTATGGTTGGGGTCGAGCTCCAGGAACCTGCTCATGTCCGCGAGGCTGGCGTCCGTGTCCTGCATGGTGAGGCGGGCCCTGGCGCGCCAGAACAGGGCGTCGGGGAGGGAGGGGTTCGCTGCCAGAGCCGCCGTGAAGTCCTCGATGCTGCCGGCCGGGTCCTGCGCGGCGAAGCGGAGGATGCCCCTGTTGACGCGGGCCTCGGTCAAGGAGGGGTCGAGCCGGATGGCGGCCTCGAAGTCCGAGAGTCCCTGGTCGCCGGTCTTCTGGTGCTTGCGGATGATGCCCCTGAGGCTGAAGGCAGGGGCGAGCGTCGGGTCGAGGGCGATGGCCTGGTCGAGGCGGGGAAGCGCCTCGTCGAGCTTCCCTGTGACGGCAGAGACCTTGG
>JBAZSR010000133.1:0-8301 GCA_041662295.1 Elusimicrobiota bacterium | reverse complement strand
GTACACCCTCTGCTCGAAGAGGCATCTCCCACGGCCGGCGTACCCCTTCGGTTCCGCGGGCTTGAGCCGGATGAACGCGTCCCAGTCCTTGCGGCCGTTAGCCCAGTCCTCGGCCTTCACCCAGAGCACGGCCCGGAGCGCCAGGGCCTCGGAGTTCCGTGGGTTGAGCCGGAGCGCCTGGTCGCAGGCGGCGCGGGCCTGGTCCGTCTGGCCTGCGGCAGCGAAGGCCGCGGCCTTCTCGGTCCAGGAAGCCGAGGTCTCCTTGGCAGAGGACGGGGCTGCCAGGAAGAGCAGGGGAAGGAGGAGCAGGAGGAGCGAGGTTCTCATGGCGTCGCCTCGGCGCACCGGGGACCCTTGGAAGACAGCCGGCCCGTCAGGGCTTGGCGTCCGGCGCCGGGGCCGGACCAGGGCCTGTCTCGAGCAGCTCGAGCTCGAAGACGAGGACCGAGGCTCCGGGGATGCGGGGCGGCCTGCCTTCGTCGCCGTAGGCGGTCTCGGGAGGGCATACGAGCCTGGCCTTGCCGCCGACCTTCATCTTGCGCAGGCCGATCCTCCAGCAGGGGATGGTGCCGCCGGTCATCTCGCCCTCATAGGGTTGGCCCGAGTCGCGGGAACTGCTGAACACGGCGCCGTCCGCGAGCATTCCTTTGTAATGGGCCTTGAAGGTGTCCGTGGAGCCGACCACGGCGCCGGTCCCGGCAGCGAGTTCGGTGTAGATGACGCCCTCGTCCAGCTGGACCGCGCCAGCCTCCTTGGCCGCGGCTTCCAGGAACGGGGTATTCTTCTTCTTGACCGCCTCGAGCCGCAGGGCGACGCGGCCGCGCTCGAGCTCGGCGATCTTCGGGCCGTAGACCGGCATCTCCACCTGGGGCTTGCGGCCCGCGATGGAATCCTTGACGCCCATGAGCACGGTCTCGGTCTCGGCCGGAGTGAGCTCGAAATTGCCGACCGCAGAGCCCATGGCGACCCCGAGAGCGTAGAGGACCTTTCCTTCCTCGCTGACGAGGGCGGCAGGGCCGGCCTTGGCGCCTGCCGCGGGAGGGGCGGGCTTGTCCTTCTTCGGCTTCTCAGCCAGCCCTGTCCCGGCCGTGAAGGTCACGAGCAACGCCGCGATCCATGTCCTCATGTCCATCCTCCATGAGATGCTCCGTCTTGTTTGCGCTATAATAGCAGAAATGACCCTCAACGAGACCATCTACGTGGACTGCCCCTGCTGCGGCGCCAGGATCGAGGTCCGCAAGGAGAACGGCAAGGTCGTCCAGCACTGGGCCAAGCCCCTGGCCAAGGACAAGGACGGCGATCCCATCAAGGCCGCGCAGGAGAGGATGAGGGCTGAGAAGGAGCGCCTCGGCAAGATCCTCGACGGCGCCAAGGACGTGATCGCGGAGCAGAGGCGGGCGGCCATGGAGAAGTTCGAGCGCGAGAAGGAGCGCATCAAGCGCGAGGGGGACGACTCTCCTCCTCCCCGGCCGTTCGACCTGGATTAGCCCGGGGTCCCCGGGTCAGCGGCTTGCGGCCACGACCAGATCGTAGTCCTGGCTGCCCTGGCCGCTGGTGAGCATGATGGGCACGTGCACGAGGCTCGGGGAGGCCAGGAGGTCGAGGGCGGATTCCCGGCGGTCCCGGTCCTGCTCCCGGTAGGGCGGCTCCATCTCCTCGAGGAAGGCCCACGGACGGTTCTTGACGCTCACGCTCAGGGCGTAGCCTCCTTCGGACAGGGGGGGGACCTTCACGGAATATTCACCGGAGGCGTCCGTCGTGCATGAGAAGCTCCTGCCGGAGAGCTTGTCTTTGAGCGTGATGCGCGCGCCTGAGAGGGCCTTCAAGGTCATGAGGTCGTAGATCTTGCCGCGGACCGACCACTCCTGGGGGGGCAAGGGCGCGGAAACCGCCGGGTCCGAGGGAGCGGCCCCTGGCGAGGCTTCCGGCGAGGCGGCCTCGGTCTGGACCGGGGCCTCCTTTTCCCGCAGGGCGGTCCGCTGCAGGGAGAAGATGCCGTAACCCGCGACCATCGCCGCGGCGCCGAAGAAAAGACTCTTCGCGATGGCGCGGAACCCTCCTCCCCTGGCAAGGGCGCGACGGTCCGTGTCGGCCCTTCCCACGTCGATCCTGGGCTTGGGCCTGCGGCAGGACGGGCAGACCGAATCCAGGGGGCCGATGCGGCCGCCGCACTGGCAGCGGATGGCCACGCTGGCCTCGGCATTGCCCGAGACCATGCTCCTGGGCAGGAGGCACTTCTCGCAGACGTTCCAATCGGCCGGGACCGGTGCTCCGCAGCCTGGGCACTTCTCTGGCGGCGCCATGAGCGCCTATGATACCATAACGCGGTGACCGGTCTGGCCGTGGTCGAGTGCGCTTGTCCGATGCTCGGCGTCTGGGATATTGGCTCCCCGGCTCATACCCAGGGTCATTACGACGCGGCTTGGGACGAGGCTTGGAAATTCGACAGGGACCCGCCCGGAGCCGCGTCCTGGAAGCACTCCGAGATGGAACTTGCCTGCGAGCGCTTCGAGCAGTATTGGAGCCATCTCCAATCCAGGGGGGAGGTGCTCGCGTGGAAGCCTGGCACCGGGGTCTATAAGGTGGAACTGCGTCTTCTGCCTCAGGCCCCGAGGAAGAGGGCCGCCGCGATCCTTCGATGTCCTTCGGGCGGACTCGCGGTCGCCGGGCTCAAGTGCCTGGGGAGTCCTGATTTGGAGCCGGTCCTGCGGGTGCCGCCAGGCGTTTACCGGGTGGGGGTTGGTGCTGAAAAGCCCCAATTGGCAGGGCCGCGGCCTTTCCGGACCCGGCTGGAGTATCCGGAGCGGTTTGTTCCGGATTATATCGTGACCCTGCAGGAAAAATAGTTTAAAAGAAAGAAAGTATTGACAGCTTTAAATCACGTTGCTAGACTAGACTGACATGTCAGTCTAATCGAATGAGAACACTTTTACATAAGGAAGAGAGGAAGGGCCAGTTGGTGGACGCTGCCATCAAAGTCTTCGCTGCCAAGGGTTACAGGAGCGCCTCCATCGCGGATATCATCGACGCGGCCGGGGTGGCGCGCGGCACCTTTTACCTCTATTTCAGCTCCAAGCTCGACGTCTTCCACGCGGTCATGGACCGCTACGCGGCGCTCTTCGAGGCGAGGGTGCGGACCGAGGTCAACCGGTCGTACAGCAATCCCCTGAGCGTCCGGTCCGCCATGCGGTCCGCCCTGCTGGATTGGATGAAGTTCTTTACGGAGAACAAGGACCTCGCCAAGGTCGTGCTGCGCGAGGCCAATGCCATCGACCCGGATTACGAGGAGCGCTGCTACAAGATGCTGGAGTCCTGCTTCATCCACTGGCGCGAGGCCGTGGAGAGGCTGCAGAAGATCGGATTCGTCAGGCGGGACCTGGATCCGGAGTTCCTCAACATGGGCTTCTCGGGACTCCTCACGCACATCGTCCTGCGCAGGATCATCCCGGGCCCGCCGCCGGACCTGGAGCGCATCGTCGACCAATGGATCGAGTTCGTCGAGTCAGGGATCAAAGCGAAAGGCTGGCTGGTCTAGCCGCCGGCATCGCCGGCCGCACCGCGGGACGCGCCGTCGAGCGCACCGCGGGGCCGGTCCATGCCGGCATGGCGATCGTGGCCCTGCGCAACCTCCTCCACGACAAGGTCCGCTTCCTCATCACCCTGGCCGGGATCACGGTCGCCATCGTGCTCATCTTCCTCCAGGGCGGCATGTACCTGGGGTTCATGAAGAACGCGGCGGGCATGATCGACCGGACCGACGCGGACGTCTGGGTGGTGAGCCGCAACTCCCCCAATTTCGACTGGTCCCAGCCCTTCCCGGAGCGCTACGTGAACAAGGTGCGCTCCACCCCTGGCGTGGCCGAGGCCAAGACCCTCATCTTCGGCTGGGCCTTCCTGCGCCTGCCCGGGGGCGGCACGGAGCAGGTCGAGGTCATCGGCTACCATCCTCCCGCCGAAGCGGCCGGGACGGGCGGTTCCGGGTGGGGAGAGCCGTCGGATTTCGTCCAGGGCGACAGCCGGAGCGTCCTCGGAGGGGACAACATCATCCTTGACGAGTCGGGCTCCCGCAAGCTCGGCGGCCTGCTCGTGGGCGACACGACCGAGATCACGGGCCAGAAGGTCCGCGTGGCCGGCATGACGCGCGGCATCAGGTCGCTGACCACCGCGCCCTATATCTTCGCTTCCTACGACACGGCCAAGAGGCTCACGGGCTATCTCGGCGACTCCAACACCGTGTTCATCCTCGCCCGCGCCGAGCCCGAAATCTCGGCCCGGGAGCTCAAGAGGCGCCTCGCCGAGCGCCTGCCCAACGTCGACGTCCTGACCCGGGGCGAGTACAGCCGCCGCACGAAGCTCTACTGGACCATCCAGACCGGCATGGGCTTCGGCTTCCTCATGATGACCTTCCTCGCCTTCGTGGTCGGGTTGGCCATCGTGGGACAGACCGTCTACGCCGCCACCATGGAGCACCTGCGCGAGTACGCCACCTTGAAGGCCCTCGGCGCGACCGACGCTGAGGTGCGCACCATCCTATGGACCCAGGCCGCGGCGAGCGCCCTCTTCGGCTACGTCTTCGGCGTCATCGGGGTCTGGTGGGTGGCCCGAGGGCTCGAGACCCTGGGCCTGCCGGTGGCCATCCCTGGCTGGCTCTACGGCGGGGTCTTCTGCATCGGCTTCGTCCTCTGCCTCGGCGCCTCCTTGGTGAGCGTGCGCAAGGCCCTGTCCCTGGACCCGGCCATGGTGTTCCGCGTATGAGGATCCTCGAGGCCGCCGGGATCTGGAAGATCTACGAGAGCGGGGTCATCCGCGTAGAGGCCGTGCGAGGGGCGGACCTCGCGGTCGAGGCCGGCGAGCTTGTGGCCGTGATGGGGCCCTCGGGCTCGGGCAAGACCACGCTCCTGAGCATCCTCGGCGCCATGCTCAGCCCCACCCGGGGCTCCGTGCTCGTCGAGGGGGAGGACCTCTCTAGCCTCGACGCGGCCGCGCTCTCGACGCTGAGGCGCCGCCGGATCGGCTTCGTGTTCCAGGCGTTCAACCTCTTCGGCGCCCTGACCGCGCGCCAGAACGTGGAGCTGGGCTTGAGGCTCCGGGGTTGGCCCGAGGGCGACGTCGGCCCCGAGGCCCTGCGTTCCCTCGAAAGCGTCGGCCTGGCCCGCCGGGCGGATTTTCTTCCTGCGGACATGAGCGGAGGGGAGAAGCAGCGCGTCTCCATCGCGCGGGCTCTCGCGGGAGGGCCGCGGTTCATCCTGGCGGACGAGCCCACGGGCGCGCTCGACGCCGAGAACGGCAAGGCCGTGATGGACCTGCTCGCGTCACGGGCGCGGGAGTCCGGGGCCGCGGTGATCGTGGTCACGCACGACAACCGGGTCGCCCGTTTCATGGACAGGGTGGTGCTCATGGAGGACGGCCGCCTGACGGCCGCGGAAGCTGGGAGGGTCTCATGACGATGCGAAAGGCGTTGTTGGGAGCTGGGGTGCTGGCGGTCTTGAGCGCCGCGGGAGGGACCGCGGTCTGGTCCAACCGCGAGAAGTCTGCCCGGGAGAGCGTGCTCCCCGCCATGGTCGCGGCTACGGGCAGGATCGAATGCCGCAAGGAGGCCTCGGTCCGCTCCAAGGTCCCCGGCCGGGTGAAGCGCTATGCCAAGAAGGAGGGCGCCTGGGCCAGGGAGGGCGAGCCCGTGGTGCTTCTCGATGACGGCAAGGAGCGCGCCGCCGTGGGCGAGGCCGAGGCCGAGCTCTTCAAGACGGGCGCCTCCTATAAAAGGGCCAAGACTCTCTTCGAGAAGGGCGTTGCCTCGGCTCAGGAGCTCGACGACGCCGACGCGGCCCATCGGCTGGCCTCGGCCAGGGTGGAGAAGGCTCGGGCGGCTCTCGAGGAGCGCACCGTGACCGCGCCGTTCGAGGGCCGGGTCCTCAAGACCTACCTCGAGGACGGAGAGACCGCCGACCCCTATTCCCGCCAGCCGCTCTTCATGATCGGCGACGACCGGAAGCTCCGGGTCACGGCCGAGGTCGACGAGCTCGACATCGGCCGGCTGGCCGAGGGCGGTCCGGCCCAGGTCCTGCCCGACGCCTACCCCGGCGAGGTCTTCCCGGGCCGGGTGGCCCGGGTCGGCCGCATGCTCGGCAGGAAGAGCCTCTCCTCCGAGGACCCGGCCGAGCGCATGGACGCCAAGGTCCTCGAGGTCGAGGTCGAGCTCGAGCCCTCCGAACGGCTCAAGAGGGGCTTGAGCGTGCAGGTCAGGATCCAGCCGCGATGAATCGGACCGGGGTCGAAAGGCCAGGCTGAGGGGGGCTGCTTGCCCTCGGGCAGGCAGGGTGCTAAGATAGCCCCATGAAGGAATCCGTCCAAAGACCGGGCCGGACCTCTGGGATGACGCTCGAGGACCTTCTGGTCCCGGAATCCAAGATCCTGCTCGATTTCATATACGACGGGGTCTACGTCGTGGACCGGGGCCGCCGCATCCTCTTCTGGAACCGCGGGGCCGAGGCCATCACGGGCCACCGGGCCAAGGACGTCATGGGCCGCTGCTGCCGCAACGGCATCCTCAACCATATCGACGAGAACGGCCGCCGCCTTTGCGGGGCGTTCTGCCCGCTGACGAGGACCATGGCCACCGGGGAGAGGGTCGAGGAGAAGATCTACCCTCTTCACAAGGCCGGGCACCGCTTCGCCACCAAGACGCACGTGGCCCCGGTCCGGGACGGAGCGGGCAGGATCATCGGCGCCATCGAGGTGTTCCGGGACATCTCGGCGGAAGAGCGCTTCCGCGCCCTCAAGGAGAAGTTCGACAAGCTCATCCAGCGTTACGTCTCCAAGACGACCTACGCGTCCGTGGTGAAGGCCTCCTCCAAGGACGGCGGCCCGAAGGCCGCCACCAAGGACCTCACGGTCCTGTTCTTGGACGTGGTCTCCTTCACGGCGTTCTCCGAGAAGTACCCCGCCTCCCGCGTGGTGGAGATGCTCAACATGCTCTTCTCGCTCTGCGCTCGCGCCATCGCGGAACATTCGGGCGACATCGACAAGTACATCGGCGACTGCGTCATGGCGGTCTTCGTGGAGGCCCAGGACGCGGCGGACGCGGCCCGGGCTATCCAGGCCGAGACCATGCCCAAGCTCAATAAGGCGCTCAAGTTCCTGGGCCTGCCCGGCATCAAGGTCCGGATCGGGATCAGCAGCGGCAGGCTCATCCAGGGAGACATCGGGTCATCGGAGCGCAAGGACATGACCGTCATCGGCGACGTGGTCAACACCGCCTCGCGCGTGGAGAACGCGGCCGAGCCCGGGTCCTTCCTCATCTCAGAGTCCACGTATTCCCGGCTCAGCAGGCCGGAGGAGTTCGTCTTCCATCAGGCCGTCTCCCTGAAGGGCAAGGGCAGGCCGGTCCGCGTCTATAAGCCCAAGAATTCGAGGAGGGCCGCGCCATGATGCCTGGACTCGTGAAGGAGACAGTGAAGACGCTCGGGGTCCTGGCCGAGGCCGAGGAGGCCGTGGCCGGGCTCTACAAGGTGTTCGCGGAGAAAGACGCGTCCGAGCAGGCGTTCTGGTCCGGCCTCGTGAATCAGGAGACCGCCCACGCCCACAACATGCGGTCCATGGCCCGGATGCTCGAGGCCAACCCCTCGGCCTACCTGCCGGGCCGGCCGTTCAACATCGCCGCGATCCAGACCTTCATCCGAGGGATCAAGGAGAACATCGCGCGGGCTGTCAAAGGCGAGATCTCGGCCCACAACGCTTTCTTCGTCGCGAAGGATATCGAGGGCTCCATCCTGGAGAACAGGATCCACGAGATCGTGAGGACCGACGACCCCGAGTTCCGCAAGCTGATCGACGTCATCGTCGGCCAGACCGCGGAGCACGACGCCGAGATGAAGAAGAAGATCGCGGCGCTGCCGGCCTGACCCTGTCCCGATGACCGCGGCGGTCGTCATCTTCGGGCTCACCTACCTGCTCCTGTCGTTCCAGAACATCCCCGGCATCTTCATCCGCCGGCCCGCGGCCGTGCTCCTGGGCAGCGTGGCCATGGTGTCCTTGGGCGTGGTCCCGATGGAGAAGGCCTACCGCCTCGTGGACTTCGACACCATCGTGTTCCTCCTCGGGATGATGATTGTGATCGGCTACCTCGAGGTCAGCGGCTTCTTCGAGCAGGTCGAAGGCTGGATCCTGCGGCGGGCGGCCAGCGCGGAGCGCCTGCTCCTGCTCGTCGTGGCGAGCTCGGGCCTGCTCTCGGCGCTCTTCATGAACGACACGGTCTGCATCATGCTCACGCCCATGGTGCTGCGGCTCACCCGGCGCTGCGGG
>JBAZSR010000132.1:0-10529 GCA_041662295.1 Elusimicrobiota bacterium | reverse complement strand
GCGGCCAAGGGGGTGATGGAAGGGGCCGCGATGTTGGGCAGGCCGGGGCTCATGGATGGAAGGGTGAGGCTTGCTCCTCGGGTCAGGCCCGGCCCAAGGGCATTGACCCGCAGGGCAGGAATGGCCTGGATGACCCCGCTGTTGACCGGCGCCTGGGAACGGATCAGCACCGCAGCCTCGACGGGAAGACCAGCGAGAGCAGCCATGGGGATGAACCATAAAGAGGATCTCTTCATATTAGTAGTAAGCCTCCGGAATCGCATCGATTCATTATATTCCGGGACGGGAGATTCTCTATGGGTCCAGCGGGAAGCCGGGGGGCGGGAATTGGACCTATCAGCGGCTGGGCCTTCCGAAAGGGGGAGGCTAGTCGTCGGCCGAACGGCCGTAGAGCAGGCGGGGGTCGATGGAGACGACGTGGTAGATGCCGTTGAGGTTGGCCATGGTGTCGCGGATGAACTCGGTCATGGCCGCGGGCGTGCCTCCCTCGTCCCGGAAATCCTTGACTTCGCGGGCTAGGGCCAGCCGAATGGATTCTTCCGGCGATTTGTAGAGGCTGATCCCGCCGAAGACGTTCCAATGGCGGCTCTTGTCCGGGCCGTCCTCCTTGTTCCCGGGAAGCAGGAAATTCTCGAGCGCGATGGAGGAGGGGAGCTGGGAGCGCGGGATGCTCTTGATCCAGGCGAAGGGGACGCGGATCGTCTCGTCGAGCAGACCGATCGCGGCCAGCTTGTCGCCGGCCTTGAGCCTGAGCGCCTCGCGGAACAGCAGGACCATCGGGAGATTGTGGTTCTCGAGCGGTCTGTCGCCGTGCGAGGGGGTCGTGCGCGCGACGGCCCGCAGATAGCGCCGGTCGTATTGGGCGAAGAGCGAGAGCCTCTCGAAATCAGCGCGTCTGGACGTGGACTTGTAGTACTGCCACTTCGCGCGGTCGACGTAGTTCGCCAGCTTGAGGAAGTCCCGGGGGGGGCGCGCGGACTCCAGGTCCATCGCGATCCCAAGGTCCTCCTCCAGGAGCTTCTCCATGGCTCGGAGCACGGCGCTCGACGGCTCCTTGCCCTCTTTGAAGCCGCGGTAGAGGGGGGAGTCCATCAGCCCCCGCAGATGGTCGCGGACATACAGGGTCCGGGCGATGAGACGGGTCTGCCCCTTCGTCGTCAAGGTCTCCGCGTCCTCCACGAGCTCGATGAGCTGGAGGAGGAGCCCGGGGAGGTCGCCCAGCTTCCAGAGCGCGTCGCAACGGAGCGCCTTCCTGGCCGCGAAGTTCCGATCCACGTCGGTGAGCGCTCCCTTGCGCAGGTCGTAGGCGATGGAGAACCTGATGGCCTCGTCGTAGATCTCGGCGAGGAGCTGGTCTTGGTAGAAAGACTGGCCGCCCGGCTTGAGCCCGCGCAGGAAGCCCAGGGGAGAGCCGGAGCGGATCGGGTGGTCGAGGACGTAAAGAGGGCGCTGCACGTATTCGGACTTTGGGATGTACTTGAAGAACTCACGCGGGTAGGGGAACGGATGTTCCCTCGTATGGTTCCTGGACCGGGAGAGATAGGGGTCGCCGCTCTCGTAGAGGGCCTTCAGGAACAGGATATCCTCGTCATCGATGAGACCGTTGCGGTTGACGTCGGCTTTAAGGGCTTCGAGCCTCGGGCGGGAGAAGGGATTGGCCAGGAAGGAGGATAAGGCCGTCCAGTCCTTGCCGGTCCAGGCATGGTCGTTGTCCAGGTCTCCGAGCATGACGAGCTCGGAGTGGATGTTGACCCGTCGGACCGGCAGCGTGAGATAAACCGCGAGGGCTGCGGCCAAGGCCACGGCAAGGGTATAGAGGATGAGCCTGACGGGCCTGGGCATCAGCGTCTCATGCGGGCCGATTCGGGGCCTCGGGCAAAGGGGTCAGGCCCGCTTGAGGATCTGGTCCTCGACGCGGAAGATGTGGGCGATGAGCGCGGCCCGGGCCCACATGCCGTTCCTCTCCTGGCGCCAGTAGACCGCGCGGTCGTCATCGTCGACCGAGAGGTCGATCTCGTCGCGCCGGGGCAGGGGGTGCATGATGATGCAGGTGCCCTTGATGACGGCCAGGTCCGAAGCCTTGAAGCAGAACTTGGAGTAGTCCACCTTCTTGGACTCGCCGGCCGTGTCGTGCTCGTCCTGGATGCGGGTCATGTAGATGGCGTCGGCCTCGCGCAGGACCGGGCTGAGGTCGTCGGTCTCCCGGTAGGGGATGAGGTGCCGGGAGAGGAAGTCGAGGATGTCGGCTTCCATCTTGAGCTGGGGCGGGGAGACGAACACGAGCTTGACGCCCTTGTAGTTCTTCATCAGGTAGGAGAGGGAGCGCACGGTGCGGCCCCGCTTCAAGTCCCCGACCATGACGATGGTCTTTCCTTCCGGCCCGCCCTCGAGGCAGGAGTTGAGGGTGTAGACGTCGAGCAGGGCCTGGGTGGGGTGCTGGTCCTTGCCCGAGCCGCCGTTGATGACGGGCACGGGCCGCTTGGCGCGGTTCATGACCCAGGCCGTCTTCTCCACGAAGTTCGGGACCGGGTGGCGCATGATGATGAGGTCCACGTAGCTCGAGAAGGTGCGCACCGAGTCCTCCGGGGTCTCTCCCTTGATCTCCGAGGAGATGCTGGTGTCGCGGATCTCCGAGGTCTTGAACCCGAGGATGTGGCAGGCGTTCTGGAACGACAGGAAGGTCCGTGTGGAGGGCTGGACGAAGTAGAGCATGGCCCGCTTGTGCGAGAGCAGGCCCCGGAGGAAGTCCGCTCCCTCCTTGGTCTGCGCGAGCCTGCGCATCTTGTCCGCCACGCCGAAGAGCCGGTCGAGGAGGTGGCGGTCGAACTGCTGGGCGAAGAGGCAGTCGTAGATCCTGTCCTCCTTGGAGAAGAAGGGCAGTTTGACGTTGATGTCCTGGCGGAGGAACTCATCCCAGTTCGGGCTGACTTCCGTCATCATCTCGGTTCTCTTCATGAGGTCATCCTCCGACGCGGTCGTTGAACTGGGCGATGAGCTTGTCGTACTCCGCGACCTTGGCCCAGGTCCTGTCCCAGAACTCGGGGTCCCAGAGGGCGTTGAGCTCCTCCACGGTCTTTCCCTGCTGCTCCACCCAGGTGAAGTACTTGAGGTTGTGCAGGGCCTTGCGGTCCGGGTAGGTCAGCTCCCGGAGGTTGTCCGCGGCCTGGCCGAGCAGACGGCGCTCGAGGTCTCCGACGGCGTCCCGCTCCGCGTAAGCGCCGCGGTCATGCGCCATCTCCTTGAGGCGCGAGCCGTAGAGCTCGACCGAGTCCGTGAAGACCGTGAACACGACGTCGTCCTTGCCCAGCTCGTAGTGCTTGGCCATCTTGACCGCCGCGAGCATGTTGCAGATCCCGGAGAACCCCAGGAGCGGCAGGGACTCGATGACCGCCTGAGGGACGCCCTCGGCCTTGAGGAGCTTGCGGCCTGCGGGCTCGTTGAAGAGGCGCAGGAGGCGGACCACGTCCTCGTCGTCGATGGCGAGCACCATGTCCGTATTGCGCGCGTTGTGGACCCAGGGCACGTGCTTGTCGCCGATGCCCTCGATGCGGTGGCCGCCGAAGCCGTTGCGCAGGAGCGTCGGGCACTGCAGGGCTTCCACGGCCCCGATTCTGGCGAGGGGGAACTGCTTCTTGATCCTGTCGCCCGCCGCGATGGTCCCGGCCGAACCGGTCGCCGAGATGTAGCCGGCCAGGCGGGTCCTGGGGCCCTTGAGCTTCTCGAAGACCTCGAGCATGGCCGGGCCCGTGACGTGGTAGTGCCAGGTCGGGTTGCCGAACTCCTCGAACTGGTTGAAGATCACGCAGTCCTTGCGCGTCTTCTTGATCTCCCAGCACTTGTCGTAGATCTCCTTGACGTTGCTCTCGCAGCCGGGCGTGGCGATGACTTCGGCCCCGATGGACTTGAGCCAGTCGAAGCGTTCCTTGCTCATGTCCTGGGGCAGGATGGCCACGGGTGTGCAGGCCAGGACCGCGCAGTCGAAGGCTCCGCCGCGGCAGTAGTTGCCTGTGGAGGGCCAGACCGCCTTCTGGGTCGAGGGGTCGAACTCGCCGGTGACCAGGCGCGGAACAAGGCAGCCGAAGGCTGCGCCGACCTTGTGCGCGCCGGTCGGGAAGTACTTGCCCACGAGCCCAACGATCCGCGCCGGGACGCCGGTCAGGGAGGAGGGGAGCTCGAAATGGTTGACCCCGCCGAAGAGGCCTGACTTGTGGTCGTTCTTCCAGTTGATGCGGAAGAGGTTGGCCGAGTCCACATCCCAGAGCCCCACGGACTTCAAGCGCTTCTTGATCTTCTCCGGGACGGTCGAAGGGTCGGCCATCTGGCTGAAGGTCGGGATGACGATGCCCCGCTCCCTGCAGCGCTGGGCGGTCTTCTTGAGCACGGCTTCGTTGAGCTTGGTCATGTCGTTCCTCCTGATGGCGGTGGCGCTCATGGCTTGGCCAGGCAGTGGCGCGCCATGAGCTTGCGCAGTCCCGAGAGGGTCGGTTCGATGAGATGGGGGGTTCCCGCTGCCTTGAGCGCGCTGGCCGTGTCCTTGAGGCCGTTTCCCGTCACGAAGACCGCGACGGTCTCCGAGGTCTTCACGAGCCCGGCAGAGACGGCCTTCGCGAGTCCTGCGACCGGGGCTGCCCCGGCCGGCTCAGCGAACACCCCCTCCCGCCGGGCCGTGGTCTTCATGGCCGAAAGGATCTCGGCGTCGGTCACCGAGACCGCGAAGCCCTGGGATTCCAGCAGGGCCCGGACCGCGGCGGCCCCGTCCCGGGGCAAACTCACGGAGATGCTGTCCGCGAGGGTCTCCCCGCTGACGGGCCGGATGACGCCGTCGGACTCGAAGGCCCTTTTGACCGCGTCGGACTTCTCGGCCTGGACCGCGGCCATGCGCGGGAGCCGGTCGATGAGGCCCGTGCTGAAGAGGTCCTTGAACCCCTTCCAGAGGCCGCTGATGATGTTGCCGTCCCCCACGGAGACGAAGACCAGGTCCGGGACCTTCCACCCGAGCTGCTCGCAGAGCTCGAAGGACGCGGTCTTCTTGCCCTCGCGGGTGAAGGGGTTGTGGCCCGTGTTGCGGTTGTACCACCCATACTCCCGGGTGGCTTCGAGGCAGAGGTCGAAGGCCTGGTCGTAGGTGCCCTTGACCGCGACGACCGTGGCGCCGAACACGAGGAGCTGGGCGATCTTGGCAGCCGGGGCCTTCTCAGGCACGAAGATGATGGGCTTGAGGGGCAGTCCCGCGCAGAGGCAGGCCATGGAGGAGGCCGCGTTGCCGGTCGAGGCTCCCGTCACGATGCGCTCTCCGAGCTCGAGTGCCTTGGCCACGGCCACGGCGCCGGCCCGGTCCTTGAACGAGGCGCTGGGGTTGCGGCCGTCGTCCTTGAGCCAGAGGTCCTTGAGGCCGAGGTCGCGTCCCAGGCGCTCGGCCTTGTAGAGGGGGGTGGCGCCGACGCGGGCTAGGGGGACCCCGCGGAACTTTCCGATGGGGAGGAGCTCCCTCCACCGCCAGATGCCCGGGTCCGGGTCCCGGCCGAGGCTTTTCCGCGAGAGTCTCTTTTTGACGATCTCGTAGTCGTAGACCACGTCGAGGTTGCCCGAGCACGAGGGGCAGACGTAGTCGGCCTTCTCGACCTCATGTCCGCAGCCAAAGCACCTGAACCCCAGGACGGATGGAGGCAGGTGCCTTTTGGTCATGGTTGCTTCCGCTCGGTCATGGGACGATGGTGGTCCCGGCTTTGCCGGCCAGCGTCGCCTCGAAGAGCTCGGTCTTGGTGATGTAGGCCGCGCTCCCGCCGTCCCTGACGAACTTGATGGCTGCGCCGATCTTGGGGCCCATGCTGCCGGCCGGGAACGGGCAGGGCTTGCGGCTGAAGAGTTCCAAGGCATCCTTGAGGGTCAGGCGCCTGAGGTCGACCTGATCCGGCTTCTGGTAGTTGAGCTTGGCCCCATCCTCGCCCGTGAAGATGGTCAGGGACACGTCGAGGTCCTCTCCGCGGGCCTTGGCCTTCTTCTTGAGCTCAGCGCCCAAGAGGGCCGAGGCGAGGTCCTTGTCGATGACCGCGTCCACGCCGGAGTAGATGGCCAGGTCTTTCTTGGCCTTGGGCCCCGGCGTGTAGCGGATGCCGTAGCGGGTCTCGTAGGAGCCGCCGTCTTTCTCCGCAAGGGCCACGGGGATGCCGCCCCCGCCCACGCTGACCGGGATGAGGCCCCCCTGGAGGAGGAGGTCCACGGCCTGGAGCTCGAGGATCTCGATGGGAGCGGGAGAGGGGACGACCCGGCGCCAGACCTCCTGGCCTTTGTCGTCCTTCTTGTAGAGCTTGACCGCCCAGCCCTCGTTCTTCCTGCGGGCCTCAGCCTCTTCCTTCGAGAGCGAGGGGCCGATGAACTTGGAAGGGTCCTTGAAGTCCGGGTCGTCCTTGTCCACGAGCACGCGGGTCACGACCGCTGCCACCCTCTTCTCGATGCCCCGGGTCTTGAGCTCGCTCTCGAGCTGGCCGAGCATGTAGCCCATGGCGCCCTGGGTGTCGGCCCCGCACACGTCGAGCGGCAGGGAGGGCAGGATGGGCCGGGAGTACTCGGCCCGCAGGAGGATGTTGCCCACCTGTGGGCCGTTGCCGTGGGTGAGGACGAAGAGGTCGTTGGGCCGGCCTGCCACGATGTCGGCCACGAGCCTGCAGGTCGCGGCCGTGCGCTGCCACTGCATGCCGATGTCCACCACCATGGGCTTGCCGGTCTTGGGGTCGGTCAAACCGACCGGCGAGACCTCGTTGCCGCCGAACGCGAAGACGTGGAGCTTCCTCACAACGGCTTCAGGGTCTTCCGCCCATGGTGAGGGCCTGGATGGCCTTCACGGTGTGGAGCCTGTTCTCGGCCTGGTCGAAGACCACGCTCTGCGGGCCGTCGATGACCGCGTCCTCGACCTCGGCCCCTCGGTCCGCGGGCAGGGGATGCATGTAGATGGCGTTCTTCTTGCCGAGCTTCATGCGCTTCTCCGTGCAGACCCAGTCCTTGTACTTGGCGATGAGGTCCATGCCGATCTTCTTGCGGTCGGCCTCGGGCACGCCCTGGTCCTGGAGGTGCTGGTGGCAGCCCCACGACTTCGGGTAGAGGACGTGCGCGCCCTTGAAGGCCTCGTCCATGTCGTGGGTGATGGCGAACTCCGACCCCGACTCCTTGGCGTACTTCTTGGCCGCCTCGACCGTGCGCGGGATGAGGTTGAACTCCTTGGGATAGGCCAGGGTCACGTCGATGCCGAAGCGCGGCAGCAGGGTGATGAGGCCCTGCGGCACGCTCAGCGGCCTCGCGTAGGCCGGGGCGTAGGTCCAGGAGATGACGAACTTCATGCCCTTGAGGTTGTGGCCGAACTTCTCGCGGATGGTCATGAGGTCCGCGATGGATTGGCAGGGGTGGTCCACGTCGCACTGGAGGTTGATGACCGGGATGCTCGCGTGCTCGGCCACCTCGCGGATGTACTTGTTGCCGACGCCGTAGAAGCAGTTGCGGATGGCGATGCCGTGCCCGTAGCGGGAGAGGACCTTGCCCGTGTCCTTGGGCGTCTCGCCGTGGGAGATCTGCATCTTGTCCGGGGTCAGGTCGTGGGCGTGGCCGCCGAGCTGGGTCATCCCGGCCTCGGTCGAGTTGCGCGTGCGGGTGGACTGCTCGAAGAACATCATGAAGAGGGTCTTGTCCTGAAGGAGCCTGTGCGGCTCTCCCAGGGCGAACCTCTGCTTCAAGTCCCAGGAGGTCTGGAGCACCGTCTCGAGCTCCTCCGTGCTCCAGTCCACCGTCTCGATCCAGTCCTTCCCTCTCAGCATGGATTGCATGTCGTCTCCCCCAGTTCGATAGTTCGTCAGCTCAGGTGCTGCGGAAGGCTGGCGTAGAAGACCGCGGCCTTCAAAAGGTGTTCGACCGGCATGATCTCGTTGATCGTGTGCGCGTAGACTTCGTTGGCGGGCCCGAAGCCCACGGTCGGGATGCCCAGGCGCCCGGCGCTGGCGACCCCGTTGGTCGAGAAGGTCCACTTGTCCACCACGGGCTTGCGGCCCAGGGCGGTCGCGGCGGCCTTGACCGCGGCTTTGACCAGGCAATGGCTCTCAGGCAGGACCCAGGTGGGGAAGAACTTCTCCTGCCCGACCTTGAGACCCGTCCAGCAGACAGCGTCGTAGTGGAGGACCGAGACCTTGCCCTTGGCGCGGCGCACGGCGGGCAGGGATTCGATCTCCCGGACGGCCTTCTTCCAGGTCTCGCCGGCGGTGAGGCGTCGGTCCAGATAGATCGTGCACTCGTCGGGCACGGCGTTGAGCGAGGGCGTCTTGCACTCGACGCTCGTCACGCAGACCGTGCCCTGACCGAGGAACTTGTCTTTCTTGAGGCGCTTTCTCAGTGCCTCGATCTCGGTGATGATGGGCGCCATCTTTGCCACCGCGTTGTCCCCGCGCTCCGGGGCAGAGCCGTGGCAAGAGCGGCCCTTTGTCACGACCTTCATTTCCATGCGGCCGCGGTGGCCGCGGTAGACCTTGAGGTCCGTGGGCTCGGTGATGACCACGTAGTCGGGTTTGTAGCCTTCCTTGTTGATGAGGTGCAGGAGGGGGAGGCCGTCGCAGTCCTCTTCGAGGCAGGAGCCCACGACCCAGAGGGTGTAGTCTCCGCCCAGGCCCAGCTCCTTGATGAGCTTCCCGGCGTAGACCATGGAGGCCATGGAGAGCTTCTGGTCGGTCGCGCCGCGGCCGTAGATGTTCTTCCCGTCGTACTTGCCCTTGAAGGGGTCCCACTTCCAGGCCGTGCGGTCGCCGATGCCCACGGTGTCGATGTGGGCGTCCATCATGATCTTGGTCTTGCCCTGGCCGATGCGTCCGATGATGTTGCCCATCCGGTCGACCTTGACGCTGTCGAAGCCGACCTTGCGCATCTCGGTCGCGATGACCTTGACGAGCTTGCCCTCCTGGCCCGAGAAGCTGGGGGTCGCCACGATGCGGCGGGCGAAATCCACGATCTGGGAGCGGTGTTTCAGGGCGGCCTTGCGGAGGGTCTTGGCGTCGGTCATGGCGGGATTCTACAAAATGGGGCCGATTATTGGGGTCAGATCTTGAGATTTGAGTTTTCACTTTGTGAAAACTCAAATCTCAAGATCTGACCCCAATGGTTCGGCGTGGATGACGACGCGGCCGAGTTCAGGCACTGCTGTCCGCAGGTGCCTCTCGATGCGCACCGTGAGGTCATGGGCTTCCTGGATGGATACCGCCGAGTCCAGGGAGCAGTGCAGGGTGAGGGAGAGCTGGCCCTCCGAGGAGCGCACCGAGAGCTCGTGGGCGTTGAAGGCGGTCTTCTCCTTGCCTTGGAAGGACAGCAGCGCGGCCCGCACGCGGCGCTCCCCGGCCGGGTCCTCGGCCGCTGCGCAGGGGTGTTCGGCGCAGGGCTCGATGTGGCTCACGATGGCGGCCACGCGGGGCAGGGCCGCACGGAGCTCGGACTCGAACCTGGTGACGAGGTCGTGGGCCGAAGCGAGCGTGGCGTCGCCGCGGACCTCGAGGTGCAGTTCGATCGTCCTTCCCCGGGGCTCCTCGCGGACGCGGATGCTGTGGGCTCCGAGGCCGTGGCGGGCAGCGAGGGCCCGGGCCGTGGTCAAGGGGTCGGTCGTGTCGCTCGAGGGCTCGACGTGGACCACGACGTCCGCGCCGGGGATGGCGGCTTGGACCGCGGCTTCCACCTTGTCCGAGACCGCGTGCGCAGCCTCGACGCCCGCGTCGCGGGCCACGCCCACGATCACGTCCACGAACACGGACGGCCCGCTCTTGCGGGCGCGCACCTGGCGGACCTCCGTGACGCCCGGGACCCGGGACGCGGCCTCGACCTTGTCGCGGAGGTCGCCCGAGGCGGTGTCCAGAAGGTCGTCGATGGATCTCTTGGCGAGCTTCCAGCAGACTCCCACCACGATGGCCGCGACCCCGAGGGCCGCGACCGCGTCGGCCTTGGCCAGCCAGGGCAGTCCGAGCCGACCCGCGGCGAGCACGCCGAAGAGCCCGACCAGGACCACGGCCGAGGACCAGATGTCGGTCGAGAAGTGCAGGGCGTCGGCCTCGAGGGCCTGGCTCTGGTGCCTCTTGGCCACGGCCATGAGGGCGCGCGACCGCGAGTAGTCCACCGCGATGGAGAAGACGATGACCGCGAAGGACCAGAAGTTGACCGAGACGTGGGCTTCCTTGAAGAAGAGGCGGCTGACGGATTCCCACACGATCCAGACGCAGGTGACGAGGAGGAGGAGGTCTCGAAGAGGGCGGAGAGGTTCTCGACCTTGCCGTGGCCGTAGGTGTGGTTGGCGTCGGCGGGCTTGCCCGCGACAGAGACGGCCCACAGGGTCACGGCAGCGGCCACGAGGTCCAGCCCGGAGTGGGCGGCCTCGGAGAGGATGCCGATGCTGTTGGTCGAGACGCCGACGCCGATCTTGGCGCCTGTCAGGGCCACGGCCGCGAGCACGGAGGACAGGGCGACGGCCTTCTTCTCCCGGTCAGCCAACGACATCTCCGAGGGCGACCGGGACG
>JBAZSR010000131.1:0-10534 GCA_041662295.1 Elusimicrobiota bacterium | reverse complement strand
GGTCGAGCCCATGGACACGAACGGTCCTGCGAAAGCTGTCCCGACTTGGACGTAGTAGTTGATGTTGAGATTGAGACCCGTGAACCCGGCGGACAGGTTGTACGTGTCGGAACTGACGTTGCCGCCGTAGCCATTCGGGAAAGGACCGGTCGAAAGGCGCGCGTAGTAGAGCGTCCCGTTCGGATAACCCGAGGTCCAGACAGCGGTCAAGGACGAAGTCCCCACGCCGCTGAACCCCGCTGCCCCGATGCTGGGAGGCGGGGTCATGCCCAGGGAGGTGATGGAGATCTGGCGGGTCCGAAAATCGAGGTTCGAAGCGCCCACGGACTCTCCGGCCACGTAGACCAGGTCGCCGGTGCCGCGGCTGATGGCGTAGGAGGTGTCCGCGCCGCTCCCGTCATAGGTCACGCTGCCTTTCAAGGCCAGGCCCGTGCTGTAGCGCAGGGTGATCCAGTCCGGGGTGGCGTTCGTGTGCTGGCCTGTCACGAGGAGGTCGCTCCCCTCCCAGAGGGCGGCTGTGGCCCAGTCGCCCCCCCCGCCGCCATAGGTCGCGGAGGCGAGACGGACGAGCGAGGGAGTGTATTTGAACACGCCGAAATCCAGATTAGAGGAGCTCGGGCGCGTCTCGCCGACCACGTAGACGTTCCCCCACGGGTCGAGGACGATGCCGGTGCCTCGGTCGGTCCAGCCGTTGTCGAAGACCGCGGAGGCCTTGAAGACCATGTTCGCGTCGAACTTCAAGGTCAGGACATCGTAGACCCCGGCGACGCGCTCCCCGCCGAGAAAAACGTCTCCTGCCGTGCTCACGGCAACGCTCATCGCGCGGTTGTACTGACCGGGGATGTAGTACGCCGCTGAGGATTGGAAGACCAGGCCCGTGTCATAGCGGAACAGCAGGATGCCTCCATCCGAGGCATTGTCGGTGTAGCCCGCCGCGACGAGGCGGCCCTGCGGGTCCCACGCCAGGCCGCGGAAGGCGTCGGGGTAGCCGGAGCCGTCGTAGGTGTGGCTGGCGAGCTGGACCAGTGAGGGGCTGAATTTCCGCACCGCCGCGTCGCAGTACATGCCGCTGTTGACGAGACAGCCCGCGACATAGAGGTTCCCGGCCCCGTCGAGGGCCGCGGCATAGGGATAGTCGTAGTTGCCGGCCGCGCCGGCGATCGTCGCCGAGGCAAGTTTGACCCCGGCCCCGTCGTATTTGATGATGACCCAGTCGGAATAGGTCGAGTTGCCCTGTCCCACGACATAGACATAGGGGCCGCCCACGGAGAACGTGTCCACCGCCACGTCGTTGACGGCGTCCGCCACGCTGCCGCCGTCGTAGACAGCCCCTCCATAGGAGCTAAAATCGCCTGAGAACGTCGCTGCGGAGGAGGGAGGCGCGAAGCACAGGGAAAGGGCCGCGGACAGCAATACAGGGACGAAAAGACCTATGCCAGCACGTTTCGAGATTGTATGGTTCCCTGGGTTTTGCACGGCCCGCCCCTAGCCCGTTGTGCGAATGCGAGAAGTACTATAAATAAGTATAGCTGATTTATTCCACTATTCAAGACCCCCGCGCCCAGGACAGATCTGGGCGAAAAGAGCAGACGGCCCGGCCGAACGAGTCAAGACCCGGATGTTCTTAACAAGTTGATTATTGACTTTCCACAGCCGGCCGGTATACTTACGCCTATGCGGTATCGAGTATGGGCTGACAACACGATTTCCGGGCCATACGACCCTGAAGAGCTGATGCGCCTTCCGTCGTATTCCGAGAGCCTCCTCGTGTGCGCCGAAGGACATGGGGGCAACAGGATCAGGGATTGGCAGCAGGCCGGCTCAGTGACCGAGCTCTCAAGGACAAAGCCCGGCAGCCCGGCCCCTCCCACGATGAGGACCCTCCCTCCACGCGCAACGCTGTCCATCGACCGGCCCCAGAGCAGGGTCTCGGACCTCGAAGCCGCGGTCCTGCGCCTGCGCGACGAGATGGGCCGGAAAGACGCGGCTCTCGAGACCCTCCGCAACGAAGTCCGCCTGTCCAGTCAGGACGCGGCCGAAGGCGCGCCGCCCGGCGTGTCGCTCAGGGAGATCATCCGGCAGGGAGGCCTGCGGGACAAGGTCGCGGGCCTCGAGTCCACGCTCAGCCGGCTGCAGGAGGAGATGCGGCTCAAGGACGCTGAGCTTGTGAACCTGCGCAGGGAGCTGGACGCGAAGAGCCCGTCTCAGGACTTCCAAGCGAATTGGGCGATCCTGCAGGCTCGCCTCAACGATGCATCCGGCCTCCGGTCCCAGCTCGACGTGGCTGTATCGAACCAGCAGCGCGCGGAATCCCTTGCCGAGGCCCAGCGCCGCACCATCGACGAGCTGGCCGTCCAGGTCCAGGGGCTCAAAGACAGCGTCGTCCAGCTCAAGACCGAAATCTCCCTCAGGTGGGCCGCGCAAGCCGCGGCACCCGCGGTCCGCGCCGCGGCCATGGCCCTCTCCCCGATATGGGCTCTCGTTGCTTCGATCTTCGCGGCCCTGGCCTGCACCGGGGCCTACCTGCTCGGCAAGGTCTCACAGGGCCCTGGCAGGGAGCTTCCTCCCGCCATGTCCGCGGCAACGGTCCCGGCGCGGGTCGCCCCAGCAGCCCCCGCGGCTCCAATCCCGCCAACGGCTCAGACTCCGCAGCCTGTTGAAAGAAAACCTCCTCCCCCCCAGCAGGCCGCTCCCAGGCAGTCCCCTGTCCAGCCGGAGCCGCCGAAAGTCCGGCCCATCCCTCGGACCGAGGGAGTGCCCCCAAAAGCCGTGAAAAAGGCGCCTGAAGCCACCCCTCGCAGGAAGCCCTCGGCCAAGGAGCTGACCCCGGAGGAGCTCGACAAGCTGCTCGATCCCAAGCCGGCGGAAGCAAGACCGAAGAAGAAGCCTGGAGACCTCTCGCCTGAGGAACTCAACCAGCTCCTATCGCCCTCGGCCAACGAGCTGACCCCGGAACAGCTGGAGCAGCTTCTCGAGCCCGGCATCCAGAAGCCGGCAGCGTCGAAGAAGCCCGGCGATCTCACGCAGGAGCAGCTCGACCAGCTCCTGTCGCCCTCGGACGCGCCTCTCGAGAAGCCTTAGGCCGGGACCCCGCCCCTGAGGCGTCCTAAGGACGCCTCAAAGGCTGGGTCCCGGTGCAGAGGTGGACCGCGCCCAACAGGGTCTCGTGGTTCAGGGGCTTGGCCTGGCACTGGAGGACGTTCGGATCCTTGAGCGCCTTGGCCACGATCGGGTCCTTGGTGCCGTAGCCCGTGATGACGATGACGGCCGGCTTGGGGCCCTGGACCCCGCCGAGGTGCTCGAGCACGCCGATCCCGCCGCAGCCGGGCATGACCAGGTCCAGGATGAGGACATCGGGCTTGTCGTCGAGCAGTTTGATGGCGTCCTCCCCCCTCATGGAGGTGGCCACCTGGAAGCCCGCGGTGCGCACTAGGAGCTCGACGAGGCTGAGGATCCCCTCGTCGTCGTCCACGATGAGGACCTTCTTGCCGCGCGGGTCGGTGGGGACGAACGGGTCAGCCATCAGCTCCTCGTGAGCTTCTTGTAGCGGATGCGGCTCGGGGCAGCCTCGCCGAGCCTGGACTTGCGGTCTTCCTCGTAGGCCTGGTAGTTCCCCTCGAAGAATCGGACCTGGCTCTCACCTTCGAATGCCAGGATATGCGTCGCCACCCGGTCGAGGAACCAGCGGTCGTGGCTGATGATGACGCAGCAGCCCGCAAAGTTCGCGATGGCCTCCTCCAGAGCGCGCAGGGTGTGCACGTCGAGGTCGTTGGTCGGCTCGTCGAGGAGCAGGACGTTGCCCCCCTCCTTGAGCATCCGGGCCATGTGCACGCGATTGCGCTCCCCGCCCGAGAGCTCGCTGACGAGCTTCTGCTGGTCCGAGCCCGTAAAGTTGAACCGGGACACGTACTGGCGGGCGTTGACCTCGCGCTTGCCCACCATCACGGTGTCTCCTCCGCCCGAGACCGCCTCCCAGACCGGCCGGTCGAGCGCCAGGCTGTCGCGCTCCTGGTCCACGTAGGAGAGCTGGACGCTCTCCCCAACGCGGACCGAGCCCGCGTCAGGCTTCTCCTTGCCGGTGATCAGCTTGAAGAGGGTGGTCTTGCCCGCGCCGTTGGGCCCGATGACGCCCACGATGCCGTTGCGCGGCAAGCTGAAGGTCAGGTCCTCGAAGAGCAGCTTCTCGCCGTAGGCCTTGGACACGCCCTGGACGTCGATGACCACGTCGCCCAGGCGCGGGCCCGGCGGGATGTAGATCTCGAGGTCCGCCTCGCGCTTCTCCGGGGCCTCGCCCAGCATCTCCTCGTAGGCCCGCAGGCGCGCCTTCTGCTTGGCCTGCCTGCCCTTGGCGCCCATGCGCACCCACTCCAACTCGCGGGCCAGGGTCTTCTGGTACTTCGACTCGGCTTTGGCCTCCATGGCGAGGCGCGCCTGTTTGGCCTCGAGCCACGCCGCGTAGTTTCCCTTATAAGGGATGCCCTCTCCGCGGTCGAGCTCGAGGATCCAGCCCGCCACGTTGTCGAGGAAGTAGCGGTCGTGGGTCACGGCGATGACCGTGCCCTTGTACTGGCGCAAGTGCTGTTCGAGCCAGTCCACGGACTCGGCGTCGAGGTGGTTGGTGGGCTCGTCGAGCAGGAGGATGTGGGGCTCGGACAGGAGCAGGCGGCAGAGCGCCACGCGCCGCTTCTCGCCGCCTGAGAGGACCGCGACCTTGGTGTCGCCCGGCGGACAGCGCAGGGCGTCCATGGCGAGCTCCAAGCGGCTGTCGAGCTCCCAGCCGCCGGCCGCCTCGATCTTCTCTTGGAGCTTGCCCTGCTTGTCGAGGAGCTTCTCCATGTCCTCGGGCGAGAGCTCCCCGCCCAAGGCCGTGCTGACCTCCTCGTAGTCGGCGAGGATCTTCTTGACCGAGGCGACAGCCTCCTCCACGACCTCCTTGACGGTCTTTTCCGGATCGAGCTTGGGCTCCTGCTCGAGCAGGCCTGCGTCGTAGCCCTTCGACCGCGCGATCTGGCCCGTGTGGTCTGAATCGAGGCCCGCCATGATGCGCAATAGAGTGCTCTTGCCGCTGCCGTTCTCGCCGATGACGCCGATCTTGGCGCCGTAGTAGAACCCCAGCGAGATGTCCTTCAGGGCGGCCCGCTTGGGAGGGTAGACCCGCCCGACCTCGGACATGGAGAAGATGATCTGTTTGGTATCGACCGTGGAAGCCATGGATTGATTCTAACTTAATGGGATCAGCCCTCTGAAGTGGAAACTTTTCTAGAATAGTGTCACCCCCATGATCACCCACACATTCCGAACCGCCCTCATCCTCGCTCTCCTTGCCATTCCCTCCACCGCTGCCCCAGCGGCGGAAGAGTCCCTGGAGAGAACCCCCTCCTGGCTCAAGCCCGCCGCCAAAGGCGGGACCCCGTCCTGGGTCGAGAAGACCGTCATCCCGGAAGGCGACTTCATCTACGCGGTCGGGCATTCCCAGCCGCGCGGGACCGAGCGCGAGGCCAAAGACGAGGCCGTGACGGACGCGACCTCCCAGTTCGTCAAATACTGCGGGGTCTCGGTGGAGGGGTTCCTCCGGAGCTACGAGGCGTACTCCAAAGAGGACGCCAAGGAGAAGACCGAGCACGACGTCCGCTCGCTGACCCGGCTCAAGACCACGGCCTTCGTGTCCCGATCCGTGCCCGAGGCCTGGCATACCGTCGAGAAGTCCGCGGGCGCGTTCAAGACCAAGAAGCTCTTTGAGACCTCGGTCCTCCTCAAGGTGCCGAGGGAGGAGTTCGACCGCATCTCCAAGGAGAGGAACATCCGGCTCTCAATAGACGCCCTGTTCTACCATGAGGGCGAGGACGGGAAGATGAAGGTCCTCTCCGAGGGCACCTTACTCAAGTCCGGCGACGGGTACGCGATCTACTTGCGTCCGAGCGACGCGTGCCACCTCTATGTCTTTCAGGTCGACGCCCTGGGCAAGACCTTCCGCCTCTTTCCCAACCCGGAGTTCAAGACCGCGGCCAACCCAGTCCCCGCGGCCATGGACCTCTGGATCCCAAACGCGGAGTCGCTCTACACCCTCGACGAGACGACCGGCAAGGAGCGCTTCTTCATCTTCGGCTCCCTCGACAAGATCGCCGAGTTCGAGGGGACGGACCCCGCGGGCCTCACGCTCAAGGACTTCGACAGCGTGGTGAGACTCAAGAAGATGGGTGTCGCGGGCCTCAAGGCCAAGCGCGACGCCTCCTCAATCGCCCCGCCCAAGCGCGACCATGACGTGGTCGCGGTCAAGCGCAAGCTCCAAGCCGAGGGCGCCTTCGTCTACGAGACCTGGTTCTGGCACAAATAATGGGGTCAGGCCTCGAGTCTTGACCCCATTTGACCTGGGTCCATTGACAGCGGGCATCGAAAGAGGCAGAGTAAGGCCGTCGCCCGCATATCGCAAGGAGAGGGTGCCGGTCCGCCCTGAAAATCAGCGGGCCTAGGAGTCCATCATGCCGAATCTCAAGGAAAAACTGTTCCAGAAGATCAAAGAGTGGCGCCCGCGGACGGCCAAGCTCGTCAAGGAATACGGGAAGGTCAAGCTCGACGAAGTCACCATCGACCAATGCGTCGGCGGCATGCGGGACATCAAGTCCCTCGTCACCGACATCTCCTATCTCGACCCGCAGGAAGGCATCCGCTTCCGCGGCTTCCTCATCCCCGAGCTCCTTCAGAAACTCCCCAAAGTCCCGGGCAGCGAGATGCCCTACGTCGAGGGGCTCTTCTACCTGCTCCTCACCGGCGACGTGCCGACCAAGGCGGAGTGCGAGGAGGTCGCCGAGGAGTTCAGGAAGCGCGCCGCGGTCCCCCACTACGTCTGGGACGTCCTGCGCGCCATGCCGCGCGACACCCATCCGATGACCATGTTCTCCACGGCGGTCCTCGCCATGCAGCGGGAGTCCGTGTTCGCCAAGGCCTATGACCGCGGCATCAACAAGATGGACTACTGGGACCCGACCTATGAGGACGCGATGAACCTCTTGGCCAAGCTCCCGGAGATCGGCGCCTACATCTACAGGATGAAGTACCGCGGGGACACCATCATCCCCTCCGACCCGAAGCTCGACTTCGGCGGCAACTTCTCCCACATGATGGGCGTGCCGAAACCCTACGACGACGTCTCCCGCCTCTACTTCATCCTGCACAGCGACCATGAGAGCGGCAACGTCTCGGCCCACACCGGCCACCTGGTCTCGAGCGCCCTCTCCGACATGTACTACGCGCAGTCGGCGATGCTCTGCGGCCTCGCCGGCCCCCTGCACGGGCTGGCCAACCAAGAGGTCCTGCGCTGGATCCAGGGCGTCATGAAGAAGATGGGCGGCAAGGTCCCCACCGAGGACGAGATGAAGAAGTTCGTCAACGAGACCCTCGACGGCGGCCAGGTCATCCCGGGCTTCGGGCACGCAGTCCTGCGCAAGACCGACCCGCGCTACTCGGCCCAGAGGGAGTTCTGCGAGAAGCATCTGCCCAACGACATCATCTTCAAGTACGTGGACGTGCTCTTCAAGGTGGTGCCTCCCATCCTCCTGGCGCGGGGCAAGGCCAAGAACCCCTGGCCGAACGTCGACGCCCAGTCCGGCGTCATCCAGTGGTACTACGGCGTGCAGGAGTACGACTTCTACACCGTGCTCTTCGGCATCGGCCGCGCCCTGGGCGTGTCGGCCAACATCGTGTGGGACCGCGGCCTGGGCTACGCCCTCGAGCGGCCCAAGTCCCTCACCACCGCGATGCTCGAAGAGGTCGCGGCCAAGTCCAAGACCCTGGCCGGAGCCAAGGCCTAGGCCCGACGCTCCTCCGGAACAAAGGACGCCGCCCGCAAGGGCGGCGTCCTCTTTTATGGGAGCCTCAGCGGTCCGTGGCGGCGGCACAGGGGACGAGGAAGAGCTCGGGCGCCTTCTGCCCGGGCGCCTTGTTCGGCCCGAATTCCGTGCCGTAGAGAAAGCCGCTGGCGTCCGGGAGATAGGCGGCCGTCTCCTGCTGCACGAGCCTCTGAAGCTCGATTCGGGAGCACCCTCGCCCCTCCTCGAGGCCGGCCGGCACCGGCCCTGAGGAAAGGTCCACCCCGAACTCGAGGGCGTTGCCGTAGGTCAACAGAAGGAAGCTCCCGCCGTCCGGGGAGATGTCCATGGCGGTCACGATCCGGCTGAACTTGTCCTTGTCCCTGTTGATGGCGGGGACGTCCACCTCCCCCCACGCCTCCAGGGTCCGGACCCCGTCGTTGCCGGACATGACCTTGGCCGCGGCCAGCCGGTAGACCTTGGCGGGCTTGGTGCCTTTCCTGCGGGGGGTCTCCTTGGAGACGATGAACAAGTCTCCGTTGGGGTGGACCGCCATGGCCTCGGCGTTGTGCCCTCCGTCCGGGTAGCGCAGCCGCAGGACCTTGAGCGGTTGGACCCGGTCCGGGAACTTCTCGCGCTCTACGACCAGCGCGACCCCCACCTCCGACCGCCCGGCAGCGTTGTCCCCGATGTCGCCGAGGAACAGGCAGGTCTTCCTGCCGCACGGCCCCAGGGCCAGCTCCTCGGTGTCCCATGGGAAGAAGCGCTCCACGTACACCCTGCCGGCCGGGGCGCCGTTCATGTCCGAAAGGAGGAACCACGGCCCGCCGCCCGAATCGTTGAGGTGGTAGAGCCTGGCCCACCTGCGGGACACGGCCAAGCCGCTGGCTTCGGGCAGGTACTCGGCCGCGAGCGCCCCGACCTGGCGCGCCGCGCCCCAGCGGGGGCACATCCCCGCGGACACGGGAGCGGCGAGGCCGGCGAGCAGGACGAGGGCGATCATCAGGGGACCGCCCCCATTCTAGCGAAAACAGCGGGTCCGCGCCTACAGGTTGAAGTCGCCGCTGGCTTCGGGCTGGTAGAGGACGCCCTCGATCTTGAGGCGTCTTACGCCCGCGGGCACGGGCCAGACCACGGTGTCGCCCGCCCGGTAGCCGAGGAGGCCGGTGCCGACCGGCGCCAAGACCGAGAGCCTGCCCTCGGAGATGTCGGCGTCGTCCGGATAGACGAGGGAGAAGACGTACTCGTCGCCGCTGTCAAGGTCGCGGACGCGGAACTTCGAATTCATGGTCACGGTGTCCGGCGGGATCGTCTTGGGGTCCACAACCGCGGCTCGGTCGAGCTCGCGCTCGAGCCCGGCCAAGGCCCCCTGCTCCACGGACCCGTAGGCGCGCGCCCTGAAGATGAGGTCGCGCAGCTTCTTGGCGTCCGCGTCCGTGACAGCGATCGTGCTTGATGCCATAATGGAAAAACCTCCCAATGCCCCGGAAGACTATAGGACAAATCCCGATACGGGTAAATACGGAATACTACCTAATGGACCCAGAAGGGCCTAGGCCCCTCCTCCGCCGCCCCGAAAGGGCGGCCGGTCAATCGGAGAGCCACTCCTCGATGAAGAACTCGATCTCCTTGGTGGCCTCGCCGGGACGCGCGAGCTTGGTCTGCCTCTCCTTGCCGGGCCGCAGGAAGACCATATAAGGGAAGGCGACCACGTCCGGGGGGAGGGTCTTGGCCTCCATGGCCGCAGACACGTTGACGCGGAAGAATTTCACGCGGCCCCTGTACCGGCCGGCGATCTCCTCGACCACGCCCATGAGCTGGCGGTCGTGCGGGGACCAGTTCGCATAGTAGTAGATCATGACCGGCCCCTTGGCGCCGAGGGCCGCGGCCGGAGCGGAGTCCACGATCTCCTTGAGGTCCGGCTCGGGCAAGGGCTTGATCTCCGCCAGCACGAGGTCCATGGGCCGGCCCGCAAGCCAGAGTTCCATGGCAGGCTCCATCCCCGTCCCCCGAACCACGGGGGAACCCTTCCGGGCCTTGTCCTTTATGAAGAAGACGAACGGCGTGCGGCCCGTCCCCTTGGGGAGCGCGCCCCTCGCCTTGGCCGCGTCGACCTCCAAGCGGAAGACATTCGCCTTCCCTTGGAACTTCTCCCGGACAGCTTCCATGGTCGGCATGAACGCCTTGTCGCGGGGGCTCGAATCCGAATAGCAGTAGACCAGCACGGGGAGGGCCGAGCCAGCCACCTCGGGGCTGGCGAGCCCTTCGACCTCGGGCAGAGCGCTGGCGATGAGCCCGGCCTTGGCCGGAGGGGGCAAAACCAGCGCCGTGGCAGGTGCCGGCTCTGCCGGAGCCGCGGACTTGGCCTCCTCCTTTTTGCAGGACACGGATGCAGCCGCGAAGAGAACGCCCAGGGCCAGACAGGTCGCCTTATTCATGGGACTCCTTAATCCTATCGGCTCACGAGCACGAACGCGGACCAGTAGAAGGGATGCTCGTAGCCTTTCCGCCGGATGTCCGCGCGGGCTAGTCGCAGGGCCTCGCCGGCCGGCTTGCCGGACTTCAAGTGGCCGAAGAAGGAGTTGGTCAAGGATACGGTCGCGCCCTCCTCCACGGACCACATGCTCATCAGCACGTTGCCCGCGCCCGCGTACTGGAAAGCCCGTCCCATCCCGAGCACGCCCTCGCCGCTGAGCTTCCTGCCCTCGCCGGTGCGGCACGCGGTCAGG
>JBAZSR010000130.1:0-10535 GCA_041662295.1 Elusimicrobiota bacterium | reverse complement strand
CAAGGCCGACTCCAAGGGCGAGGTCTCCGCGGAAGGGGCGGCCGCGTGAAGGCCCTTGCGGCCCTGCTGCTGGCGCTGGCTCTCTCCGGTCGGGCCGCGGACGAAGGCGGCCGCGTCGAGTTCCAGAGCATCGTGGTCCAGCCCGGGCAGACCCTGTCCACCATCGCGCAGGCGTACCTCAAGGACCCGACGCGCTGGGACGAGATCCTCAAGCACAACAGGATGCCCTCCCGGGACCCGTTCGTGGCCCTGCCCGGCATGACGATCCTGGTGCCGGTGCGGCTCATCAAGGAGGACCTCCGCGCCGCGAAGCTGGTCTACAGGCTCAACGAGGTCCTGTTCCGCAAGAAGGAGACCGCGGCCTGGGCCCAGACGAAGCCGAACATGGAGCTGTTCCGGGGGGACTGGGTCCGCACCGGCGCGGAATCAAAGGCCCGGGTCCAGTTCCTCACCGAGGACCTCCTCATCCTCGACGCCCGCTCCATGGTCGAGCTCAAGCCGAAGAACAAGGAGTCCGACGTGGTGCTCCGCGGCGGCGGCGCCTACTTCGGGGGGGGCAACGCCAAGGTCGCCACGCCTTCGCTCCTCATCACTCCCAAGACCAAGGACACGAAGTACTCCGTGCAGGTCAACGAGCGGATGGACACCCGCGTGAAGGTCTTCGAGGGCCAGACCACGGTCGAGTCCGAGGGCCGGAAGGTCGACGTCAACGCCAACCAGGGCATCGAGGTCAAGCTCGGCGAGGCCCCGAACGTCCCGGTCCCGGCGGACACCCTCGCGGACTTCCCGGGCCGGTCCGCGGACTTCGCGGACGCCTTGGCCTCCCTCAAGAGGTCCAAGATGACGGTCGCCCTTCCCAAGGCCTCGGCGGTCCCAGCGGTCAAGGCCGGGCCGGGCCTCGGGGCCCTGAAAAAGGAGCTCGAGAGCCTCAGGGTCGGAGAGGCGGTCTCGGGCTACAGGATCCAGGCCGCCTGGGACCGGGGCTTCAGGCGCGTCGCGGTCGACCGGGTCTTCGAGCTCGGCGCGAAGATCGACATCGGCGCGGGGCTCGCCCCGGGCCGCTACTGGGTGCGCTTCTCCCCCATCGACCTGCTGGGCGGGGAGGGCAAGTCCTCCCAGCCGAAGCTCTACGACTGGAGCCCGCGCTCCGGCTTCATGCCGGCAGCGGGGGGAGCGTCTGGGGGAGGGATGGACCCAGGCCGCGCTCTGTCTCTCTCGAAGCCAGCGGCGGATGAGACCGTGGGCTCTTCTTCCTACCGGGCGTCCGGCCGGGTCAGCGGGGACGACGTGAAGGTGACCATCAACGGGGTCCCCGCGCGGATCGACGAGGCGGGGAACTTCTCCGGCGGGATCACCCTGCGGCCCGGCCCCAACGAGGTCCGGATCACGGTGACGGACTCCAAGGGCGGAAGCTCGACGATCGTCCGGACCGTCACCTACACGCCCTAACAGCGCGCCCGGCCGCGGCGCCTCGTTAGGACTGCTTGCCCTGGCTTTGATTGGCCCGCTCTGGTGGAGTTGGGAGCATACCGCAGGCGGGGAAGCGCGGTTTTTCAAAGTCTCCTCGAGGGTTGTGTCGCATAGTCGTCTGAGGGTCGGATAACGGCGGATCGAGCGGTTTTATCGCTCCGAATCAGATCGAGTGCGACAAAACCTTTCGTCGGAGAATTGAAAATCCTCCGGGACACCCACGGGCTGCAGGTGCCAGATTTCTAAACCGGGACGACACGCGGAGCCTGAAACCAGGCATCTCCTAGCCTGTCCGAGCATGGCTCCTTGTGATGGAGCGTCCCTCGGATTACGGTCTGGGGGGCCGGATGGCGCGCAGGCGCAGGCCGTCGGAGAGGGACGGCTTGAGGTCAGCCGCGGCGTTGGGGCGGCGCGAGCGCAGCCTTCGCTGGAACACGCGGTCCGCGAGCGCGCCGCGCAGTGCCGCGCCGCCGGGGCCCGGCTCGGCCGCGGTCACGGTCCAGCCCCAGAGGGCCGGGTTGCCGCGGAGCTTGGACCGCGGCAGGCGCACGCTGACCTCGGATGAGGAAGGGTCGGCCGTCGCGGCTCCCCGCAGTTCGATCACGGGCTGGCCGCGGGCAGTGGCGCGGTGCAGGGCGAAGCCCCAGCCGCCCGCGGTGACCGCGCTCTCCCAGGCATCCTCCGGGGAGATGGAGTCCGCGTCCGCGGTCTCCAGCAGTCTCGTTGAGCCCGCTCCCCGTACGCCGTTCAAGTCGACGTAGGCGGCCAGGAGAACGCCGTCGAAGCCGCAGGCCGCGGTCGTGGAGGCGACGACCCTGCCGAGGCGATAGACCAGGACCACGCTCTCGTCGTCCCATTGGACGCGGAAGCCGGCGATGCGCCACCTGGGGTCCTCGCGGACCGGAGGGGCCAAGGACGGGTTGTCGCAGGAGAGCCAGTTCGGGCCCTGCCGGCAGGAGACGGCTCCCCCGGCGTCGAAGGAGCGTCCCGGGGTCCGGGCCGAGGTCAGCACGGAGACGAGGAGGCCCTCAGGCACGGGCACGGAGAGCGCCTTGTAGACGCCCATGAGGCGCTTGCGCAGTTCTCGATCGGCCTCCGAGCTCTTCTCGGGGAGGGCGCCTCCGAGGCGGCGGTAGAGCGTCCCGGCCTGGGCAGAGCGCAAGGAGGCGGTCGCGGCCGCCACGGAACGGGGGCCGGCTCCGGCGTTGCGGGCTTCGGACACGGCGCGCGCGGCGTCCCCGTAGAGGCGCCAGGCGATCTTCTGTTCCGGGCGGCGCGACCAGGCGTCCTCCTCGCCGGTCCAGTCGGTCCACGGCCCTCCGGCCGGAGCCTCGGGAGCTCCCCTGTCCGGGAGACGGGAGAGGCTGTCGCGGACCCGCTCGAACCTCTTGGCGAGCCCCCTGGCCCGGTGGTCGACCAGGAGCAGGCGCGGCCAGGAGCCTTCCGGCACGTCTCCTCCGGCTTCGTCGATGACGACGAGCTCGCGCTCCGTCGTCCCCCCTTCGAGGTCCGCCGCCAGCAGGTCCCGGCCGCCGGTCCGCACCGGCCGGCACCTCGCGATCGGCATGCCGCGGTGCTCCGTCCAAGGGCCGGCCTTCGGTCCGGCCCCGCCGGAGGCGACCCAGGCGGGGTCCAGGCTGCGCAGGAGGGGCAGCAGCCCCGGGTGGAGCAGTCCGGACGCCGGCACGAAGCCTGTCGGCACCTCGCCCCAGGCCAGGCGGTGGGCCGCGCGCCCGGCGGTGAGGAGCTCGAGGGGGTCCTGAGGCCGGGGCGCCGTAGGGTGGTCGTGGATGAGCGGCAGGATCGGGTCTCCGTCGAGGCGGAGCGCGATCTCCAAGCGGCCCTCCGCGACGAAGGGCTGGAGCAGGGACCGCGTCCCTGGGGAGGCCATGGAGGGCGTCAGGGCCGCGGTGAAGGAGAGCTTCGGGTGCCTCGATAGGGCCTCGGCCAGGCCCTCCCAATCGGAGAAGGATTCGGCCGGGATCCACAGGAGCCCCGCTTTCGCGGGCCTCCCGAACCAGAGGAACGCCGAGGCCGGGGCCGCGGCGAGGGAGAGCCCCAGGGCCAGGCCCCAGGCGAGGCGCCGGCGCCTCAATTGACTTCCCGGACGCAGGCCTGCTGGAGGCCTGTCGCCTCGATGTCCGGGTTCTTGGGGTCGAGGGTCGGCTTGCCGTCCACGATGAAGCGGTAGTGATACCGGCCCGGCGGCAGGGGGATGAGGGTCTCCCATCGGCCGCCCGGACGCTGGTGCATCAAGACCGCGGCCCGCTCCCACTGCGTGAAATCCCCCACAAGCTTGACCTCCTTGGCCTTGGGCGCGGCCAGGGCGAATTCGACGAAGGAGAGCGCGAGGTCATCCGAGAGGCGTTCCCTGTCCCTGGGGCTCTCCAACAGGGAGTCCACGGTCACGGGCCTCAGGGTGCCGGGCTGGAACCCAGTGAGGAACCGGTGGTAGCTGCGGAGGGTGTCCAACAGCTCGATGGAGGGGACTGCCATGATGAGGACGCTGGCGAGGACGAGGCCCCAGAAGATCCACTTCGCTCTTGCGATCATGCTCTCATGCTACCATATCCCCCATGAAAATCGGACCCCTGACTGCCCTGGGACTCATGCTGACGGCGCTGTTCCCGTCCTTTCCCGCCCTGGCCGCGGACTCCCGGACCCCGGTCCCGGCCGCGACGCTCGAAGCCGTGGACCGGCTCTACCTCTACCGGCATCAGCCGGGAGGTCTCGACGCGAGCGTCACCAGCCTTGAGGCGCTCCTGAGCCAGCGGCCCGACGACCCCGCGGTGCTCTGGAGGCTGGGCCGCTCCATGGTCAGGGTCGGGGAGAGGTTCGAGGAAAAGAGGGAGCAGTTGGCCGCCTACACCCGCGCGCAGGGGCTGCTTGAGAGGGCCGTGACCCTCGACGGCTCCAACCCCGAGGCGCACTACTGGCTGGGCGTCTCGGTGGGACGCCAGGGGAAGCTGCGGGGAATCTTCAAGTCTCTGTCCCTCGTGAAGGTCATGCGCCGGGAGATGGAGACCGTCTTGAAGCTCGCCCCGAACCACGGCGGGGCGCATCATGTGCTGGGAGAGATGTACCGGCAGATGCCCGGATTCGTGGGAGGCTCCAAGAAGAAGTCCCTCCAGGAGCTTCAGCTCGCCTTCGAGCGAGCGCCGAACTACACGGCTTCCTATGCGGTCCTGGCTGAGGCCTACCAGGAGGCTGGGGAAAAGGAGAAGGCCAAGGCGGTCCTCAACCGCATCTTCGAGGTCAAGGAACCCGAAGACCCCGCGGAATTCGAGGACAACCTCAAAGAAGCTAAGGAGCTCCTTAAAGGATTGTGAAGGGTGTCACACCCTCTAACGCACGTAGGGGGGAGGCAGGGGCAGGGCCTCGCCCGAGGCCAGGGACACTCCCCGCTTGAGCACGAGGGTCTCGGTCTTGGGCCTGGAGGACTCGAGCTCGATGAGCCGGACGACCCCGATCTTCACGTCTGATTCCTGCCGGCCGTAGAGGGCGGACACGGCGGCCGCGAAGTCGAAGTTCGAGGCCTTGGAGCCGTCGATGCTCATGATGACGTCGCCAGGCTGGAGGCCCGCGGCCGCGGCCGCGCGGCCGGGGATGATGTGGGAGATCTTGAACCCTGGCCCATCCTCGCGGGACTTGATCCAGAGGCCGACTCCGGCCGCGTAGAACGAGGGGGGCTCCACGAGGGTCACGGGCTCGATGAACTCGAGCTTGAATTTCGCGTCGGAGTCGATGGCGGCGTCGTTGGGCATCACGATCGTGCCGCCCGGGGTCAGCTTGACGAGCCTGGGGTCGGTACCGGAGAGGTCCGCGACGCGGCCGGACAGGGGGTAGGAGCTTCCGCCCGGCAGCCTCATCTTGTAGAAGAAGAGCCGCAGGTTGTGCGTCCCCGCGGGCCCGCCCGCGTCGAGGACCTTGGCCCAGAACATCGTCTTCGGGGGGAGGCTCATGTAGTCGAGGCTCTGATCGGTGCAGACCCCGGTCGTGGCCTCGGCCTGGAGGGTGTCGCCGGGTCCGGCGCTGGAGGGGATGCCCTTGGGGAAGCGGATCCACAGGCCCTGCCCCGCGGCGACGCGGAACTCCTGCGGAGGGGCGTTGGCGACCGCCGCGTAGGCGTCGGCGTGGACCGAGGCCAGACGTTTCTCCTTGAGCAGGATCTCGTGGGTGGAGAGCTCGTTCGGGCCCCGGAGCGCGGCCGGGACGAAGGGCGTGGGCTTGCCCGAGAGGGATTGGGTCCCCAGGTCGCGGACAACGACGGCGGAGAGGCGTCCCTGGGCCGGCATGGCCCTCATCTTCTCCAGGATGTCGGACCGGGTGCGCACAGGGGAGGAGAATAGATGGGTCAGCCGGTCGCCGGGGGTCAGCCCCATGGCGTCGGCTTCCGAGCCGGCGACCACGGACAGGATCTTGAGTCCGGCGGGCTGGTCCGCCGTCACCGCGCCCAGGGGCGCGAGTCCGGCCGCGGCCGCGGGGGCGGCCGCCTCGGTCCGAGGAGCCGGGCGGCGCTTCTCCATATCGGGCACCTGGATGGCCGGCCGCTTGGCTGGGGCGGCGGACTTGGCGGCCTTCCTCTTGGCGGCGGCGGGCCGAACCCTGGCCGGAGAGGACTTGCGCCCGGCGGAGGGCGGAGCAGAGGCTTCGGCGGCGGCCGGCGCGGATGTCTGGGCGGCTTCGCCTCCCGAGGGGACCGCGGCCCGGCCCGCGGCGCAGACCGCGATGAGGAGCGTACCGGAGAGGAGAGCTTGTCGCAGGGAGGTCATGGGGTCACCTTGTGGTTGACGGCTGGTCCGTCGTGTCCGCTGCCGGTTCATCGGCGGCAGGGGCGGGCTTGGCCTGCCGCTTGACGGAGCGGCGGACAGGCTTGGGCGCGGGCTTGGGCTTCTCGATCTGCGGGGCCTTCCCGGCCGGCTTGGGTTGGGCGGCAGGGGCCTGAGCGGACGACTCTGCCGCGGGGAGCTCGAGCTGAGCCTTGCGGTGCTGGGCCGCGTTGCGGGCCTCCGAGATCCTGCGGAGCTCGTCCGTCACGGCTCCGGACACGGCCGCGAGCTGCCGGTCGTCCGGCAGGAGGCGGACCGCGGCGCCGTCTTCGGGCGCGGTCAGGGAGAGTCCCGAGGAGTCGGCGATCCGGAGGAGCTCCTCCTTCTCCTTGGCGAAGCACCGGCTGTTCGGCAGAGTCGGGATGCGCGCCAGGGCCGCGTTGACCGTCTTGAGGGAGGCCGCGGCCGGGTCCTTGCCGGGATGGGGGGGGGTCTCTCCCTCCTCGATGCTCTTGGCGAGGGTCTCGGCCCAGACCGCGGCCTGGCGGGCGGCGGGCAGGTCGGCCTCGACTCTCTTGGCCGCCTCGTCCACGGAGCCGCAGCGTACCGACGGGTTGGCGTCGAGGATGGCCAGGGACTGGGCCAGGGCGTCCACGGCGCCCGTGAGCTGGCAGGACTTCTCCATGTCCCGCGCCTTGTCCACGGCGTCCCGGAAGGCCGCGGCGTCGGCGCGCCGCTTCTGGATGGTCTGGAGCTGGGACTGCAGGTCCGACAGGTAGCGGTCGCAGCCCGCGGGCATGGAGGCGATCTGCTTGATCGCCGCCTCGGTCCGGGAGGTCTGGTAATCGCACTTCTCGGGGGAGAGGTCCGCCCGGGAGGAGGCGATGGCCTCCTCGAGCTTGGCGAGGACGGCGGCGTTCTTCTGGGCCTCGGAGCGTCGCTTGGCGGCTGCGGCCACGAGGTCGGCGTACTGCTTCTTGGCTTTGGCCGATTCGGCGAACACGCCGGTGAAGGCGGCGTAGGCCTCGTCGGCCTCCTTGAACCGGCAGTCGAGGGCCGCGGCGTCCGCGGCCGCGAGGGCGTCGAGGGCGCGGTCGAAGGCGTCCGAGACCGCGACCGGGGCCTTCTCCGAGAGGGTGTTGGTGCCGTCCCCGCTGACGATGAGGCGGAAGGTGAAGGGACGGGCCTCGCGGATGGGGAGCTCCCTCCGTATCGCGTAGAGGCCCCCGTTGGCCCTGCGGACCCGGCGGGTCTCGAGCCCGCCGAACCCGTCCTTGCCGTAGTCCGCGAAGGTGGTCTCCGCGACTTCGGCGCTCTCGCCTTCGGCGAGCCCATCGATCCAGTAGCCGGCCGTCAGGACCGCGGTGTCGCCGAGCTCGTGGCGCTCGAGCCGGACGGGCTGGTGAAGGTGGAGCCCGGCCGAGGTCAGCCGCGTCCGGGGCAGATCCGGCGCAGGCACGGCCCGGCCGCGCTTGCTCTGCAGGGCGTCGACGAAGTCGGGGTGGTCGACCAGGGACCTGGCCGCGGAGGCGAGCTCGGCGATCTGGCGGCCCAGGCCCTGCTTGAGGTCGAGCTTGGCGAAAGCGGCGGTGTAGCGTTCGAGGGCCGCGAGCCGGCGCTGGTCCGCGAGGTACTTAGCGATCCAGCCTCGCAGGTCCTGAGAGAGGCTTGCGTTGCGGGCGTCGGCCTCCACGGCCGAGCCGAGGTCCCTGCCGTGGACCGCGAGGATGTGGCGTTTGAAATGGTCGACCGCGGCTTCGTTGGGCCGGACCGCCGCGAAGTGCTCGTCGAAGAAGGCGTCCGCCAGGCTCTCGGGCTCAAGGGAGAGGTCGGCGCGCGTCCTGGCCGCGAAGGCGTCGCCCCAGGGCGTCTCGTAGAGCGTCGTCCCGTCGTTGGCGGACAGGGCCTTGGGGTCCAGGCTGTTGAACTCCTCGTGCGCCGCGATGATGATGCGGGCGGCTGATCGGAGGCCGGGAGTCATCAGCCCGCTGTCCGGGAGGTTGAGGAGCGAGGCGAACTCGAGGGCCGCGCCCGCGGGCGCCGGAGGGTTGCCGGAAGCGTAGCGGGCGTAGGCCTCCGCGAATTCCTGGGCCGCCATGCCGTGCCGTCCGAGCTCTTTGAGGGCCTCCCACTGGCCGTCCTGGAGCCGCGGGGCGTCCGTCGGGCCCTGGATCACGAGGTAGCGGCGTCCGACGAGGAGGTCGAAGGTCTCGGCTCCGAGGGTCTTGGAGGCCCAGTTCGCGGCCTCCCGCTCCGGGGGCAAGATCTCCTGGGAAGGGGCAGGGGCTTCCTCCTGGGGGGCTGGCGCGGCTTCCTGCTGCGTCTGCAGTTCGGGATCGGAGGGGACCGCGGAGGAGGCGGGCCGGGGGCCTGCGTGGGCGAAGGCGGCCAGGCCCGCGGCGATCATGGCGAGAAGGCAGACGCGTGTTTTCATAGGCGGTATCCCGTGCAGAGCTCCTTGATGTCCCGGATGACGGCCTCAAGCTCGGCGGCCGCCGGGTGGTCGTTGCCGAGCTTACCGGCCGCCGCGGCCGCCTTGGCGGCGGCGGCCTCGGCTTTGGCCCGGTCTGCGGCGAGCCTGCGGCGGAGGCTGGCCTGCATCTCGGAAAAATCGTCGACGATCTCCTTGAGGGCGTCGTTGTCGCGCACCCGGATCGTGCCCGTCAGGTCGCCGGCCTTCAGGCGCTCGATGGCCGCGGCCAGCACCCGCAGCGGCCCGGCGAACCGGTGGGACCAGACCAGGGCGATGATCCCGCTCGCCAGGATGGAGATGGTCATGCTCAGGGCCATGGGCAGGCGCATCTTCTGGCCGCACCAGCTCATGGGGTGGAAGAGCTGGCCGGATTGGGCGAAGGCGGACTCGAGGCCCCGCACCATGCTGTAGGAGACGAGCAGGACGCTGGCCGTGACCAGGACCAGCACGGTCAGGAGCATGTGCGCCTGGACGGGGGGGTCGATCCAGAATCGTCGGCGTTTCTTGCTCGTCATGCGGGAAGCTTATCAAGAGATGGTAACATTGTCAATCAAACGGGTCCCTCCGAGCCGGACGGCGGCCAGGAGCCTCTGGCCGGGCTTGAGCGCCTTCGGAGGAAGGAGCGTCTCGGGGTCCGCGAGGGCGACGTAATCGATGACGGCTCCGGGGATGCCCAGGATGCGGCGGCGGGCCTCGGCGAGGAGGCGGGCCGGGGACGGGCGGACCTCCCGCCGCGCCGGGGGCCGGGCGGCCAGGGCCAGGGCCGCGTGGATGCCGGGCGCAAGCGCGCGTTCCTGCGGCCCGAGGTAGGCGTTGCGGCTGGACATGGCCAGCCCGTCGGGCTCGCGCAGGGTGGGGCAGGCGATGACCTGGACCGGGAGAGCGAGGTCCCGGACCATGCGCCGGATGACGACGAGCTGCTGGTAGTCCTTCTCGCCGAAGAACGCCAGGTCCGGGCGGACGATGCTGAAGAGCTTGAGGACCACGGTGGCCACCCCGCGGAAATGGCCCGGCCTGCTCGCCCCGCAGAGACGCTCCGAGAGGCCCTCCACCTCGACGAACGAGGCGAAGCCCGGAGGGTACATGGCCGCGGGGGAGGGGTGGAAGACCGCGTCCGCGCGGCTTTGCCGGCAGAGCCGCAGGTCCGAGGCCAAGGGCCGGGGGTAGCGGGAGAGGTCCTCCTTGGGGCCGAACTGGGCCGGGTTGACAAAGACCGACACCACGACGCGGCCGCAGGTCTCCCTGGCCAGGCGGATGAGGGAGAGGTGCCCCGCGTGCAGGGCGCCCATGGTGGGCACGAAGCCGACGGCCAGTCCCTTCCGGCGCCAGGAGTCCGCGAGCGCCGACATCGCGTCGGGCCGGCGGAGGACCTTCACAGGTGCGCCCTGAAGAACGAGGCCACGCGCTCCTCGTATTCGAGCTGGGCCTTGGCCCGGCACTCGCCGTGGGCGGCCTCGGGCACGATCCAGAGGCTCTTGGGCTGTCCGGCGGCCTCGTAGAGGGCCGCGACGTCCTCCTGGGGCATGAGCTCGTCCTTCGCGCCTCCGATGACGAAGATCGGCCGGGGCGCAATGCGGCGGATGAAGGCGATAGGGCTGTACTCGTCGACTTCCGGGATGCCGACCCGCCGTCTCAGCATGAACAGGGTGGCGAGTATGAGGGGGAAGTAGGGGATGCGCAGGTTGTTCCAGGCCCAGCGCCGCACCACGTTCCTGTAGTCCGGGAAGGGGCTTTCGAAGACCGCGGCCTTGACCTCGGGATGCTTGGGCATGGACAGGATGGCGACCGCGGCGCCCATGGACATGCCGAAGACGCCCAGCCGC
>JBAZSR010000129.1:0-10572 GCA_041662295.1 Elusimicrobiota bacterium | reverse complement strand
AGGATCTTCTTCTTGTCCTTGATGATGGACTCGACCATCTCCGCCGTGGCCGCCGAGGGGGCGTAGTAGGCCGAGCCGGTCTTGAGGAGCTTGACGATCTCGGCGCCGCCGTCCCGGGTGCGCTGGTTGATCTTGGCGATCCGCTCCGCGGGGAGGAGCTCCGTGACCGGGATGCCCGCCACCGTGGAGAAGCGGGGGAGGGGGACCATGGTGTCCCCGTGGCCGCCGAGCACCGTGGCGTGGACCGACTCCATGGAGACGTTGAGCGCCTCCGCGATGAAGGAGCGCATCCGCGCCGAGTCGAGGATGCCCGCCATGCCGAGCACCCGGTGGCGGGGGAACTTGGAGGTCTTCATGGCCACGAGGCACATGGCGTCGAGGGGGTTGGAGACGATGATGAGGATGGCGTCGGGGCTATGCTTGGCGACCTCGGCCGTCACGGCCTTGACGATGCCGGCGTTGGTGTTGAGGAGGTCGTCCCGGCTCATGCCGGGCTTGCGCGGGATGCCGGCCGTGATGACCACCACGTCGGACCCGGCGGTGGCGTCGTAGGAGGTCGCGCCGGTCACCTTGGCGTCGCAGCCCATGACGGGACCGGACTCGAGCATGTCGAGGGCCTTGCCCTGGGGCATGCCGTCGAGCTGAGGGATGTCGATCAGCACCACATCGCCGAGCTCCATCTCCGCCAGCCTCTGGGCCAGCGTCGCGCCGACGTTGCCGGCGCCCACCACGGTGATCTTCTTCTGCATGCTGCCTCCTCGTCCGGTCATGATTGGTCCTTCTCCGCCGCCGCTGATTGTATCAATTTATCCGCTGGAGGAACACGACGGCCGTCAACGGCCGTCCGGCCGGAAATGTAGTACAATGCGTCGCCATGAGCGAGAACCCTCCGGCGAAGGCCAAGGGCACCGTCTTCGTCCGGATCGAGGTGTGCAAGGGCTGCTCCTACTGCATCGACTTCTGCCCGGCCAAATGCCTCGCCTTCGCCAAGGAGTTCAACGCCAAGGGGTACCACTACCCGGTGCTCGCCAAGCCCGAGGCCTGCGTGGGGTGCGACATGTGCGGGCTCTACTGCCCTGATTTCGCCATTTTCGGGGTCCGGCTGAAGGACCTCGGCAAGGCGGGGGGAAGATGAAGGCCGATCCCAAAGGAGTGCTCACGGGCGTCCACTTCATGGACGGAGACCACGCGGCCTGCGAGGGGGCTCTCGCCGCGGGGTGCCGGTTCGTGGCGGGCTACCCCATCACCCCTTCGACCGAGGTGGTCGAGCGCTTCGCCCAGCGCATCCCGCACATCGGCGGGATCTTCATCCAGATGGAGGACGAGATCGCCTCCTCCATCGCCATCCAGGGCGCGGTCTGGGCCGGCAAGAAGGCCATGACCGTGACCTCGGGCCCCGGCCTCTCCCTGATGATGGAGCACGTCGGTTTGGCCGCCATCGCCGAGGTCCCCTGCGTGATCGTGGACGTCCAGCGGGGCGGTCCCTCCACGGGCCTGCCGACCCTGCCGGCCCAGGCGGACATGATGCAGGCCAAGTGGGGCTCGCACGGAGACTACGAGGTCATCGCGCTCTGCCCCAACTCCCCGCAGGAATGCTTCGACCTGATGATCAGGGCCTTCAACCTCGCCGAGACCTTCCGGGTCCCGGTCTTCTTCATGATGGACGAGGTCGTGGGCCACATGACCGAGAAGGTCGTCATCCCCGAGTCCACGGCCATCGAGGTGGCGGAGCGGCGCTGGTCCAAGAAGAAGCCCGGCGCGTACAAGCCCTACGAGACCGGCCCCGACATGGTGCCGGACCTGGTCAAGGCCGGGGACGGGCACCGCATCCACATCACGGGCCTCACCCATGACGAGCGCGGCTATCCGGTCCTCAATCCGGCGTCCCAGAAGAAGCTGGTCGAGCGCCTCGTCAACAAGATCCGGCTCCGCAAGCACGAGCTCGTGGATGTCCGGCAGGAGGGGACCGAGGGCGCGCAGGTCGTTGTCGTCTCCTTCGGCATCACCTCGCGCGTGGCCCAGGCCGCGGTCGAGGAGGCCCGGGACAGGGGGCTCATGGTCGGCCACCTGCGCCTCGTCATCGCCTGGCCCTTCCCCGACGCGCTGATCCGCGAGCTCTCCGGCCGGATCAAGAGCTTCGTGGTCCCGGAATTGAACATGGGGCAGATGGTCCTCGAGGTCGAGCGCGCAGCGGCCGGCCGCTGCGGCGTGGTCTCGGTGCCTCACGCGGGCGGGACGGTGCACGAGCCCGGGGTCATCGTCGACGCGATCGTGAACGCCTCGAAGGGCGTGCCGGCCGGGACAGGGGCGCCCCGATGAGCGGCCAGCCCGTCAACCCCGTCCTCCCCTACCTGCGGCAGGACCGCCTGCCCCACATCTGGTGCCCCGGCTGCGGCATCGGCTCCACGGTCAACTGCTTCGCCCGGGCCCTGACCGAGTCGGCGCTGGACCTCGACAAGGTCGCCATCGTCTCGGGCATCGGGTGCACGGGCCGCGTGGCCGGGTACATGAACCTCGATTCCTTCCACACCACCCACGGCCGGGCCATCCCCTTCGCCACGGGACTCAAGCTCGGCAACCCGAACCTCAAGGTCGTGGTCTACTCGGGAGACGGCGACCTCTTCGCCATCGGCGGCAACCACTTCGTGCACGCCGCCCGCCGCAACATGGACCTGACCGTCATCTGCGTCAACAACGGCACCTACGGCATGACGGGAGGGCAGGTGGCGCCGACCACGCCCTTGGGCGCGACGCAGACGACCATGCCCTACGGCAACTTCGAGCCCTCGTTCAACCTGCCCTTCCTTGCCGAGGCCTGCGGCGCGGTCTACGTTTCGCGCTGGACCGTGTTCCACGTGCGCCAGCTCATCCGCTCCATGAAGGAGGCGCTGGCCAAGCGTGGGTTTTCCTTCATCGAGATCCTGGCCCCCTGCCCGACCCTCTACTCGCGCCGGAACAAGCTCGGCGACGGCGTGGACCAGGTGAAGTATTATAAGGAGCGGAGCACGATCAAGGACGGCGCGGACGCCCGGGACGCCGCCCTGACCTTCCAGGGCGACATCCTCTGCGGCAAGTTCGTGGACCGCGAGCGGCCGACCTGGCTCGACGCCATGAACCGCCACTATTCCAGCGTGCTCGAGGACTACCAGGGAGCGGGACATGCCGAGGACTGAGATCCGGGTCGGAGGGCTGGGCGGGCAGGGCGTCATCCTCTGCGGCGGCATCATCGGCAAGGCCGCGGCCATCCACGACGGCAAGCACGCGGTCATGATCCAGGCCTTCGGCCCCGAGGCCCGGGGCAGCGCGTGCAGCGCCCAGGTCATCGTTTCGGACGAGCCCATCGGCTACCCCTACGTGAAGAACCCGGACGTGCTCGTGCTGATGTCGCCGGACGCCTACAAGCTCTTCGCTCCCACCCTCAAGCCCGGCGGCCTCGTCCTGCACGAGAGCGAGCTGGTCCACCCGGACGCGAGCCTCCCGGCCGGGGCCCGGACCCTCGGCATCCCGGCGACGCGCATCGCGGAGGAACTCGGCCGGCGCCTGGTCCTCAACATCGTCATGACAGGTTTTTTCGCTGGAACGACCGACCTGCTCTCCTACGCCGCGGTGGAGAAGGCCGTGCTGCTCTCGGTGCCCAAGGGCACCGAGGAGCTCAACGCCCGGGCCCTGAAGAAGGGCTACGAGTTCGGTCTCTCCCTGAAATAAATATATAGCATCCCTCCCGTACACTGGGTCTCGACGTGAGATTCTTCTATTACGACGGCAAGACCATCCAGGGCCCGATCGAGTCCGCTGAGCTGCTCCGACAGCCCGGCTTCGGGGGGGAATCGCTGGTCTGCCCGGCCGGGTCCCAGCGGTCGGAGGATTGGAAGCCGGCGGTCAACTACGACGAGCTGAGGGAGGCGCTCCTCAAGCCGCCATCCCAGCCGCTCAAGTGCCCTGCTTGCGGCAGCGGCAATCCCGAGGACGCGGCCTTCTGCAGCCGGTGCGGCGGCCGCCTGGACGCCAAACCCGCGGCTCCCCCCGCGGCCCCGGGGAAGCCTCCGATGGCGGTCCCCGCGGCGGGCGCCCCACCGATGGGGGGGGCGAAGATGGGCGGCGGGGGCCCAAGGCCCGGGGGCATGGGCCGGATCGGGCAGGCGCAAGCCCCGGTCCCCGGTCCAGGCCCTGCGGCATCGGCGCCATCGCCCGCCGTCCAGCCCGCGGTCACGCCGATGCCTGCCGGAGGCAAGGCTTCCGGCGGATGGAGCGCGATGAAGAAGGCCGCGGTCTTCGCCGCCGTCTGCGCGGTCCTCGGAGGATCCGCCACGGCCTATCTGCTGATCAAGGGCCGGAAGGCCGGCGCCCCCGAGGTCCCGGCCGCGGAACCGCCGCCTCCAGAGCCGGCCCAGGCCCCTGTCCCCGCGGTCCTGCCGCCGGCAAGCCCCGCTTCCAATCCTCCCTCCGGTCCAGCGCCGGCCAAAGCGCGCCGCCGCAAGGTCCCCGCCTCCGGGGATCAGACCGCCGCCCCACCTCCTGCAGCGCCGGAAGCCCGGCCTGATTGGGGCCGCAAGAAGAAGGCCCGGGCAAAGCCGGTCATGAGCCCGGCTCCTGAAGCCGGGCCGCCGTCCTTGTCTTTGCCGGGTATCCCGAACGCCGTGGCTGTCAAGCTCGTCGGAGAGGAGCACCCGGAGGCCCAAGCGCCGGAGCCGGCCAAGGCGCCGGCGTCCAAGACCCCGCCGAGCGAGGAGACCCTCCTGGCCGAGAGCGCCAAGGAGCAGTTCGGCTTCTGCCACCAGCTCATGCGCCAAGGGGAGTTCGACGACGTTTTCGACTCGTGCCTCTGCTCAGCCTCCCGGGAGGGGCCGCCCTACAACGGGAGCAAGGCCGGGTTCGTGGAACGGGCTTCCGAGGACCCGCAGACAGAGGCCGGCGCGACCTTCGAGATCCTCTCCGCCGCGGTCCAAGACGGCAGCGTCCTCATCTCGGGCCGCTGGACACTTGCTGAGGGGTCGGCGGTCGAGCGCACGGAGCGCTGGGCCATGGAAGACGGCCGCTGGTGCCTCGCCCCCTGACAGGGGCCGCAGGGATCACTCCCCACAGCAGCGGCTTCGCGCCAGGTGCAGCAGGCGCACGAGGCCGAAGGACACGGCATGGCCGACGATCCCTGCCAGGGCTCCCAGACCGACCGTGCCTCCCGCGGTCTTCGAGAGCAGGACCGTGCCGACGATCGCGGCCAGGGTGATGAGCGGGTTGTAGTGGCTCAGGACCCCCAGCCAGACCCCGGCGCCCCAGAGCAGGAAGACCGCGACCCCTCCCGCGGAGGCCCCGAAGGCCGGGGAGCGGAATAACACCTCGGTCGCCAGGATGAGCGCCCCCATGCAGACCGAGATGGAAAACAGGATGTGGACGAAGATGCCGGTCCTGTAGGCGCTGAAGCCCTCGGTGCCGGGCGCGATGAAGTAATTCCCCATCAGGAAGCACGCCGCGTCCCTGGCCGCCTCCTGGAAGGACCGGCGGGGCAGTTCGACCTTGACGCCCCGCTTGGCGATGGCCTTCAAGGTGTCCCGGGCCGCGCCGCGGACGTGGCGGGAAGGGTCTTTGAGGTGCTCCAGCAGGGGCGGCACAGCGGCCGCGTCTCCGGAGGCCGCGAGCGCCTCGGCCGCGCCCCACCGGACCTCCTCGGACGGGCTCTCAAGGCCGGCGACCACGGATGCCTGGTCGTGCCTGCAGAGCCTGGCGATGGAGAAGACCAGCGAATCGTGGCTCCCTTGGAGCCGGGGCCTGCCGAGCGCCGCGACCAGGGGCTTGAGGGAGAGGGGGGCGTCGATGTCCGCCAGGGCCGAGGCCGCCGAATCCACCACGTTCTCCCAATCCTCCATGTCGGTCTCGAGCGCCTTCGTGAGGGCCGGGACCGCGGCAGCGGCCTTGAGCATGGCCAGGGCGTCGGCAGCCTTGCAGCGCACGTACCAGGAGGGGTCCCGGAGCAGGAGGCCGCAAAGAGGTTCGACGCTGCCGCTGTTGCCGAAGACAGCCAAGGCCTGGGCCGCGCGCTCGCGGGTCTCAACGCTCTTGCTCGCCAGCGCGGCGGTCAGGGGAGCCACGGCCCTGGGGTCCCTCAGGTCCGCCAGGGCCCAGACAGCCCAGGGGGAGATTTCGGAATCCTCGGCGAGAGCCGCGAGCAGCGGAGGCACGACGGCCGGGTCGCCCATGAGCCCCAGGGCGTGCGCCACCCACCAGCGCTTGGGAAAGGTCTTGTCGTTGAGCAGATCGATGAGCCCGGGCAGGGCCTCTCCGCGGCGGCGCTTGAGCTCGGGGATAGCCCAATCATCGGACCGGGCCATGGCCTCCCCGATGAGCTCGTCGATCGTCAGTCCCGAGCGGTCCTCTTCCGGCATGGACGGCCTCCCTGGCGCGACCGGAGCGCCTTCTCAGCGATCCAGGACTGGGTCCCGGTGGAGCAGAAATAGACCCCGAGACTCAGGCGGCGCTCGAGGGCCCAGCCCAGGAGCCTCAGGCAGGTCGCGGCGCTCTCCCGCGATCCGGACCAGGTGAGGCCTGAAAGCGGGGGAGGGGGAGCGCTCCGAAGGAGTCCGGCCTTCCTCAGCCGCTCCGCGTTCTGGCCCGAACAGAAGAGCTCGTGAAGGATGAGATGGCGCGCCCCAAGGCGTTCAAGCCGGGTCATGAGCGTCCGGAGCCTGGCCTCGTGGCCGGGCAGCGCCGGGATCTCGACCGCGAGGTCCGGGAAATAGGGCAGGGCCAGGTCCACGGGCCGCGTCGCGTACCCGCTGGCCGCGAGATTGACCCTCAGCGACCCGACTCCTGAAGCCTTGAGGCGGCCGAGCAGGTCCCGGGTCAGCAGGTCTCCGTTGGTGTAGAGGTCGATCCATGCCCGCGGGAGCCTCCTTCGCACCTCGCGGACGAGGCGCAGGGTCTTCTCGGGACGCAGGAGGGGCTCCCCGCCGCTGATCCCGACGCTGGCCGGGGCCAGGGACGCCAGGATGCGGCCCGCCTCAACGTTGGAGCGCGCGGCCCGGCCGTGCACGCTGAGGTCGTCGAGCCTGGGCAGGGGGTTGAAGCAGAAAGCGCAGTCGCGGTTGCAGAGGGTCGTGAGGCTGACGCTGCTGGCCCGTCCCTTCAAGCAGGGCACGCACCCGGCAGGGAGGTCCCCGGTGCGCAGGGTCATCCGCTCAGGCCACCCGGCCGCGCCCATGCTGAGGAGCTTCGCCATCAGGGCCTGGGCCTGCCTGTCCGCGGGGGCGGGGGAGGAGGACCGCGGACGCGCCAGGCCCAGGGCATAGCGCTGGGTGGTCTCGGAGAGCTTCATGGGGATGAATCCTTTTCCCCACTATGGTATCAAAAGTATAATGGTGCCAGTGCCCGAGCCCATGACCTTGCCTTGAAAAGGTGATGTCTCGGGGACTGGCACTCCTCTGACCATGGAACGGATCTACCTCGACAACAACGCCACGACCATCGTGGACCCGCTCGTCCGGCAGGCGATGGATCCTTTCTTCTGCGGCCAGTACGGCAACCCGAACTCGCTGCACCGGTTCGGCACCGAGGTCCACCCGGCCCTGCGCGCCGCCATGAACCGCCTCTACGCGGGCATCAACGCCTCGGACAAGGACGACGTCATCGTCAACGGCTGCGCCACCGAGGGCAACAACACGGTCTTGAAGGGCGTCTGGTTCGACCTCATCCGCACCGGCGCCAAGGACCACATCATCACCACCTCGGTGGAGCACCCCTGCGTGGCCAACACGGCGCGCTTCCTGCGGTCCCTGGGCGCCAAGGTGACCTTCCTGCCGGTCAACCATGACGGCCGCGTGGAGGCCAAGGCCGTGGCCGACGCCATCACGCCACGCACGGCCCTGGTCTCGGTCATGTGGGCCAACAACGAGACGGGCATCCTCTTCCCGGTCAAGGAGATCGCCGAGGTCTGCCGCGACGCGGGCGTGCTCTTCCACACGGACGCGGTCCAGGCCATCGGCAAGGTGGATGTCGACGTCCAGGAGGTCCCGGTGGACTTCCTCACCTTCAGCGGCCACAAGTTCCACGGCCCCAAGGGCGTGGGCGGGCTCTTCGTCCGGCGCGGGCTCAAGCTCCCGCCGCTCCTGCACGGCGGGGAGCAGATGGCCAACAAGCGGGCCGGCACGGTCAACGTCGCGAGCTTCGTGGGCATGGGCCTGGCCATGGAGCTGGCGGTCCAGAATCTCGCGCACGAGGACAAGGAGGTCCGACGGCTGCGGGACAAGCTTGAGGACGGGCTCCTCTCCCTGCCCGACACCATGGTGGTGGGCCGGCGGGAGCTCCGGGTCCCCAACACGGTCTTCCTGAGCGTGCGCGGGGTCGAAGGCGAGGCCCTCCTCTGGGACCTCAACAAGGCCGGCATCGCGGCCTCCACGGGCAGCGCCTGCGCTTCGGAGTCCCTGGAGGCCAGCCCCATCATCTCCGCCATCGGCGCGGGCCCCGAGCTCTCCCACACCGGCATCCGCATGAGCCTCTCGAGGTTCACGACCGAGGCCGAGATCGATGAGACCATCCGGGTCTTCCGGGGCGCGGTCCAGCGCCTTCGTTCCATTTCCTCCACTTATTAGGAGATTCTCCATGTCCAAAGACGACCTCATCGGCGGCGCGCTCTGGGAGCACTATTCCAAGAAGGTCTCAGAACGGATGGACAACCCGCGCCACCGGGGGGAGATCACGGAGGCCGAGGCGGCGGCGCTGGGCGGGAAGCTCGTGGTCGCGGACCACGGGGCCGAGGCCTGCGGGGACGCGGTGCGGCTCTACTGGGTCGTGGACGCCGCGAGCGTCATCAAGGCCGCCAAGTTCAAGAGCTTCGGGTGCGGCACGGCCATCGCCTCCTCGGACATGATGGCCGAGCTCTGCGTGGGCCGGACCGTGAACGAGGCCTCGAAGATCACCAACCTCGAGGTCGAGAAGGCCCTGAGGGACAAGCCCGACGAGCCGGCCGTGCCCCCGCAGAAGATGCACTGCAGCGTCATGGCCTACGACGTCATCAAGAAGGCGGTCTCGCTCTACAAGGGCGTGGACCTCGCCTCCCTGGAGACCGAGACCATCGTGTGCGAGTGCGGCCGGGTCTCCCTGGGCACGGTCAAGGACGCCATCCGCGTCAACGACTTGAAGACCGTCGAGGACATCACGCACTATACCAAGGCCGGCGGCTTCTGCAAGTCCTGCATCGCCCCCGGCGGCCACGAGAAAAGGCGGCATTACCTCGTGGACATCCTGGCCGAGACCCGCGCCGAGATGGCCAAGGAGAAGATGCGCGCCGGTGCCGGCACCGACGACTTCTCCTCCATGACCTCGGTGCGCAAGATGAAGGCCGTGGAGAAGGTCCTCGACGAGGCCGTGCGCGGCATGCTCGCGGCCGACGGCGGGGACGTGGAGCTCGTGGATCTCAAGGACACGCCCGAGGGCGTGGAGGTCTACATCGTCTACCACGGCGCCTGCCGGGGCTGCCCGAGCGCCGGGGCCGGGACCCTGGCCGCCATCGAGGGCGTGCTCCGACAGAAGCTCAGCCACCCCATCAAAGTCGTGCCGGTCTAGCCCAGCGGGGCCGTCCCTGTCCGCCGGGGCGACCGCCGGCCCCAAGATGGTATGATGGGTGCATGAGAATCGTCCTGCCCCTCTTGAGCGTCCTGCTCGCCGGACTGGCGTCGCCGTCCTGCGCCGCGCCCCTGACCACCCTGCCGGATTTCATGCTCTCCAAGCAGTCGGAGGTCCTGCGCTACGAGACCGAGAAGAACCCCAACGGGCACCTCGGCGAGGTCGTGGGCCTCGCCTTCCATCCCAAGCGCAGCGCCATCCTGTCCGTCAGCAAGTTCAACCGGCTGCAGAACCCCTACCTGGATAGCAGGAACGTGTCCTACTCCGCCCAAGGGCTCTCCAAGTTCAAGCAGAAGGGACAGTACTACCAGATCCCGAACGGCGGCGCGGCCTTCAGCTCCGACGGCAGCAAGGTCTTCGTCAGCGACGGGTCGCTCCTCTTGATGTTCGCCGACGGCCTGGACACCTATCATCCTCTCGAGGTCTTCGAGTTCCCCTCGCACATCACGCAGGCCGCGGCCAGCCCGGACGGCGGCCTCATCGCGGTCGGGACCTATGACGAGAGCCTCTTCCTGCTCGACCCCGCCAAGGAGAAGCCCGTGCGCCTCAAGAAGGGGGTCAAGCTCGAGGGCTCGCACTCCTATTTCTTCGAGTCGCCCTACGGCATCCGCTCCCTGGCGTTCAGCCCCGACGGCAGGCTCCTGGCCGCGGGCACGCGCACCGGGTTCTCCCTCTGGGAAGTCCCATCGGGCCGCGAGCTCCGTTCCGAGGGGACCGGCACTCCGGGCCTGGCCTTCAGCCCGGACGGCCGGGTCCTCGCGCTGGTGCAGGCCGAGACCGTCGTCCTGCGCGAACCCGCGACCTGGGAGAAGAAGGGGGAGCTCGCCGAGCGCTGGACGAAGTACGACCAGGTCGCCTTCGCTCCCGACGGCATGCTCGCGGCCGCCGTGAGCAGGATGAACCCGGAGAACGCGCTGACGACCTCCGAGGTCCGGCTCCTCGAGCCGCCGTCCTGGGAGG